>NZ_CP021247.1:1572886-1880773 GCF_017309955.1 Novosphingobium sp. KA1 | reverse complement strand
AAACATCACCGCGTCTTCGGCGGCGGTTTCGCGAAAGGCGGTCCACTGCCCCTTCTCGCGCGCCAGACGGGCGAAGGCGATCTCCGCCGCGATCAGCGCGCTGGGGTTGGCCGTGCCGACGCCGGGCGCCCGCTCGGGGCGGCGCGCCAGCGCCGGTGTCGCCACCAGCGCCAGCACCGCTGCTCCCGCGAGAACCCGGCGCAGGATCAAAGCGCGCTCTCGTCGAAGTCGAGACCGGCGTTGCGATGGGCGGCAACAATGGTGTTGCGCAGCAGCACCGCGATCGTCATCGGGCCGACGCCGCCGGGAACCGGGGTGATCGCGCCGGCGACCTCGCAAGCCGAGGCAAAATCGACGTCGCCCACCAGCCTGGTCTTGCCTTCCTCGGCCGCGGGGACGCGGTTGATGCCCACGTCGATCACGGTGGCACCCGGCTTCAGCCAGTCACCCTTGACCATTTCCGGACGTCCGACCGCGGCCACCACGATGTCGGCGCGGCGGACGACCTCGGGCAGGTCCCTGGTGCGGCTGTGGGCGACGGTGACGGTGCAGCTCTCCGCGATCAGCAGCTGCGCCATCGGCTTGCCGACGATGTTCGAGCGGCCGATCACCACGGCGTCGAGACCCGAGAGCGAGCCGAGCTTGTCCTTCAGCAGCATCACGCAGCCCAGCGGCGTGCAGGGCACGAAGCCCGGCAGGCCGGTGGCGAGACGCCCGACATTGACGACATGGAAACCGTCCACGTCCTTGTCGGGGTTGATCGTGGCGATCACCTTCTGCTCGTTCATGTGCGCAGGCAGCGGCAGCTGGACAAGAATGCCGTCGACGCGCGGATCCTCGTTCAGTTCGCGCACCAGCGCCAGGAGGTCCGCCTCGGCGGTGTCGGCGGGCAGCTTGTGTTCGAAACTGGCCATGCCGGCGGCGAGGGTCTGCTTGCCCTTGTTGCGGACATAGACCTGGCTGGCCGGGTCTTCGCCCACCAGCACCACGGCGAGGCCGGGCTTGCGACCGGTGCGCGCCTCGAAGCCGACGGCGGCGGTGCCGACCCGCGCGCGCAGGCCTTCGGCAAAGGCCTTGCCGTCAATGATGCTTGCCTGCGTCATCAGTAATAGGCCCTTGCAAGGTTGCCGACGATGATCTGCACGATCGTCAGGCCAATGATCAGCGCCATCGGCGAGAAGTCGATCGGCGAGGTGTTCGGCATGATCCGGCGGATCGGCCGCAGCATCGGCTCGAGGATCGCGTTGAGCGCGGTCCACACCGCAGAAACGAACTGGTTGTGCATGTTGACCACGTTGAACGCGATCAGCAGGCCCAGCACGAACTGCACGATCACCACAAAGAGGATGATGCTGATCAGGTAGTCGATTATCTGGTAGAGGGTGAGGAACAGCAACGCCGGCTCCTTGAAATCCATAGGGATGCGTTCAGGCCCGCGAGCGGCGGACTTTCCAGCACTTTCTCAGGCGCTGATAGCCGAATGGCGGGCGCCGGGGCAAGGGCACGTCCACGATGGACGGATAGGCATCGACCAAGGGCCAAGGGCCAAAGGCCAAGGCCGGAATGCCCGGCGCGCCTCACGCCATGCTATTGCGGCAGCGTGGAACTGCGCTCGATCCGCCAGGTGAGCTGCTCGGCGCTCGCCCCCGGCACGTCGTTGACGCGGCGCAGGACAATAGTGCCCCGGCGCGAAGGGCGACCATCGGCGAAGTCAATCACCAGCGGCGCCTCGTAATAGAGCGATCCGGCGGCGCCTTCCATGTCGCCCTTGCCCACCGCGATCTTCGGACCGGCATCGCCGCCGAATTCCTTCGCCAGCTTCTCCGGGGTCATCTGCGCGTCGAGGCTCCAGGCGCGGGCGGCATCCGCCCAGTCACCCACGCGCAGGGCATTGGTGTAGAAGCGCAGCAGGCGTTCCGGATCGCGGCGTTCGTTCAGCGCTTCGAGGTCGAGCTTGGCGACGGCATCGGCATCGGCATTGGCCGCAGCGGTCGCGCTGTCGCTGGGCGTATCGTCGGTGACCGCAGCCGCCTCGCTCGCTTCCATGCTCGCCGCGCCGCTGGGCTGGGCGTCCGGCTCCTTGCTGCAGCCCGCGAGCAGAAGCGCGAAAGCCGAAACGGAGAGAACCGGGGCGAGAAGGAAACTGGTACGCATTGTAATCGAAAGGGCCTTTCTGCCGGAATGTCCCCCCGCTGCAGGTGGCTTAGGTCTGATCCGAAACTATCGTTTCGGATCGTTCGGCACCAGCCCTCTCCCCCACCCTGCCACCCGGCGATAGGACCCTGTGGGTGGCAGGGTGGGGGAGAGGGCTGGTGCCGAACCAAAATTCGCCTTTGGGGCGAATTTTCAATCAGACTCTTACCCGGCCCGGATCAACGTACCGGCGCCTTCCTGCGTGAATATTTCCAGCAACATGGCATGGGAAACCCGCCCGTCAAGCACGACCGCCGCCTCGCAGCCCGCTTCCACCGCATGGACGCAGGTTTCGAGCTTGGGGATCATGCCGCCGGAAATCGTGCCGTCCTGCTGGAGTACCTTGATATCGGCGGGCGTGAGATCGGTCAGCAGTTCGCCCTGCTTGTCGAGCACGCCGTGCACGTCGGTCAGCAGGAACAGCCGCGCGGCGCCCAGCGCGGCGGCAATGGCGCCGGCCATGGTGTCGGCGTTGATGTTGTAGGTCGCCCCGTCCTCGCCCGGCGCGATCGGGGCGATCACCGGGATCATGCCGGCGGCCGAGATCGTCTCGATCACGCTGGTGTCGATCTTCGCGGGCTCGCCCACGAAACCGAGGTCGACCACGCGCTCGATATTGCTGTCCGGGTCCTTGGCGGTGCGCTGGACCTTGGAGGCGGTGACGAGACCGCCGTCCTTGCCGGAAATGCCCATGGCCTTGCCACCGGCTTCGCTGATCCAGCCGACGATTTCCTTGTTGATCACGCCCGAAAGCACCATCTCGGCGACCTTGGCGGTCTCCTTGTCGGTGACGCGCAGACCATCCACGAAGCGCGATTCGACACCCATGGTCTTGAGCATGGCGCCGATCTGCGGACCGCCGCCGTGAACGACCACGGGGTTGATCCCCACCGCCTTGAGCAGCACCACGTCCTCGGCGAAATCGCGCGCGAGTTCGGGATCGCCCATGGCATGGCCGCCGTATTTCACGACAAACGTGCGACCGGCATAACGCTGCATGTAGGGCAGCGCATCGACGAGCGTCTCGGCCTTCGAGAGCATGGCGGGATCGTGAGGATTCGGCATGGGCGCGCTTTAGACCCCTTGCGCGGAATTAAAACCCGTTTCCGGCCTCGGAAGACCGATTATTTCGCGGGGTTTGCTCAAACACCGTCCAGCTTGCGACCCAGCTTCACGAACAGCCAGATGAACGGCGGCACCATGATCGTGGAGAGCAGGACCTTCGAGATGATCTGCCCCTCCATGATCTGCCAGAGCGGCAAGACGCCGGCAAAGGAGATGGTGATGAAGATCAGGGTGTCGACGATCTGGCTGAGCAGGCTGGCGATCCAGGCGCGGACGATCAGCAGGCCGCCCTCGCGTCCGGCGGCAAGCCGCGCGAACACGGTGACGTTGAGCGTCTGCGACACACCGTAGGACACCAGCCCTGCAAACTGCATGCGCGCGCCCTGGCCCAGCAGGCGGGCATAGGCCTCCTGGTCCTGCCAGAACGGCGCGGGCGGAACGACGTTGATCACCAGCGCCAAGAGGCTCATCGAGACGATCAGCGGGATGAAGCCAAAGCGCACCAGCCGGTTGGCGACAACCGTGCCGTGCAGCTCCGCCACCGCGCTGGAGATCACCACCAGCAGCAGAAACGCGAAGATTCCGGACTCCACCGCAAGGTCACCGACCAGCGGCCAGTGCCCCAGCGAGGCGATCTTGATGCCCAGCACACCGGCCAGGACCACGAGCCCGCCGTAGAGGGGCGTGAAGACCAACATCGAGCGGGGAATGAGAATCGCGCGGGACTGCGCGCTTGCCGGGGCTTGCGGTTCCATGGCGATGCTCTAACGGGCTTGGCACAATTGCACTAGCCGTCACGAATGCGCGCCTCTAGGTTTGCGCACAGATTCAGCATGTTTTTTGGAGACCCGGGGACGATGCACGTCGCCTACAGCCTGCTCGGCATCGTTCTCATCATGGCCGCCGCCTTTCTTCTGTCCACGAATCGCAAGGCCATCCGCCTGCGCGTGGTGGGCGCCGCCTTTGCGCTTCAGGCGGGTCTTGCCGCGCTTGTCCTCTATGTTCCTTTCGGCAAGGACCTGCTCGGCGGCGCCGCGGCGGGCGTGGAAAGCCTGCTCGGTTATGCCCATGCCGGTGTCGACTTCCTGTTCGGGCCGCTTGCCAGCCCGGAGATCGGCGGCCACTCCTTCGCGATCTCGGCGCTGCCGGTCATCATCTTCTTCGCCTCGCTGATCTCGATCCTCTACTACCTCAAGATCATGCCGCTGGTGGTGCGCTGGATCGGTGGCGGCCTCGAAAAGATCACCGGCATCAGCAAGGTCGAAAGCCTCTGCGCCGCCTCGAACATCTTCGTGGGCCAGAGCGAGGCGCCGCTGGTGATCCGCCCCTATCTCGCCGCCCTCAATCCCTCGCAGCTGTTCTGCGTGATGAGCGTGGGCCTGGCCGGCGTCGCCGGCACGATCCTGGCCGCCTATGCCTCGATGGGCATCCGCATCGACTACCTCGTCGCCGCCGCCTTCATGTCGGCGCCGGGCGGTATCTTCATGGCCAAGATGATCATGCCCGATCCGCGCCCCGTTGCCGAGAACGGTACCGAGGGTGAGGCCGACGTGCATGAAGGCACCCTGCCGCCCGCCGGTGCCGCCGCCGCCGCGCTCAACCGCGCGGACGTGACCCACCTTCCGGGCGTCCACGTCGACGAGCCCGAAGCGGTCGAGCACGAGGAAGAAAAGCCCGCCAACATCATCATGGCCGCCTCGCAGGGCGCCCAGACCGGCGTGAAGCTGGCCGTCGCCGTCGGCGCGATGGTGCTGGCCTTCGTGGCGCTGATCGCGCTTGCCAATGGCCTGGTCGGCTGGATCGGGGCGCTGTTCGGCTTCACCGGCGTGACCTTCCAGGGCCTGCTCGGCTATCTGTTCGCCCCGGTCTTCTACCTGCTCGCCGCGCCCGACTGGCACGAGGCGATGCAGGCCGGCAGCCTGTTCGGCAGCAAGATCGTGCTCAACGAATTTGTCGCCTTCATCGACCTTGGCCAGATGAAGGAACTTTCCGCGCGCACCGTTGCCGTCGTGACCTTTGCGCTCTGCGGCTTTGCCAACTTCTCGTCGATCGCGATCCAGATGGCGGTGACCGGCGGCCTCGCGCCCAACCAGCGCCCGATCATCGCGCGTCTCGGCGTGCGGGCGCTGTGCGCGGGCAGCCTTTCGAACCTGATGAGCGCAGCGCTGGCCGGGCTGTTTCTTGGATTGAACTGAGGAAAGGGGATGATCTCGGGGCCTCAGGCCCCAGACCCCATTAGCGTCTCCGCCCACGCCCTGCATATCCGTAGCGCACTCCTTGCTGCCGCAGGCCATAATGCCTCCCGACGCAGCCATGGGCGCACAACGCAGTTGGCCCGCGTGCCCTAGACGGTCATGGGGGTGCAGGGGGGCTATGCTCCCCTGCTTTATCTCTTCTACTTCCCCCTCCCCGGCTCCACGTCCCGCCCGGCCCACGCGCCATAACGCTCTGCCTCAGGATCCTCCTCGAACCGGTCAGCCAGATCGTAGACCCGCACCTTGCGCGAGGGTTCTTCGTAGCGCGGCCAGCTGTCGCCCGGATCGCCATGCCGGACGAAATGCGCGACATGCGCGCGCATCCGCCGCCCCAGTTCGGCGCGGCGCCCCCGATCCGGCCCACCGCGCACCAGCGCCATCTTGAGCCCTGTAAATGGCCAGAACACCGTCAGGTCCAGTCCGTGCGTGGCACCGGCCAGCGGATGGGCATAATCGAAACGATAGAACCAAGTCGGCTGCGTTTGCGCGTGGCGTTCGGCAAAGTGGCGGGTCGGCATGACGAACGTAAGGTCGGAGCCCAGCGCGATGCGTCCCTTCCGGTCGCGCGGATAACAAGCCAGGATCCGCGCGGCCTGCACCTCGCCAAGCTGCGCGCGCAGCAGCGCTTCGAGATCGGCCCATTTCGAGGGCAGGATATCGCCCGGCATGAGGTCGAACAGCCGGATCTCGTCGCGGGTGGCGCCCGCCAGCAACGGGACCGGCGCGGTCGGCGTCTGCAGGGCCTGCGCAAACGAGGCGGGCAGGATGTCGCCGTCGTACCACGGGGCGGCGGGGATCGCATGGGTCAACGTTTTGCCGACTTCGGCCTGCGCCTTGATGAGGTCGCCGAGAGGCATTGTCCTGAGGCGCTCTTCGCTCGCCTGGTCGAGGCCCAGCACCTCGGCATAACGCTGGCCGTCGCGGATCGCGCGCTCGCGGTCGTGGATCAGGCTGACGGCGCCGGACATCATGACCGCGCCGTGAAACAGCCCCTGCGCGCGCGGCGACAGCATCAGCAGCGAGACCGACATCGACCCCGCCGACTGCCCGCAGATGGTCACCCGCTGCGGATCGCCGCCAAAGTCGGCAATGGTATCGCGCACCCATTCGAGCGCGGCGATCTGGTCGCGCAGCCCGAGGTTCGACGGGATACCGGGAATGCCGAGCGCATCGCCGAAATTGACGAAGCCCAGCACGCCGACCCGGTAGTTGATGGTAACGACCACGATGTCGCCCTCGCGCGCCAGCCGGGAGGCATCATAGGAATTCGCGCTGCCCGCCATGAAGGCGCCGCCGTGGATCCAGACCATGACCGGCTTCGGGCCGGGCGTGCCGCCTTGCGGGCAGAAGACGTTGAGGTGAAGGCAATCCTCGCCATAGTCCTCTCCCTCCAGCATCTCCGGCCTTACCCTGGCGCCATATTGCTGGGGACACCGGCGCGCGAATCGGTCGGCGGCACGCGGGCCCTGCCATGGCTCGGCCGGTGCGGGCGCCGCGAAGCGTCCGGCGCGGGCGTAGGGAATGCCAAGGAAGCGCGAAACGCCCAGCCCGCCCTGCCCGTCCTGCACGCTTTGCCCGGCCAGCCGTCCCATGCGCGTTTCGATCTCGATCACCGACATCCGCAAATCCCCTGTATCCGCCGGCTTTCCGCCGATTCCCTTGCCCTCAGGGTAAGCCCCTATCGGCGCGAGACCAGCGCGATCGCGTCCGCCCCGGCAATGATCGCCCCGGTGGCAGCCAGGCCTCCGCGCCGACCGATTTTTCCCTTTTCGAAAGAGGACTTGCACAAAACGCACAATGGAGGCAGCATTCCGCCCGGCCATCGCGGAGGGCACCCATGGACGAGCGCAGCAGCACCAGTTCCGGTTTCGAATTCAACCATCCGACGATCATCAGCCTGCTCTATCTGGCCTCCTGCGTAACGGGGGTGACACTCATCGTCGGCGTCGTGCTCGCCTATGTCTGGCGGGGGGAGGCGAAGGCGGAGTGGGAAGCCTCGCACTATCAGTACCTGATCAATACCTTCTGGATCGGCCTTGTCGGCTCGATCGTCGGTTGCCTGCTGCTGATCGTGGTGATCGGCCTGCTGGTGCTGATGGCGGTCGGCGTGCTGGTCATCGTTCGCTGCGTGCTGAGCCTGCTCAACGCGCAAAAACATCAACCCATGCCCAATCCGGGCAGTTGGACCGTCTGAACACCCCGTCGGGTCGCTAATCCGGGCACAAGAAACCCGGTAACCGAATGATAACCCTAGGGCTTCAGGCTGACCGACCAGGAATGGCCGGGGGGCACCGCCTGTGAGAGCTTTGAGATTCAGCGCCCACCAGCGCTTTGCCGTACGCCGCAAGGCATCGATCCACCGTGACGGCCGCCGCATCGGCAGCGGCCTCTTGATCGAACTTTCGCAGGAAGGCTGCCGGCTCGGCTGCCTGTCCGAGGCCGCCCAAGACCGCATGGCCACGCTGCAACTCGACGATATCGTTGCCATCAAGGTCGACGGCGCCGCCGCGATCGAGGCACGCGTGCGCTGGACGCGCGACGGCACGCTGGGGCTCAAGCTGATCCACGCCTTCCACCGCGCCGAACTCGATCGCATGATCCGCACCTGCCGCGGAGAGTTCGACGAATCCGGTCAGCGCGAATATGGGACCTGATGCGTTTTAGACCGAACCCGTTTCGCCGCCCCTCCAACCCGATCCCCATCGCCAGTGGCCGACCCGCACGCGGCCCTGCGAGAACCCGCCGCTTCCCGATTGCGCCGTCCTGGATCCTCGGCGCGCTGGCGATGTTCCTGGCCGTGTTCTTCTGGAACGACCTGCCGTCGCTGACCCCCTCTTCACGAACGCTGCCGCTCGCCGCGCCGTCACCTGCCCCGGTCGCCAGCAGTATCGACCGGGAGAACGCCCGCTTCGCCCATTGCGCCGGCGCCAGGCGCACGACCTGTGTCGTCGATGGCGACACGTTCTGGTACGAAGGCCGGAAGATCCGCATAGCCGACATCAACGCGCCGGAAACCAGCACGCCATCCTGCCCGCACGAGGCGCAGCTCGGCGCCAGGGCAACCGCGCGCATGACCGAACTGCTCAACCAGGGCCCGTTCTCGCTCCAGGCCTGGACCGATGGGCGCGATACCGACCGCTACGGCCGCGCATTGCGCGTCGTTACCCGCGGCGGCCGCAGCCTTGGCGAAGTGCTGGTGAGCGAGGGCCTTGCCGAACGCTGGAAAGGCTATCGCGGCGACTGGTGCTGAGCGACCGTTTGGAAATTCGTGAAAAGCGAATTTCCCGGCACGCTCCGCCCCCAGACAACAAAAAACCCCGCATGCCAGTCGCATGCGGGGTTTTTGCTATCCGAAGTCGGCGGAACTCATTCGGCCGCCTGGGTGCCGCCGAACATGTCCGGCTCGGAATGCTCCTCGACCGGCTCGACGTCGTTGGCCTTGACCTTGCGGCGCGCGTCGAAGTTCGACCACACGGTGTTCCAGTCGCCGCGGGTGGCGCCCTTCGAATATTCCGTCGCACGGGTCTCGAAGAAGTTGGCATGCTCGACGCCGTTGAGCAGCGGCTGCAGCCAGGGCAGCGGGTGTTCCTCGATCATGTAGATCGGCTTGAGGCCCAGCTGCTCCATGCGCCAGTCGGCGATGAAGCGGATGTAGCGCTTGATGTCCTTGGCGGTCATGCCGGGGACCGGGCCCATCTCGAAGGCGAGGTCGATGAAGTTGTCTTCCAGGCGGATCGTGGTCTGGCACTGATCGGCAATGTCGTCCTTCACGGCCTTGGTCAGGCAGCCGCGTTCCTGGGTGAAGGCGTGGAACAGCTTGATGATGCCCTCGCAGTGCAGCGATTCGTCGCGAACCGACCACGAGACGATCTGGCCCATGCCCTTCATCTTGTTGAAGCGCGGGAAGTTCATCAGCATCGCAAAGCTGGCAAAAAGCTGCACACCCTCGGTGAAGCCGCCAAACATGGCGAGGGTGCGGGCAATGTCCTCGTCGTTGTCGACGCCGAACTTCTGCAGGTAGTCGTGCTTGTCCTTGAGCTCGGAGTACTCGAGGAACATGCCGTATTCGCTCTCGGGCATGCCGATGGTGTCAAGCAGGTGCGAGTAGGCGGCAATGTGCACCGTCTCCATGTTGGAGAAGGCGGTGAGCATCATCTTGACTTCGGTGGGCTTGAAGACGCGGGCGTACTTCTCGTGGTAGCAGTCCTGCAC
This sequence comes from Novosphingobium sp. KA1, assembly GCF_017309955.1. NCBI lineage: Bacteria > Pseudomonadati > Pseudomonadota > Alphaproteobacteria > Sphingomonadales > Sphingomonadaceae > Novosphingobium > Novosphingobium sp. KA1. Next base: position 1,871,048 of record NZ_CP021247.1, on the reverse strand, counting down.
TTCCACGTCGGCCTGCGTGAAGAAGCGGAAGATCTGGGTGAGCAGGTTGCGCTCATGCTCCGAGATCTTCTGCGCCCAGTCGCGGCAATCCTCGCCCAGCGGCACTTCCTCGGGAAGCCAGTGCAGCTGCTGCTGCTTTTTCCAGTAGTCGTAGGCCCAGGGGTATTCGAAGGGCTTGTAGGTCTTGCGGGCTTCGAGAAGGGACATGGGCGAACTCCGATGGCGATTCGTACAGGCGCGCCGACGGCTGCTGGCGGCCGCAATGACGGCGTTCCGGGCATTCGTGGCGCTAGAATTTTCTGGCTCCGAAGCGCACCGCGGAACCGACGGGGGCCACGATACTCAAATTCCGTCATAAGTGGAGCCGTCGCCGCAAAGTTTGCACAGCTAAAAACGGCATATCTAGCGCCTCGCCCAATATGGGGACGCAAGCACTGGTAGACCAGAGGCGATTGCGCGACTCGCCGGATCGCGCCAGATTGCTGGCATTGCGCAGCCCCCAACAGCGCGGGAGAGCCCCATGAGCACCGATGCAGAGACTTCCTGGCACACCGGATCCGGCTTCGTGCGCAGGGGCATGACCGTGATCGATTCCGATGGCGTAGTGCTGGGCGTAGTCGACCGGATCGAGGGGCAGGAAGTGTTGCTGGCCGAGCCCGGCCACCCCTTCGTCACCGTCAGCGAGATCGACGGAATCGATGGCGATCGCATATTGCTCGCGCCGCGCGGGGACGCCACCTTCGGGCTGGGCGCCGAGCCCTGAGAGGCCGCCAGGACAATGCCCGAACCGGCATTGTCCTGGCGGTACCCGCCCGCCCCTCGATGCGATCAGCCCCGGATCACTTCCAGAACCAGCGCGGCGCCAGCGCGCGCTTGCTGCGAAAACGCCACATCTGGATGTAGAGCCAGATCCCCGAGAACGAAAAGAACACCAGCGCCAGCCCCGACAGCACCGAGATCACGGTGCCGACCGGCCCGAAGCTCTCGCCCGAGTGGAGATGGTGGAACAGCCCGACCAGCGAGCGCATGCCGCCCTGCGGACGCGGCGGCATGCAGCGCCAGCCCTCGGGGCAGACAAAGCCCGGGGGCGGGCTGGCGGCGACCTGCTCGGCGGCGGCGCCGCTCGGCCACAACACCGCGACCTGGCTCAACACGCCGGTGATCGCGATCCACAGGATAAAGATGCCGAAAAAGATCGACAGCCAACGATGCCATTTGCGCATGCTCGTGAAATTCCCCTGTAAGTTCCGATGAATCTGTTCGGATGAGTCAGTTCCGACCGGCCGCGACGTGCCGCCCGGCGATGACAAGCCGAGGGCAGCCCCCCCGCTCAAGCCGCAAATTGTCGCAGCCGCCCGATCCCCAGGCGGCGTGGAAGCGCGAAAGCCATGACCCGTGGCTGCGGTCCGACAAGTGCCGGAACGGACGCCTCGTCACGCCGTTTTCCTTCCATCACGACAACAAGGAGAGATGCAATGTTCGAGAAGCTGCGCGTTCGCGAGCACATGGAAGTTACCGATGCCGCCGGTCAGCATGTCGGGACCGTCGACGAAGTGAAGCATGACCAGATCAAGCTGACCCGTTCGGACAGCTCGGACGGTGCCCACCACTTCATCGCCTTCGACAATGTCGACCGCATCGAGGACAACCGGGTCTACCTGAAGCAGGGCACCCCGATCCCGGCAGGCGCCGGCACCCACTGATTCCATCCCCTGCCTGGAGGATGGAGCCACCGGGGCCCCGGTCATCCGCAAGGGTGGCCGGGGCCTTTGCCTGTTGCCGTTCGCGTGGGGCCTTTTCGCATGGCCCCGTTCGCGTGGCCCCCGTTCGCGTGGGCGATGACCCGGGCAGGATATGATACACATAGTATAGCAAATCTTCCCAAGCCTGTCGGCGGCTGATAGCCCTTGCCCCGAAAAGACAAGACAATCTTGGGGAAGACGCCGTGACCGCACGTCCCGCTACCGCAGCGCTCAGGCTGGCATTGGCCATGCTCGCGCCCCTGGCGCTGGCCGCCTGCGACAAGGGCGCACAGCCGATCGAACAGGGCATGGTCGCCGATCCCGACGAGTGGCCCGGCTGGGGCCGAACCCCGGGCGAGACCCACTATTCCCCGCTGGACGAGATCAACACCGATACCGTCGGCAATCTCAAGCTGGCCTGGCACTACGACCTGGAGCCCGGCTATACCGCCAGCACCCCGCTGATGGCGGAGGGCAAGGTGTTCCTCACCAGCGGCCATTCGCACATCCGTGCGCTCGACGCCGTTACCGGCAAGCCGCTCTGGGAATACGACGGCGGCACCCGCGAACGCGCGACCTCGGCCCTGCAGATGTCCTGGGGCAACAAGGGCATCGCCTATGATGCCGGCCCGGATCACCAGGGCCGCGTCTTCCTCGTCACCACCGACGGCTACGTGATCGCGCTCGACGCCAAAACCGGCAAGGAACTCTGGAAGACTTACGACTATCCCGACCAGGCCCCGCGCAATTCGAACGGCGCGCCGCGGGTGTTCGGCGGCAAGGTCATCGTCGGCTTCGGCGGCGCCGACATCAGCCCGGCCCGCGGTTTCGTCACCGCCTACGACGCCAGGACCGGCAAGCGGGTCTGGCGCTTCTTCACCACGCCGGGGGACGAGGTTTCGCCGGTCAACCAGAAGGCCGAAGCGGTCATGCGCAAGACATGGCCGAGCGGGTGGAAGAACCCGGACGGCAGCCGGCGCGGCGGCGGCGGCACGGCGTGGAACGCGTTCAGCTACGATCCCGAACTGAACATGATCTACCTCGGCGTCGGCAACGGATTCCCCTACAACCAGAACCTGCGCAGCCCCGGCGGCGGCGACAACCTGTTCCTCGCCTCGATCGTCGCGGTCGATGCCGATACCGGCGCCTACAAGTGGCACTACCAGGTCTGTCCCGGCGAACAGTGGGACTGCACCGCCACCACCGACATGTCGCTGGCGACGCTGAAGATCGACGGCAAGGACCGCAAGGTGCTGATGCAGGCACCGAAGAACGGCTTCTTCTACGTGATCGACCGGGCCACCGGCGCATTCATCTCGGCCGAGAAGATCGCCCGGGTCAGCTGGGCGGATCATATCGACAAGAAGACCGGCCGTCCGGTCGAGAACCCCGGCATCCGCTATGCCGGCAAGCCCGGCATGTTCGAACTCTGGCCCGGGCCGACCGGCGCGCATTCGTGGATGCCGCAGGCCTACAGTCCGCGGACCGGGCTGGTCTATGTCCCGGTTCTGGAGATGGGCGCGCTGATCGGCGAGGGCCAGGCGGGCGGCGGCGAGATCAGCAAGGGCATGGGCGTGACGCTGATTCCCGAAGTCGAACTGCCCGGCGGCCACAAGAGCTTCCTGCGCGCCTGGAACCCGGCCACGCAGACGCTGGCCTGGGAAGTGGAACTGCCCGGCACCTGGCCCGGCGGGGTCATGGCCAGCGGCGGCGGGCTGGTGTTCCAGGGCCAGGTCGACGGCAGGTTCGTCGCCCGCGATGCCGGGACCGGCAAGGAACTCTGGTCGTTCCGGACCGAGAGCCCGATCGTCGGCGCCCCGATCACCTACCGGATGAACGGCCGCCAGTACGTCACCGTGATCACCGGTGCGGGCGGACAGGGGGCGGGCATGCAGTCGCTCGGCAACGCCGCCTATCGCACCGACTACCGCCTGCCGCGCCGGGTGCTGACGTTTGCGCTCGGCGGCAAGGACACGATCCCGCCCTTTGCCTATGCAGAGCCGGCGCCGCCGCAGGACCCGGCCTTCCGGCCCGATCTTGCCAAGGCGCAGGCAGGGGCGATGCTGTTCGGCATGAAGGCCTGCATCGTCTGCCACGGCTGGAACGCGGTCGGCGGCGGCGCCGCGCCGGACCTGCGCTATTCGCCGATCATCACCGATGCCGCGACGTTCCGGCAGATCGTCAAGCAGGGCGGGCTGAAGATGAACGGCATGCCGCCCTTCCCCGATATCTCCGACAGCGACCTCGAAACCATCCGCTTCTATCTGCGCGCCCGCGCAAAGGCGGCTCCGGCCGAGAAGCAGGCGCTGCTGGACAAGGCCAGGGCGGCGGCGGCCAGCACGGCCAGGCCGCAGGACTTCACAGGCAAGTGGGCCATCGTCATCCAGACCCCGGTCGGCCCGCAGAAAGCGGTGATGGACCTGGCCGTGAACGGCAACGTGGTGACCGGCAAGGTCAGCGCCGAGCAAGGCACCGTCGCTGTCGCCGGCGCCGTGAAGGACGGCCGCGCGAAGTTCCAGGGCAAGGCCTCGATGCCGATGCCGATCACCGTCAGCTACGACGTGACCGTGAAGGAGGGACGCATGACCGGCGAGAACGCCAACGGCCCCTTCGGCACTTTCCCGCTCACCGGCGCACGCCCCTGACCAGGAGCGCTGCACCGCCTGAGAGACCGTTTGGAAATTCACGAAAAGCGAATTTCCCGGCATCGGTCCGCTCCCTCCCCCGCCCCTACAATGCCGTTTCGGGCATTTTTCAAACAGACTCTAAGCCCGGACCGCCACCGATCCGAACCGCTGCGCCCGGCGAAACCCGCTGGGCGTCTCGCCCACCTTGCGCGTGAAGAAGCGCGAAAAATAGGCGACATCGCTGAAGCCCAGCCAGTCCGACAGGTCCGAGATGGTCATGCCGGTATAGGCCAGACAGCGCTTGGCCTCGGCCACGGTGCGCTCATGGATCAGGGCGTTGGGCGAGAGGCCGGTCACCTGGTTGCAGGCCAGCCTTAACTGCGAGACGCTGATACCCAGCCTCGATGCCATATCCGGCAGCAGCGGCTGCTCCCGGTAGCGCGCCTCCACCAGCGCCTTGAACCGCTCGACGATTTCGTAGCGCGAACCGGCAGCGGGCGAGGCCGTGCTCGATTCCGGGCAGTGGCGCAGCAGTTGCAGCAGGATGGCCTGCAAGTGGATCTCGGCGGCAATGGCACGGCCGTGGCGCTGCCCTGCCATTTCCTCGCGCAATTGCACGAACTCCGCATCGATGCGGCCAAGCGCGGGCTCGGCCAGATCGAACAGGCGCGGCGCCTCCAGCAGGCCCTTGAGCACCGGTGCACGCACCAGCAGGTCTTCGAGGTAGCCCTTCTCCACCGTCAGCATCCAGCCATTGGCCTCCGGTTCGTAGCGGAAGCCATGAATGCGGTAGGGCGGCACCACCATGACGCTGCCGGGCCGGAAGCGATGGCCCTGCCCTTCCAGCGTGATCTCTCCCCCCGCCGCAGTGCAGACGCCGATCTGCAGGAAGTGCGGATGGGTGTGCGGCTTGATCTCCCAGCCGCGTTCGCGGCAGCGCTCGTCCAGCCGCTCGACATTGACGAACCAGTCTGCCCGCGCGCCGGTCTCTCCATAAAGCACATAGCGCGGAACCGAAGCGGCGCTGACACTGCCGACGGCAGTTTCGTCCGGCGCGGGTTCATTTGGCGAAAAGTCCAAACGATTTTCAATTTCCGACATGGACCCGAACTAGTTTAAAGTGGATGGGGGCACAAGCGGCAGGACCGGCGTGCTCTCGGGCATTCACCGGAACCGATCCGCAGTGGAATGGATGCTCGACAAAGAAGGACGGCCCCGCATGGCCCGGATCATTGGCGCTATCGCCAGCTCGCACACGCCCACCATCGGCTTCGCGCTCGACGCGAAGAAGCAGGACGATCCGGCATGGAAGCCGATCTTCGACGCCTACGCGCCGGTGCGCACCTGGCTGGACGCGAAGCAGCCGGATGTCTTGCTGATCGTCTACAACGACCACATCACCTCGTTCTTCTTCGATCACTACGCCCCTTTCACCATGGGCGTGGACGAACGCTATAACGTGGCGGACGAAGGCGGCGGCGCGCGTCACCTGCCGTCCATCGGCGGCCATGCCGGGCTCTCGCGCCACATCGTCCAGAGCCTGATGACCGACGAGTTCGACATCGGCACTTTCCGCGGACGCGGGCTGGACCACGGCTGCTTCTCGCCGCTCTCGGTGCTGCTGCCCCATGAGCAGGGCGAATGGCCGGTGCAGATCGTGCCGCTGCAGGTCGGCGTGCTGCAATTCCCGATCCCCACCGCCCGCCGCTGCTTCAAGCTGGGGCAGGCGCTGCGCACCGCCATCGAGAGTTACCCCGAAGACCTCAAGGTCGCGCTGGTCGCCACCGGCGGTCTGTCGCACCAGGTCCACGGCGAGCGCTGCGGCTTCAACAATCCCGAATGGGACGCCCGCTTCATGGACCTGCTGGAAAACGATCCCGAAGCGCTCTGCCGCATGACCCACGCCCAGTATGCGCAGCTTGGCGGCATGGAGGGCGCCGAGGTCATCATGTGGCTGATCATGCGCGGCGCGCTCTCCGCGCGGGTGCGCTGCCTGCATCGCAGCTATTACCTGCCGTCGATGACCGGCATCGCCACCGCCGTCTACGAGAACCAATCACCGGAACCCGACGCGGCCTTCCTCACCGCCCACCGCGCCCGCATGAACCAGCAACTGGCAGGCGCCGAACACCTTCAGGGCACATATCCCTACACGCTGGAGCGCAGTGCCAAGGCTTATCGCCTGAATCGTTTCCTTCACGCGCTGGTCGAGCCCGAGGCCCGCGCCGCCTTCCTCGCCGATGCGGACAAGGCGATGGGATCCGGCGGACTTAGCGAACAGGAACAGCAACTTGTCCGCAATCGCGACTGGCGCGGGCTGATCCATTACGGCGCCATCTTCTTCGTTCTGGAGAAACTGGCGGCCGTGACGGGGGTATCCAATTTGGACATTTATGCCTCAATGCGCGGAGAGACGCTTGAGGACTTCATGAATACCCGCAACCAGCAGGTCACTTACTCGGTGGCGGCACAGCCGGCCTGAGGTTCTGATTCGAAATTCGCCGCAGCGGTGAATTTCGGTTCGGTACTGGCCCTCTCCCCCCTCCCGACCTTCCACCAGTCCCCCTGTCGGGCGGCCGGGTGGAGGAGAGGGCCGGCACCGAACAATCCGGAACGAGAGTTTCGGATCGGACACTTGAGTCCAGCCATGCGCCGCCGCCAGCGTCGCCAATAATTCCCGCGCCCTCGGAAGGCAGCGGTACCACAGGAGAAGTGCATGGAAGACCCACGCGCCATCATCGCGCGCGAGCCGATGCATTACCGGCAGATCATTGCCATCGGCATCGCGACCGCGCTCAACGCCCTTGACGGGTTCGACGTCCTGTCGATCAGCTTTGCCGCGCCCGGCATCGCCAAGGACTGGGGCATCGACCGCGCCGCGCTCGGCCTCGTGCTGTCGATGGAACTGTTCGGCATGGGCATCGGCGCCTTCATTCTCGGCAGCCTGGCTGACAAAGTCGGCCGCCGCCCGACGCTGCTGGCCTGCCTCGTCATCATGGGCAGCGGCATGTTCCTGGCCTCCACCGCCACCAGCGTGCCGGTCCTTTCGGTCTACCGCCTGTTCACCGGCCTCGGCATCGGCGGCATGCTCGCCGCGACCAATGCCGTCGTTGCCGAATGTTCGAACGCCAGGCGCCGCAACCTCACCGTCGCGATCATGGCCGGCGGTTATCCGATGGGCGCCATCGTCGGCGGCTCGATCGCCTCGATGCTGCTTGGCGCTACCGGCCACTGGCAGTCGGTCTTCGAATTCGGCGCGGTGATCACGCTGTGCTTCATCCCGCTGGTGCTCTGGCTGGTGCCTGAAACCATGGCCTTCCTGCTGCTGCGGCGCCCTGCCGGTGCGCTGGAGAAGATCAACCGCACGTTGGTGAAGCAGAACCGCCAGCCGCTCGCCGCGCTGCCGCCGGTCGATCCGGCCAAGAAGCGCACCAGCGTCGCCGCGCTTTTCGCGCCCGGCCTTGCCAGCGTGACGGTGCTGCTGACCGCGGTGTGCTTCTTCCACATGATGACCTTCTACTTCCTGGTGAAGTGGATCCCCAAGATCGTCGTCGACCTCGGCTTTGCGCCGGCATCGGCCGGCGGCGTGCTGGTCTGGGCGAACGTCGGCGGCGCCATCGGCTCGGTCGTCGTCAGCCTGCTCAGCCAGAAAGTCGGCATCCGTCCGCTGGTGGTCGCCTCGATGGTGCTGGGTGCGGGCGCAGTCATGCTGTTCGGCCAGGGCTTCACGACGCTGAGCGGCCTCTCGCTGATCGCCTGCGTGGCCTGCTTCTTCCTCAATGCCGCCATCGCCGGTTTCTATGCCGTGATCGCCCAGAGCTACCCGGCCGCGCTGCGCGGCGGCGGCACCGGCCTGGTCATCGGCGTGGGCCGCGCCGGTGCGGCGCTCGGCCCGATCGTCGCCGGCCTGCTGTTCAGTTCCGGCTGGGCGCTCGCCCCGGTCGCCATGACGCTGGCCTGCGGCACCCTGATTGCGGCCGTCGCACTGTCGCTGGTGCGCTACCGCGAAACCGCGATCGCCTGATCCGGGCAAGAGAGAAATGCGGGACGGCCGGGGTGCGGCCGGTCGTCCCGAGTAAAAATACCAAGACGTTTCAGAGAGGAATTCCCCCCATGCGCATGTCCCGCGCCCTGACCCTTCTCGCCTGCGGCACGGCCGCTGCGGCCATGTTCGCCGTCCAGCCCGCGCTCGCGCAGTCGGTCCCGCCCGAAACCGCCAAGACCGGCGAGGCCGGCACGCTCTCCACCCAGGCCCCTCCAGGCATCCGCCCCGCCAAGTCGCAGGCGCGCCCCGCCGAAGCCATGCCCGGCGGCCGCCCCGGCCCTGAAGGCCTGCCGCAGAACATCCGCTGGACCGAGGACTGGTCGAAAAAGCCCGATGCCGATGCGCCGCTGCTCGAAAAGATCAAGCACCTCCCCATCGCGGGTGACGACATCTACCTCACGCTCGGCGGCGAGGCGCGCGTCTACTATACCGACTGGCACCACGCCAAGCTGGGCCTTTCGGCAAATGACAGCAACAATCCCATCCAGACCCGCCTGCGTCTGCTGGCGGACCTGCATGTCGGCCCGAACCTGCGCGCCTACCTCGAACTGGGCGACAACCGCGAATTTGGCGAGAGCTTCGCCACCGGCCCCAACCGCGACAAGCTGGACATCTACCAGGCCTTCGTCGACGTGACGGTACCGCTGGGCGATGCCGGCAAGATCACCTTCCGTCCCGGCCGCTTCGAGATGCCGCTGGGCAACGGCAAGCTGGCAGGCGTGCGCGAGGGCCTCAACATGCGCTTCACCTATCAGGGTGTGCGCGCCACCTACATCCTGCCGGGCAAGGTCTCGGTGGATGTCTTTGCGGTGAAGCCGATCCTGATCGATCCGGGCACGTTCAACGACGGCCCGAACCACGCGCAGGACTTCCACGGCGTCTACATCAGCGCACCCAACCGCATCGCCGGCTTCGGCACCGACATCTACTGGTACGAGATGGAGCGCGACCGCGCGACGCTGGCCGCCGGCGTCGGCAAGGACGACCGCAACAACTGGGGCGCCCGCCTGTGGAAGCGCGGTCCCCACTGGGACCTCGACCTGGAAGGTACCCACCAGAGCGGCCGGTTCATCGGCAAGGAAATCGACGCCTACGGCGTCATGTTCGAAGGCGGATACACTTTCGGCGACGCCCCGATGAAGCCCCGCCTCGGCCTGCGCGCCAACTACTTCAGCGGCGACAAGGACCTCGCCGACAACAAGGTGAGCACTTTCGTGCCCGCCGCCGCCCGCCTGCCGCTGATCAGCGAGGCCGCGTTCTTCAGCTTCTCGAACCTGATGGACCTCTACCCCTCGGTCACCGTGAAGCCGACTCCGGCGATCACCGTCATGGCCGGCCCGGACTTCCTGTGGCGCGCCAGCAAGGGCGACGGCGTCTACATCGGCCCCTCGGGATCAAGCTTCGCACCCTACGATTCCAGCCGCCGGATCGGCACCGACCTCAACCTCGAAGCCTCGTGGCAGGCTACCGACCGCCTCGCCTTCCGCCTCTGGGAAACCTACTTCGCCGCCAGCGATTCCTTCCAGGACAACGGCGGCAAGAGCGGCAACTACTTCGGCCTGATGGCGAACTACAAGTTCTGAGCCGAACGACCGATCTCGGGAAGGAAAGGCAGGGGAGCATTGGCTTCCCTGCCTTTTTTCTGGAATCCGGCAACCGCGGAGCAAGGCTCCACCCGGAAACTGCCGCTCCCGCCGCGCCATCACGGCAGATGAGAGTGAATTTCAGGTAGGGGAAGATTTCTTTATGGAATATCCGGCGGCTTTAAGCGCAAGGAACACTGCCAAGGCTTGGTAATGCGCCTCCTGCCCGGCTTCGAAGAGGTGGCTGCGCTGATCGCCCGCTTTCTGGATTGCGTCTCGCATCAAACGATAGACTTCGTCGGGAACGCTGCCGTCCATCGTCAACTGTTCAAGCATCCGATCCATAGTGCCTCCTTCTACAGCATTGGGCATTTAGGAAGCGAAACGTCACGTACAAGGCAGCCGCGGCACAACCGTCCTGCCCAAGCGGCGGCAACAAGCGAGACATTCCGCCATCGCCTCCCCCCCTTCGTATCAGCCGCGCCCGTCCACGGCCTGACGGCCGATCGCCGGATCGTCGGTGAAGAACGAGTCGATCCCCAGCGCCAGATAGCGGCGGATTTCGGCCACGGATCCCGCCGGATTGTGCTTGCCCTGCTCGGTGCCGTCGCGCAGATCGGCAGGCAGGAAGTAGTTCTCCGGACGGAAGGTCCAGGTCGAAACCAGCAGGCCCGCCGCATGGGCACGCTCGACCAGACCGGTGCCCTGCGGCAGCAGCTTGCCGTCCTTGTCCCGCCCGAGCAGCGCCAGATTGTTAGGCGAGATCCAGTCGGCATACCTTGCGATTTCCGCCAGACCGGCATCGCTGTGCATCTGGTCGAAGGTCGGGCCCGCGCCCCTCGCCACCACATCCGCCGGACGCATCGAACCGGGCACGGTCAATTGCAGCAACTGGACATTCGAGAGGGCATCCAGACGCGCGCGCAGCCACTTCAGGTTGGCGATCTCGAAGCTCTGCACGATCACCGGCGCGCTCTGGAGATAGGCGCTGGCGTGCAGCCTATCGAGAAAACGCTGCTCCAGCGGCAGGCCGATCGAGCCGAAATAAGTGGAGTGCTTCAGTTCCGGAATCACCCCGATCACCCGCCCGCGCGCGGCTGCCTCGGCGGCGACAAAATCGGCGATTTCCTCGAAGGTCACGACCTGGAACCGCCCGTCGTGGGCATGGCTTTCCGGACGCAATGCCCCCAGCCGCTCCTTCGCGCGCAGGCTCTTGATCTCGGCCAGCGTGAAGTCCTCGGTGAACCAGCCGGTCACCTGCTCGCCATCGATGGTCTTGGTCGCCTTGCGCCCGGCGAATTCGGGCCGGGCGGAAACGTCGGTGGTCTCGGCGATGTTGTTCTCGTGCCGCGCGATCAGCACGCCGTCCCGGGTGCTGACCAGATCGGGCTCGATGAAGTCCGCGCCATCGGCAATCGCCTTGGCATAGGAACCAAGCGTATGCTCGGGCCGCAGCGCCGAACAGCCGCGATGACCGATCACCAGCGGCCTGGCCGGACGCGCGGGCCGCGCTCTCGCAGCCGCTGCCAGCACGCCGGGCCCGAACCCCGCCGCCAGCCCCACGCCCAGTCCGGCACCTACAAGCGAACGGCGGTCAATCATCGGGGGGATCCTTGGGAAGCGTTTTACGAGGGGCAGCTAGGCTTCGGGAATGACAGATTTAGGTCAGAAGGGGTTGGAAGAAGAAGAAAAAAGGAAGCCCTGGGGCCCTTCGACAAGCTCAAGAGATCCCCCAGACCCTCGAAACATATTTGTTGCGCCCTGCCTTGCCATAGTGCGCTCCCTGCGGCGCAGCCATTAAGCCTCCCGACGCCGCCGTGGGCGCGCCACGCAGTTGGTCCGCGTGACCTAGACGGTATTGGGGGTGCAGGGGGGCTATGCTCCCCTGCTTTCTCCCTTGTTCTTCCCCAAAACGAAAACGGCCCTCCAGCACGAAGCCGGAGAGCCGTCTCTCGGTGATCCTGTCAGCCGACCTTTACTGGCAGGCAAGGCACTCGTCGTAGTCGGTCGTCTCGCCGATCTCGAACTTGGGCGCTTCGGGCGTATTGTCCGCCTCGACGCCGCCCGAGCCTGCGAAGCCCGCGCGCTGCACCGACTTCGAGCGCAGGTAGTAGAGCGACTTGATGCCCTTCTCCCAGGCCTGGAAGTGCAGCATCATCAGGTCCCACTTGTCCACGTCCGCCGGGATGAACAGGTTCAGCGACTGGGCCTGGTCGATATAGGGCGTACGGTCCGCCGCGAATTCGAGCAGCCAGCGCTGGTCGATCTCGAAGCTGGTCTTGAAGATCGCCTTTTCCTCGGGGCTGAGGAAGTCGAGCTGCTGGACCGAGCCGCCGTGTTCGAGGATCGAGTTCCACACGTTGGTGGAATCCTTCGACTTCGAGGCCAGCAGCTTTTCGAGGTAGGGGTTCTTCACCACGAAGCTGCCCGAGAGCGTCTTGTGGGTGTAGATATTGGCCGGGATCGGCTCGATGCAGGCGGAGGTGCCACCGCAGATGATCGAGATCGACGCGGTCGGCGCGATCGCCATCTTGCAGCTGAAGCGCTGCATCACGCCCATGTCGGCCGCGTCCGGGCAGGCGCCGCGTTCCTGGGCCAGCAGCAGCGAGGCTTCGTCCGCCTTGGCGGCGATGTGCTGGAACATCTGCATGTTCAGCGCCTTGGCCATCGCGCTCTCGAAGGCGATGCCGCGCTTCTGGAGGTACGAGTGGAAGCCCATGACGCCCATGCCGACCGAGCGTTCACGCTCGGCGGAGTAGCGGGCGCGGGCCATCTCGTCGGGCGCGCGGTCGATGTAGTCCTGCAGGACGTTGTCGAGGAAACGCAGCACGTCCTCGATGAAGCGCTTTTCGCCCTTCCACTCTTCCCAGGTCTCGATGTTGAGCGAGGACAGGCAGCAGACGGCGGTACGGTCGTTACCAAGGTGGTCGCGGCCGGTCGGCAGGGTGATTTCCGAGCACAGGTTCGAGGTCGAGACCTTGAGGCCGAGATCGCGGTGATGCTTGGGCATCGTGCGGTTCACGGTGTCGGAGAACACGAAGTAGGGCTCGCCCGTGCGCAGGCGGGTTTCGACCAGCTTCTGGAACAGCGAGCGGGCGTGCACGGTGCCGCGCACCGAACCGTCCTTGGGGCTCCGGAGGTCGAAGTCGGTACCGTCGCGCACGGCTTCCATGAACTCGTCGGTCAGCAGCACGCCGTGGTGCAGGTTGAGCGCCTTGCGGTTGAAGTCGCCCGTGGTGTTGCGGATCTCGAGGAATTCCTCGATCTCGGGGTGCGAGACGTCGAGGTAGCAGGCCGCCGAACCACGGCGCAGCGAGCCCTGCGAGATCGCCAGGGTGAGCGAATCCATCACGCGCACGAAGGGAATGATGCCGCTGGTCTTGCCGTTGAGACCGACCGGCTCACCGATGCCGCGCACGTTGCCCCAGTAGGTGCCGATGCCGCCGCCGCGCGAGGCGAGCCAGACGTTCTCGGTCCAGGTGGCGAGAATGCCGTCGAGGCTGTCGTCCACCGAGTTCAGGTAGCACGAGATCGGCAACCCGCGGCCGGTGCCGCCGTTCGAGAGAACGGGGGTGGCGGGCATGAACCACAGCTTGGAGATGTAGTCGTAGATGCGCTGGGCGTGCTCCTGGTCGTCCGCATAGGCGTCGGCGACGCGGGCGAACAGGTCCTGGTACTTCTCGCCGGGCAGCAGGTAACGATCGTCGAGCGTTTCCTTGCCGAAATCGGTCAGCAGGTCGTTGCGCGAATCGTCGGTGACGATGGTGAAGCGGCGATCGTGGATCGTCTTGGAATCGCTGACGCGCGGCTTTGCGGCGGCGCCGGCCGAGGCGGCGGCGGCAACAGCCGCCAGGGCATCAACGACCAGTGCGTCCGAAGCGGTATCGGTCTTGTCCATCGCGATTGCCGGGCCCACGCCCGCCTCCTTTTCCTGCTTCGCCCCGGTTGCCTTGGCGGGTGCCTTGGGAGCCTTCGCAGGCGCCTTCGAAGGCTCGGGTCGGTTCAATTCGAAGCCAGGCATCTCGACCTGACCATCCATAACATCGGAGCTGTTCACTTCAGCGTCGCTTCCGTTCCTGAAATCCACATTAGCCCCCGTTGCTGTCTGCGGCGTCATCGAAGCGCCACAGGGCGCCTTCACAACTTGGCGTCGAGGCCGACCGGAACCATCCGCGCGAGTCGCCGGGATCGAGGGATCGACCCGGCGGGCACGGACGGCGCAAGAAGAGAACAAAATTCCCTGACCGACCCAGGCACCTTGCTCGAGAAGCCTGACATCCCGCCCGGAATCGTTCCCGCCGTGCCCCCACGAGCCGAAAACGACAATACCTAGGTTTAGATGCCCCGCGACCGACGCGCCACAACCCATAGTGCCTTTTCTGCTTTCCAACGCAAGTGGGGGTCGTGCCCGCGAACGGCAAGCGCAGGGGAGGGGTTTACAGGCAGATAGCGGGCGCGACGCGCGGGAACTGCGTCATCGGGCATTTGCGCAAGGGGCAATTTCACCCCCGATCACAAAAATTTTTCCACATAAAACGGCGACGAAGCGAATCGCGTTTGCGGCGAAACGAGTCCCCCCGAACGGCAGCTTTTGCCGCCTGTCTAGAGACTTGATCGCAGTTTTCCCCGTGCCCGCCATCACCGGCCGCTCGGTTCGTCGCAAAGCCGTGACACGGCGAATCCCGCACTCCGCGCGCTGCATTCGCCGAGTCCGGTCCGCGCTTGGCCGAAGACTCCTTGCAACTTCCATTCAGGCGGACACTTCTACCCTCACCATCCCGCCCGCCATTCCGGCCAAGCTTCAAGGACATTCGATTTCATGATCAACCTGATCGGCGCCATCATCAGCGGTCTCGTCATCGGCGTGCTGGCGCGCTGGCTCTATCCCGGCTTCGTCGACATGAGCTGGGTCGCGACGATCCTGCTCGGCATCGGCGGTTCGTTTGCCGCCGGGCTCATCACCACGCGCGGCGAGGCCGGTTTCCAGCGCGCGGGCTGCCTCGCCTCGGTACTGGGCGCAATGGCGCTGATCTTCATCGGCCGCGCCCTGCATATCGGCATGTGACGCAAACCCAAGCAGGGCGCACGAGCGCCCTGCGCCTACGCCCCGGGCGTCATCAGGGCACCAGCACGGTGTCCTGCGGCGCCGCTTCGGTTGCCGGATAGTCGAGCGTGAAATGCAGGCCCCGGCTCTCATGCCGGTGCAGCGCCGATCGCACGATGAGTTCGGCGGTCTGGAGCAGGTTGCGCAGTTCGATCAGATCGGTCGAGACGCGGAAGTGGCGGTAATATTCCTCCACTTCGCCGTTCAGCATCTGGATGCGGTGCATCGCGCGTTCCAGCCGCTTGGTGGTGCGCACGATGCCCACGTAGTTCCACATGAAGCGGCGGATCTCGGTCCAGTTCTGCTTGATGACGACTTCCTCGTCGGAATCGGTCACCCGGCTTTCGTCCCACTGGCGCACCGGCGGCGGCGCGTCGAAGGCGTCCCAGTGGTCGAGGATATGCGCCGCGCAGGCCTCGCCGAACACGAAGCACTCGAGCAGCGAGTTCGAGGCCAGGCGATTGGCGCCGTGCAGCCCGCTCTCGGTGCACTCGCCCGCCGCATAGAGACCGGGCAGGTCGGTCTTGCCGTCAAGGTCGATGAGGATGCCGCCGCAGGTATAGTGCTGCGCGGGCACCACCGGGATCGGCTCCCTGGTCATGTCGATGCCAAGCCCCAGCAGCTTCTCGTGGATGTTCGGGAAGTGCTCCTTCACGAAGGCCTCGGGCTGGTGGCTGATGTCGAGATGGACATAGTCGAGGCCGTAACGCTTGATCTGGTCGTCGATGGCCCGCGCCACAACGTCGCGCGGGGCCAGTTCGGCCCGCTCGTCATAGTCGGGCATGAAGCGGTGTCCGGTTACCGGGTGCCTCAGTTGTCCGCCCTCGCCGCGCACCGCCTCGGTGATGAGGAAATTCTTGACCTCGAGATTGTAGAGGCAGGTCGGGTGGAACTGCATCATCTCCATGTTGGAGACACGCGCGCCCGCCCGCCAGGCCATGGCGATGCCGTCGCCGGTCGCCCCGCGCGGCGCGGTCGAGAACTGGTAGACGCGGCCGGCGCCGCCCGTCGCCAGGATCGTCGCGCGGGCGGTATGGGCCGTGACCCGGCCGGTCTGCTCGTCGAGCGCGTAGACCCCCCAGACCCGGCCCGAGCCCGAATAACGCTCCTCATGCCGCCCGGTGATGAGGTCGATGCACGACTGGCCCGGCAGCAGGGTGATGTTGGGATTGTCCTCGGCCGCCTTGAGCAGCGCGCTCTGCACCGCCCAGCCGGTGGCATCGGCGACATGGACGATGCGGCGATGCGAATGGCCACCCTCGCGGGTGAGGTGAAGCTCGTCGCCCTCGGTGTTGAACGGCACCCCCAGTTCGACCAGGCGCTCGATCGCCAGCGGCGCCCGCTCGATCACGAACTCCACGGTCTCGAGCCGGTTGAGCCCGGCCCCGGCAATCATCGTGTCGCTGACATGCTCCTCGAACGTGTCCCCGGCATCGAGCACCGCGGCAATGCCGCCCTGCGCCCAGGCGGTGGACCCCCCGGTCAGCCCGCCCTTGGCAAGGACCAGCACCTTGAGGTTCTCGGCCAGCGCAAGCGCTGCGGTCAGGCCGGCAGCGCCGGAACCGACCACGATGACGTCAAAAGCGGAAGCGGGGGCAGGATTCGTCGACATCCGGGCTCCATGCCGAGACTATCGCCAAGGCGCAATATTTAGCTTTGCACCTTTGCTTGCCTCGCAATCATGTTGCAGCGCAGCGATCATTGCGATAAACAACCACCCAATCACAAAGACATAACGCTCCCCATTCCGCCTGACGGTCGCGCCGTACGAAGCACTTCGAAACTGCTTCGGGAATCATTTGAACGGAGCATGTCGTGATGTCCTCGTTTTCCAGGCAATCCTTTCGGTCGATATTCTGCGCCTTCAACCGGCATGAACCCCGGCGCGGCGCAGTGCGCTGGGACGGCGTGAACTATGTCGCGGCCTGCAACGGCTGCGGCAAGGACATCCGCCGTCACGGCCCGAAGCAGTGGCGGGAAGACCCGGCGGAAACCGCCCAGCTGGCGGACTGAAACCTGAAATGCCTGCGTTCGGCCGGTGCGACGGCCGAATCGCCCCTATTCTCGGAATGCCTCCACCCGGCCAGCCCGATCAGGCAGGACGGGCATCGCTCGTCAGGCTGACAAAGACATCCTCCAGATCCGCCTCGCGCGTCGTCACGTCGACGATGGCAAACCCCTGCGCCTGCACCGCCGAGAGAATCTCGCCCGCGTTGGCCCGGTCCTTGTCGTAGGTGATCTGCAGTTCGCGCTCGCCGGACTTTTCGCACTTCACGAAGCCGGGGTGGCTCGGCAGCTCGGTCATCTCGCGGTCGAGGGTGAGGACCAGGATCTTCTCGCGCGCCATGCCGACGAGTTCGCGGGTCGGCTTGTTGGCGATCAGTTCACCGTGGTTGATGATGGCGATGCGGTCGCACAGCTCCTCGGCTTCCTCGAGGTAGTGCGTGGTCAGCACGATCGTCGCGCCTTCGCGGTTGAGTTCGGTGACGAGTTCCCAGAGCTGGCGGCGCAGTTCGACGTCGACGCCGGCGGTCGGCTCGTCCAGCACCAGCACCGGCGGCTGGTGGACCAGCGCCTTGGCGATCAGCAGGCGGCGTTTCATGCCGCCGGACAGCGTACGGGCATAGGCGTCGCGCTTGTCGGAGAGGTGGACGGCGCGCAGCAGATCCTCGCTGCGGCGCAGGGTCTTGGCGATGCCGTAGAGGCCGGCCTGGTTCTCCAGCACCTCGAAAGGCGTGAAGAACGGGTCGAAGACGATTTCCTGCGGCACGATGCCGATCGAGCGCTTGGCATTGCGCTGGTCGCGGTCGATGTCGAAGCCCCAGATGTCGATCGAGCCGGAGGTCTTGCGGACCAGGCCCGCCATGATGTTGATCAGCGTCGACTTGCCCGCGCCGTTGGGGCCGAGCAGGCCGAAGATGCCGCCTTCGGGCACATCGAACGACACGCCCTTCAGCGCCAGCTTGCCTTCTCCACTGCCCGCGGGGGCATAGCGCTTCTTGAGATCGCGGATGGAAATGGCGGCGCTTGCAGAGCTGGTCATGCGCCGCATGTGGGACAGGATCGCCTGCCAGTAAAGGGCCTGCGGCAGGATAGACGGCGCGGCCCGGCAACAATTGCGCGATTGACGGCTTGCCTTCGAACAAATACGATCCACTGTATATCACAAAAGGCAGGCGAGTCCCGACCTGCCACCGGTGGGAGAGCGAACGATGGCCACGGCAACGCTGAACACGCAGCCCGACTATTTCACCGACCACGCGGTGTTGCTCGATCCCTACGACTATTTCGAGCGCCTGCGCGCCGAAGGGCCGGTCTGCCCGATGCCGGGCCGCGACATCCTGCTCGTCACCGGCTTTCAGGAAGCGCTGGACGTGCTGCTGAACGCGCGCGATTTCTCCTCCTGGCTCAATCCCGATCCGCTGGCACCGCTGCCCTTCGCGGTGGAAGGCGACGATATTTCCGAGCAACTCGCCAGCCATCCCGGTAGCGAGATCGAACTGCTGGTCTCCTATGACGGCGCGCGCCACGCGGCGGCGCGCGCCCTGCTCAATCCGCTGTTCGTGCCGTCGCGCCTGAAGGACAACGCAGCCTTCATGCGCCGCTACGCCGAAGACATGGTGCAGGGCATCGTTGCGCGCGGCGGGTGCGAACTGGTGGGCGAAGTGGCGACGCCCTTCGTCACCATGGTCATCGCCGACCTGCTGGGCGTGCCGCCCGAGGACCGCGAGGCCTTCCGCGCGCTGATCGACGCGGCGCCGCCGCCGGGCAACATGGATGCGGGAGACGAGGGCCAGTCGATCCACCCGCTGCTGGCGATGGGCGGCTACTTCGTCCGTTACATCGCCGAGCGCCGCGCCCAGCCGCTGGACGACGTGATGACCGAGATGGCGATGGCCACATATCCCGACGGCTCGACGCCGGACGCGATGGAAGTGGTCAAGTCCGCCATGTTCCTCTTCGCCGCCGGACAGGACACCAGCGCCAAGCTGATCGGCAACGCCCTGCGCCGTCTCGCCGAGGACCAGCCGCTGCAACAGCAACTGCGCGATAACCCGGCGCAGATCGGCCCGTTCCTGGAGGAAGTGCTGCGCATCGAAGGCTCGACCAAGGCCACCTTCCGCATCGCTGCCCGCAAGACCCGGATCGGCGGTGTCGAGGTGCCCGCCGGACAGCGGCTGGTAATCTCGCTATCCGCCGCCAACCGCGATCCGCGCCGCTGGGAGAACCCCGCCGACTTCGTGATCGGCCGACCCCGCATCAAGGAACACCTCGCCTTCGGACGCGGCGCCCATACTTGTGCCGGGGCGCAACTGGCGCGGGCGGAAGTGGCGGTGCTGCTCGAATGCCTGCTGGCGGCGACCCGCGCGATCACGCTCGACGAAGCGCACCATGGCCCGGCGGGCGCGCGGCGCATCGCCTACGAGCCAAGCTACATCATTCGCGGGCTGGCGGAATTGCACCTGAAGCTGGAATGATACTTCGAAATCCTGTCGAAAACACTCCGTCGCCCCCGCGAAGGCGGGGGCCCGCTTCCTTCGCGCCACGCCCGCAAGAACAAGCGGGATCCCCGCCTTCGCGGGGATGACGGTTATCCGGGCCGAAAGGCTTCCCCCTCAAACCCCGTCGCTGCGGCTGTCGTAGACCGCCCGGCTCGCCTCGATCGACACGCGGTGGGTAAAGGCCCAGGCGCCCAGCGCCTTGACCGGTTCCGCCAGCGAGCGACCAAGTCCGCTCAGCGCATATTCGACCCGTACCGGCACGCTGGCGTGGACCGTGCGCAGCACCAGCCCGTCGCGCTCCAGCGCGCGCAAGGTGCGGGACAGCATCTGCTGCGAAATGCCGTCGATCCCGCGCTTCAACTCGTTGAAATGGCGGTTATCCTCCAGCAGCGTCATGACCACCAGCATCGACCACTTGTCACCCACGCGCGCAAGGATGTCGCCGAACATGCGGCAGCTGCGGACGGAGTGGACAACTTCGGCGGGAGACGCCTGCTCCGGCAGATCGACAAGCTCGAGGGTAGTCATCTTCACGTTACCTGGTCCTGAAAAAATGCGCTCTTGGCGCGCGCCGCGGTGCAACATAGCTATGCCCAGTCATTTTTCCAGACTGGCATGTTTCCAGGCCACCTGTTCCCAACTGAAGGCACTCCCCCATGAAGCTTCTCCACCTCGATTCCAGCATCCTCGGCGAAAACTCGGTCAGCCGTGCGGTTTCGGCCGCCATCGTCGCCAACCTGACCGCGGCCGATCCCTCGCTCGAAGTCAGCTACCACGACCTCGCCGCCGAAGCCCTGCCGCACCTGACGCTCGACGTTCTCGGCAACCCGGACGGTACGCCGGAACTCGCCGAATTCCTCGCCGCCGACGTGATCGTGATCGGCGCCGGCATGTACAACTTCACCATCCCCAGCCAGCTCAAGGCCTGGTTCGACCGCGTGCTGGTGGCCGGCAAGACCTTCCAGTACACCGCCGAAGGCCCCAAGGGCCTGGCCGGCGGCAAGAAGGTCTACGTCGCCCTGTCGCGCGGCGGCTACTACGGTGAAGGCCAGCCCGGCGCCACCGTCGAGCATGCCGAAAGCTACCTGCGCGCCGTGCTCGGCTTCATCGGCATCACCGATCCGATCTTTGTCCTGGCCGAAGGCATCGCCATCGGGCCGGAAGTCCGCGAGAAGGCCCTGGCCGACGCGCTTGCCGAAGCCGGCGCCCTGACTGTTCCCGCCTGATATTGCGCGGGACGATACCGGGCGCGCGCATTTCGCCGCGCGCCCGGATCATTTGCCCGCTGGAAATTCTTCCGGAGGCTTGGTAATCGGCCCAACCATGAGCACGCAGCCCGAAACCGTCTACACCGATTCCCACCGCGTTTCCTGCGACGGGGCCACCGACATCCGCTCGAACGGCACCTACAAGGCTGCCGCCCTCGGCCACCCGCGCGTGTGGCTGGAGATCGACGAGAAGGGTTATGTCGACTGCGGTTATTGCGACCGCCACTTCGTCCTCAAGGGCGGCCCGGCCGACCAGCAGGCGGCCTGATCGACTTTCCTTTCGCGCCGGGTCCGATGACCCGGCCCTCAATTCATTTGATACCGCGGATCGCCGCCCTATATCCGTGGGCATGACCAGCCCCGATCCGCGCTCGCTCCTCTATCGCCAGCTTTCGCCCGACGAGGCCCAGGCCCTTGCCCGCGAGACCTTGCAGCGCTGCGAGGACGGCGAACTCTACATGCAGTTCATTGCCACCGAGGCCTTCGGCTTCGACGACGGCCGTCTGAAAACCGCCGACTATTCGCGCGATGCCGGTTTCGGCCTGCGCGGCGTGACCGGCGAGATGACCGGCTTTGCCCACGCCAACGAGATCTCCGCCGCCGCCATCCGCCGCGCGGGCGAGACGCTGCAACTGCTCGATCCTGCCACCGGCACCCGCCCGCTCCCGCCGCCGCGCAGCAATCGCCATCTCTACACCGATGCCTCGCCGCTCGACCTCGTGCCCTTCGAGGACAAGGTGCGCCTGCTGGAACAGATCGACGCGGCCGCCCGCGCCCGCGATCCGCGCGTCTCGCAAGTCAGCGCCAGCCTGACCGGGCAGTGGTCGGTGGTCGAGATCGTCCGCCCCGACGGCTTCATCGCCACCGACGTGCGCCCGCTGGTGCGGCTCTCGGTCTCGATTGTCGCCGAAAGCAACGGACGGCGCGAAACCGGCTCGTTCGGCATGGGTGGGCGCTATCTCTACGACACGCTGTTTGATCCCGCGAACTGGAACCGCGCCATCGATACCGCGCTGGATCAGGCGCTGGTGAACCTCGAAAGCGTGGACGCGCCCGCTGGCGAAATGGCCGTGCTGCTGTCCCCCGGCTGGCCCGGCGTGATCCTGCACGAGGCGGTCGGCCACGGCCTCGAAGGCGATTTCAACCGCAAGGGCACTTCCGCCTTTTCCGGCCGCATCGGCGAGCGTGTGGCCGCCCCCGGCGTGACCGTGATCGACGACGGTTCGATCAGTGACCGGCGCGGTTCGCTCTCGATCGACGACGAGGGCACCCCCACGCAGGAAACCGTGCTGATCGAGGACGGCGTGCTGAGGGGCTACATGCAGGACCGCATGAACGCGCGGCTCATGGGCGTGCAGTCGACCGGCAACGGCCGGCGCGAGAACTACGCCTATGCCCCGCAGGTGCGCATGACCAACACCTTCATGAAGGCGGGCAAGGACGATCCCGCCGAACTGCTCGCGCGCATGAAGAAGGGCATCTTCGTGAAGTCGATGGGCGGCGGCCAGGTCGATATCGTCTCGGGCAAGTTCGTGTTCTCCTGCAACGAGGCCTACAAGGTCGAGAACGGCAAGCTGGGCGCGCCGATCAAGGGCGCGACGCTGATCGGCGACGGTCCCACCGTGCTGACCCGCGTGACCGGCATCGGCAACGATCTCGAACTCGATCGCGGCGTCGGCGTCTGCGGCAAGGGCGGGCAGAGCGTTCCGGCGGGCGTCGGCCAGCCCACCCTGCTGATCGACGGCATCACCGTGGGCGGTACGGCCTGAATCCGGACCAGGCTTGGAGGAGGCTGACGACAGGGCGCCCCCTGCCTGCGCCCATGCGTTATGGTCATTGCCGGTTCAGGCGCTGCGTGCCAATGTCAGTGCAGGGCGGATTTTTGTGGAAGGTAAGACAATGACGTACAAACATGTCTTCGCTGCCGCGCTCGTCACGGCCAGCCTCATTGCCGCCCCGGCAGCGTTTGCCGCCAAGAAGAAGCTGACCGGCGAGGAACAGCTCGCCAAGCTGCTGGAAGGCCGCGAAGCCGGCAAGCCGGTGACCTGCATCCAGCTCAGCCAGTCCGACAGCACCGTGATCGTCGACAAGACCGCGCTCGTCTACCGCGTCGGCCGCACGCTCTACGTCAACCGGCCGACCAATGCCGACCGGCTCGACAACGACGACATCCTTGTCACCAAGACATTCTCGAGCCAGCTCTGCCGCCTCGACACGGTGCAGCTCCATGACCGCACCAGCCGGATGTGGAGCGGTTTTGTCGGCCTGCAGGACTTCGTGCCCTATACCCGCGTGAAAAAGACCGCTGCGGCCAACTGATCGCTGCCGAGCGGACTAGGTCGTAAACGCATAAACGCCGCCATCGAGGCGCCCAAATGGCGAACAGCTCGGGCCGAAGTTGCCGCCGGACGGGCTGGTTGCCCGTCCAAGGCCGCTTCGGTTCGAGATGGAAGCCATTTGGGCGTCCCTGCGGGATTTGGCCAAAATGGCCCAGCGCTGCGTCGGGAAGTCTTGAAATATCGACATATTCCAGCGCCTTCCCTCCTGCCGCCGAGCCATTTTGCCTCAAACCTCGATGGTGCCGTTTATGCGTTTACGACCTAAAAGCGGAAACGGCCGGACGCCTAGCCATCCAGCCGTTTCCCCAGCGTCACCACGTCCTGCCGGGCATACCCCAGGGCCGCGTAGAACCCCAGCGCGGCCTGGTTGTCGCCCCGCACCATGAGCTGGATCTTGGGGCTGCCCCGCGCGACCAGCCAGTCTTCGCAGGCCCCCATCAGCATGCGGGCGATCCCCTTGCCCCGCCGTTCTTCCCTGACGCCGAGGTAGTAGACCCAGCCGCGATGGCCGTCGAAACCGACCATCGCGGTTCCGACCAGACCGCCTTGCTCGCGCGCAAGCAGGATCACGCTTGTCCCTCCCCGGCAGGCCCCTCCCCGGCAAGCAAGGTCGAAATCCGCGCGTGGATCGTTCCACGGCCGGGTGAGCCCCGCCGCCTGCCAGAGCGCAACGACCTCCTCGCGGTCGGCAGCCCCGGCAACGACGATTTGAACAGCCATGCATCCACCTCCGGCAAAACGACAGGCCCGGCAGGTTTGCCGCAAGGTCCGGCAAAATCAATCGAATAGAGCCCTTTCCCAGGACCAGCCGGGGCTCTATCCCGTCCCGCTACTGGAGTTCACCGATGTCCTTGCACATGTCCCGAATGCCCTCGCCCGTCGGCGAACTGACGCTGGTCGCCAGCGATGCCGGGCTGGTGGCAGTGCTATGGGAAAACGACGACCCCCGCCGCGTGCCCCTGCACGCTCCCCGCCGCGTGCACCTGCACGCCACCCACCACGTGCCCCTGCACGAACTCCCCCCGGGTGATGCCCATCCCGTGCTGGAACAGGCCCGGGCCCAACTCGCGGACTATTTTGCGGGGCGGCGCACGGTGTTCGACCTGCCGCTCGACTTTCGCGGCACCGCATTCCAGCAAAGCGTGTGGCAGGCGCTTCTGACGATCCCCTACGGCGAGACCCGCAGCTACCGCCAGATTGCCGAGGCGATCGGCCGCCCCGGCGCCAGCCGCGCGGTGGGCGCCGCCAACGGCCGCAACCCGATCTCGATCATCGCGCCCTGCCACCGCGTGGTCGGCGCCGGCGGCGCGCTGACCGGGTTTGCCGGCGGGCTGGAGGCCAAGGCCTTCCTGCTCAAGCTGGAGGGCCCGAACCTCCTGCTCTGACCGCGTCCCCGTCCCCGTCCCCATCCTCCACCAGCAGCGCCCGCACGTGTTCGGCGATGGCCAGGATCGCCGGTGAACGGCTGCGCCCACGCCGCATGATCATGACGATATCGGTCAGCATCGCCGCCGAGCCCGCCACCGCAAGCCGCACCATGCGCCCTTGCCGCAAGTCCGGCGCGAGGAAGGCCGGCGAGGACATCCACACGCAATCGCTGCCCAGCACCGTCTCGCGCAGGACGTGGAAGTTGTCGCACACGAAGCTGCCCGCCCCATCCGCCGCCGCCCTGTCTGCCGCGGTCCGGTCCGCCACCGCGCCGGACAAGGTATCGACCGCGCTGGCGATGGGATAACGTTCGAGATCCGCCGCCGTCACCCCGCTCCTGCCCGCCAGCGGATGGCCCCCGCGCACCATCCAGGCGATCTCCACCTGGCCAAGCCGGACCGTCTCGGTGCCCGCCACCCGCCCCAGGTTCCAGTTGCTGCCGAGGATCATCTCGATGCGGTCGTTCAACAGTTCGGCGACAAGCTGATCGGGCGAGCGGACCAGCGTGCGCACGCGAATCCCCGGCCAGCTATCCAGGAGGAGGCTGCCGATCCGCGGCAGGAACAGCCCGGCCATCAGCGGCCCGAGCCCGATCGCCACCTGCCCGGGCTCGCCCTGGGGATAGCGCTTGAGGCTGCGTTCGAGATCGCCCGCGGCATCGAGCAGCGGCCGCGCCTGCTCCACCACGTGACGGCCCACTGCCGTCAGATGAACACCGCCCCGCCCCCGGTCGAACAGCGTAACGCCGTGGCGCTGCTCGAAGGCGGCGATGCTGCGGCTGAGCGCGGGCTGGGTGATGCCCTCCTCCTCCGCCGCCCGCGAAAAGCTGCGATTTCGCGCCACCGCCATGACATGGCGCAAGCGGGTCAGATCCATTGCATTCCCATCATGCATCAAATGATGCCCATATATGCATTGGACAGCATGCAATGGGAAACGCAATCTCGCCTCCGGACAGGGGACGAGGAAGCGATGCAACACAAGTTCGGATGGTTGGCAGGCGCAGCGGCGCTGGCATTGGTCACGGCTCCGGGAACGACGCAGGCCCAGATGCAGACCCAGATGCAGGCCCAGACGCTGGCCCAGACGCTGGCCCAGACGCTGGCCCAATCGGCCCGCACGATCCTGCCGATCTCGCCGCCGCCCTTTGCCGGAACCCTTGCCGACAACGCGCTCGATGCCAGGGGCATGCCGCAGGCACCCGTCCGGGCGCCGCAAGGCGCGCCCAACGTGTTCCTGATGATGAGCGACGACGTCGGCTTCGCGATGTCCAGCGCGTTCGGCGGCCCCGTGCCGACGCCCCATTTCGAGCGGCTGGCCGCGCAAGGCCAGCGCTACAACCGCTTCAACACCACCGGCATCTGCTCACCCAGCCGCGCCGCGCTACTGACCGGACGCAACCACCATGCCGCCGGGGTCGGCTGGCTCAGCGACGTGCCCTCGCCGTTCCCCGGCTATGGCGGCAAGATCCTGCCCGAAACCGCAACGATCGCCCAGGTCCTGCGCCTCAACGGCTACAGCACCGCCATGTTCGGCAAGCACCATAACCTGCCTTCCAACGAACGCAGCGAAGCCGGCCCCTTCGACAGCTGGCCGACCGGCCTGGGCTTCGATTACTACTTCGGCTTCGTCAGCGGCGACAGCGACCAGTTTTCACCGATCCTCTATCGCGGCATCCAGCGGGTCGAAGGCAACGACGGCGAAGGCCGCCTGCTCGACAGCCGCCTGGCCGACGATGCGATCCGCTGGATCCACAACCAGAAGGCGGCCGCGTCCGACAAGCCCTTCCTCGTCTACATGGCGCCCGGCTCCACCCATGCGCCGCATCAGGCCCCGCCCGAATACATCGCCCGCTTCAAGGGCAAGTTCGACGGCGGCTGGGACGTGCAGCGCGAGCAGACCTGGCGGCGCCAACTCGCCATGGGCATCATCCCCAAGGGCACCCGGCTGACGCCGCGTCCTGCCGAAATCCCGGCCTGGGACAGCCTGACCCCGGGCCAGAAGGCCTTTGCCGCGCGCACGATGGAAGTCGCCGCCGCCCAGCTGGTCTATCAGGACGAGCAGATCGGGCGGGTGATCGCCGAATTGCAGCGCATGGGCGAACTCGATCGCACGCTCGTTGCACTCGTGCTGGGCGACAACGGCGCCAGCGCGGAGGCCGGGCCGCGAGGCACGATCAACGAACTGCGCGGCATGACAAATCATGACGAGAGCGAGGCCTGGATGCAGGCCAACATCGACCGGCTGGGCAGCGGCGAGACCTACGAAAGCTATCCGGCCGGATGGGCCTGGGCGATGAACACGCCGCTGCGCTGGACAAAACAATATGCCTCCTACCTCGGCGGCATTCGCAACGGCATGATCCTCTCGTGGAAAGGGCATGTCGCGCACCCCGGCGCGGTCTGCGGGACGTTTTCCCATCTTGTCGACATTGCGCCCACGGTGCTCGACGCGGCGCAACTGCCGGTGCCGCAGAGCGTCTACGGCGTCTCCCAGAAACCGATGGACGGGCAAAGCCTGCTTGCCAGCCTCGCCGCCTGCGATGCGGCAAGGCCGCGCACCCAGTATTTCGAGATCGGCGGCAAGGTCGGCCTCTATCACGATGGCTGGTTCCTGTCCGGCGACGATGGCCGCATGGCCTGGCAGAACCTGCCTCCCGGCGGCCCCCGCCCGCAGATCCAATGGTCGCTTTTCCATCTCGACCGGGACTTCTCGCAGGCCAACGACCTTGCCGCACAGGAACCCGCGCGGCTCCAGGCGATGCAGGCGCTGTGGAAGGAGGAAGCCGCCCGCAACCAAGTCTTCCCGCTCGACCACCGCTTCGGCATGGCCCGCGGCGCGGCGATGATGCGCCCCGGAGCCCGCAAGCAGTTCGAGTTCTGGGGCAAGGACGTCAGCCTGCCCGCCAACAGCGAGCCGGTGCCGATCGCCCGCAGCTTCACGCTGACCGCCCAGCTCACCCTGGACCGCCCGGACGCGTCGGGCGCGGTCGTCGCCTATGGCAGCCGCTTCGGGGGATGGAGCCTCTATCTCGACAAGGGCCGCCCCGCCTTCGTTGCCGCGCGCTCCACCGATCCGCAGGAAGTGACCCGCCTCGTCGCGGAGCGTCCCCTGCCGCCGGGCGCCGTCACGCTGACGATGCGCTTTGCCGTCGATGCCATGGCGGGACCGGCAACGGTCACCCTCGACGCCGGCGGGGTGCCGATGGGCAGCGCGCGCCTGCCGACCTCGATGTTGATGGCCGCGGGCAACGGCGAAACGCTCGACATCGGCCGCGATCTCGGCGTTCCGGTAACCGCCTATGCCACCCCGCATGGCGCCATCGAAGGCGACGTCGCCCATGTCTCGCTGGACTTCGACTGACAGCGCCGAAACCCGTTCGAGAACGCCAGCCCCAAAACAGAAAAAGCCCGCATGTCTGCGGGCTTAGTTCCGTTTTCGTGCTACTGGCTGCCAGTCGGTGCCAGACGCCAAATCATTCCCACTCAATTGTCGGACTCATAGTTTATCCAATTGAAAAACAAAGAGAAAAAATATTTTTGGCAAGCAAGATACCGTCGCACCTACCGTCAAAAACCTACCGCTTTTGAAAACATTGGTTTTTTTCGGCGAATGAGCCGGACGAAGAACTCGCCATCTATCGCCGGTGACGGCGATAGCGCCGCTTGAAGGCTCGGGTGGTGAAAGTGCTTGCAACGTCCATATCATACCGATGCACTGCCTGATTTGCCATCCTTATCGAACGCTTCCCTCTGCGATACCGTTATGCTCCCGTATCAGCTCGGCAGACCGGCACGCCGCGCCGTCGTGGGTGAAGGAGCGCGATCTGGCCACTTGGAGCGCGGCGTCAAGCTTGCGGGCCACGCTGCCATAGAGATCGTGCTCTCTCGCGATGGCGGGCAAGCCGTCCGCGATGCTTGTCCGTCAGCGGAACGGGGGCGCTCCAGCGTAATTCGGCGCGCGCGTGCTCGGTGAGTGATGGGGAGAATTCAGGCTTGCCTTCGCCGTCGAAGGTCACGAGCGCGCGATCGAAGGCGGCATCCCACAACGCTGACAGCAGCAAGCCATTATGCACGTCGAGCCGTTCGGCGTCGCTTTCGCAGTCCGCCCAAGGGATGATGTGCGACGCGCGTAGCAGGGCCGGATCGGAAATCTCAGTCAGAGGGCAACGCCCCTGCCAGTAGTCCATAAGGCGGTCCCGAAAGATGTCTTGCCCGATCCGCTGCACCACCAAGCGCTCGACCTCGGTGGTTCGAGACAGACCTGCTACGCGCCGCTCGAACTCCCGGAGGGGTGCGTCGGGAAGGCTGATCGACAAGGCATAGACGCGATTCAGCGCTGCGTAGAGTTCGCCCAGCGCATTGAAGGAGTACTGTCGCGTGCCGGGGCCAGGCATTACGGTGGCTGGCCAATCCAGCTCCGCGACGACACCTGCATGGTCGGTGGCGAGAAACCACGGCCCATGACTGGTTTCAGCAGCCAGATAGATGGTGCCATGCGCTGTCGTGGACGCGAATGCACGCCATCCTGCTTCTTCGCCCAGAACACGGCGAAAGCCGTTTTGTGAGGCGGCTTTCTCACATTCTTCCCGGACCATGAAGGATTGGGGGGCTTCAGGCATTGGCCGCCTACAAATCGCGCGCCATGAGGCGCTCCGAACCTGGCGCACCTTTCAAGGTCAGCCTCAGCCAAGGATCGCAGCGGAGATCATCGGGAGGACGTGTTGTGGTCGTCACGATATACTGGAAGGCCGTGACCTCGGTCAGTGTCTCCAGTTCACACATCAGGTGGAACAACTCGTCGTAGATGCTAAGGCCAAGATCAGCCTCGCGGGGACTATCATGAACGAGAAACGCCGGGACGCGTGTTGCGCCCTCAATGCTCAGGCAGAGACAGGCAAGATCGAACGCCAAAACTTTCAGGGACTCTATGGCGGCTGTGCGGCGATCTCCATCAACATCGACGACAATTTCGAGTCCGTTCCCGTTCAGAGTAACCGTTCCCTTCGCGTTGTCGTTGACCAGCCGACGAATGATGGCCGAGAATTTCTGCGTGATCCTGCCAAAAGTCAGCCCCTGCTTATCGCGGAAGGCGGCGAGCCTTTCGCGCTCTTTGACCAGATTGTCCTCAAAACCCCGCAACCGCTTTCGCAGATCATCCCGTTCGGCCGATAGTTCGCTAAATCGCTCGACGCCCTCCGTGAGACGGGTCGCGGCCTGCCATGCGGACGTGCGCGCATCACGGACGCCCTCAATGGCTTGGACGCGCTTCTCCGCCTGCTCAGCTTTTTGCTTGGCCAAGGCGATGACGGGTTGGAGTGCTTTTGACCGCGTTTCCAGATCGTCGATTTTCTTCCTCTGCTCGCCGATTTCCTGGCGCTTCGTTTCAAGCCGGGCTCGGCATTCCGCTTCGTCGTGCAGCCTGTGAGACAGGCCACACCCCTCCGACAAGACTTTATCGATCGGCACTTCACAGATCGGACATACCTGACTTGCCGCGTTTTCCGCTGCCGCTGAAAGACCGGGGATTTCGCTGGAAAGCAGAGAGAGGACCTGCTTCTCGGCGGGCAACTGCGCATCCAGGCGAACACGTTCTTCGTTTGCGCGGCTCAACTCGCCATTAGCCTCCTGCAATGCCTTCCGTGCTGCCGCCAACTCAGCGGTGTTGCCGCTGGGAAGCTGAGCTGCGGCGGCAAGCCGGTCATCGGTCGTCTTCCGAAACACTTCCAGGAGCAAAGGCATTTCCGGCAGTGTCTGTTCACCGAGGCCGAGTTGGTCGATCAGTCGGATATAGCGGCGACCGAGATCCCAAGTAATGTGGGATATTTCACGCTCCGCATTGGTGACATTTCCACGCAGCGTTTCCTCGTTGCGCCGAGCCTGCTGCTCCTCTTCCGTGATCGCCATGAGGAACGCGCGAAGCGCCTCCCGCCGCGGCCCGGTTTCGCGACCGCTCGCCGGTATCGGTGCATCGGAACCGGAGGCGGGAGAGCGCCAATCGAGAACATCGTCGAAACGGCATTCCTGATCGCGCGTCAGCCAGGCGAGCGCGATCGGCCATGCTTTCTGGCCGGGCTGAAGCCGGGCCAAACTCGCGATAGAGGACGTGACGATGGCCTGCTCGATGGCTTCGATCAGCGGGTCGATGCTTGTCGTCGCGCCGTCGCCTGCGGCGATCTCATCGAGGTTGCCATCAGCGATGGCAACATGGCGACGCCGGTTGCCCAATGGCCGGACAACTGCCCAACATACACCATCGAGCATCACCTCGGCGCCGACGATGCCGTCAGGGAAGGCGATCGCAATCCGCTCCCGCTGGGTCTCGTCTGCGAAGCGCTGTTCGCCGAGGCAGTAGCGCAGCAGACGGCAGAATAGCGATTTGCCGGCTCCGTGACCGATGGCGCGCGCGCCGCTAGCGTTGTCATCATCGAAGCCATCGGGCGACCAGACGATGTTGAGACCCGGCCGAAGTAAGATGTCCTCGCGAATTTTCGGACCGCCGGGCGCTTCCCAGAGAGCCAAGCGGCGCACCCAAAGCCGTGGCTCCTTCAGACCTGCAGGAGCGGTCAGGTCGAGTTTCGGAGGAGCGAACATCTCATGCTGCTGCGGCATGGGCGATCCAGTCCCGGACCTCATCCGGCATAGAGGAAACGGTCGAAGCGAGATCGAGTGATCGTAACGCCTCCAGTACGAAGTGCGCTCGGCCGTCCGGCCAGCCGGTGGTGTCGAACACGTCGAGGCCCGGCCCTGGCGCCCATGTTCCGGTCGACAGGTCTTCGATCAGGCGGCCGTTGCCACGATGGTTGGACACGGAAGTGCCCCAGCCCTGATTGGTGCGCGCCGCGAACCCGAAAACATTGCCGGTTCGTGGTTCAGCCTCTTGCCCGTTCAGCCGCCGCCACTGTTGTGCTTGCGCCGCCGGGAGCAGCGCCGTCAGAAGGTGTGGCTCCAGGACCAGCGCCGCAGCGAAACGAATGGCTTCCCTTGGCGTTGGCCCGTCGATGGCCTTCAGGATCGCGGTTAGGGCGGCGCCGGCGTCATGTGGCTGCTGTGTAGCCCGCGCCCATGCGCCATCTGGCAGGTCGGCCGGAGCTGGCCTCGCCTCGGCAATTGTCAGACGATCCCACGCCTCTTCTATCAATCGCTGAGTGCGGAACTCGTTGAACTCACGGTATTCGCGATTGCGAAGCGCCTTGAAAGTCTCGATGCCGCAATCCTCTCCGAGGATGTTCACGGGATCGAGGATATAGAGCATCTCGTTTTTGCCCAGGCCATAGACTTCTCGCGCCACCAAAACGTCGATCTCCGCCGATAGTACTGCACGCCGATCTGGATCTTCAACGACATCGTCAAGAGATGGCAAAATTCCAGCTTCTACAGCTGTCTGACGAAGCCCTTGCATTTCAGGGCCGACAGCACAAAGCGCACAAACGCGGCGCACGATTTCGATTGCAGCCGGAGTTTCCGCAACAGTCCTTGGGAAAGGCAGGCTATCCATAATCGTGTAGGTCATATGCAGAGACACTTTCGGTCGGACGAGAAAGTCCATCGCAAATGAATTCGCGACCCCGAGCCAAAGAAGCAAAGCATCGAGTCCGGCATTGTTAAACTCAATCGTCGGCACACTATGGCCGCTCACGCTCGGTCCTGGCAAAAGCGCAGCAATCAAACCACGCTGGTTCGTCGGGCTTGCAATATCTCCGAATCCGATCCGGTAGCGATCAATGCGCCCCGAGAGCTTGTCGGGAATGCTCTCGGGCAGGATACGCCACTGCGGCTGAATGCGTTTATTTGGCGAGCCGAAGGGTAGATCATCCCATACGGCCGCACGCCCCCGCCCCGACACATAGCCCTTGGCTCGGTAATCGTAGGCGTCGATCATGCGCCCTTCAAAGACAGGTAGGCCGTCGTCACCTTCGGAGAACAGCCCGCGATCCGTTCCCATATCGACTTCGCGCATGTAGTGTCGATATGGGACATCCTTAATTTCAGCGCCAAATTTTGGATAAAGCCCGTACATCTTCGCGCAAACATCGATTTCAGATTGCGCGGCAAACTCCATCACTGCCACCGCGTCGGGAGAAAACTCTTCGACGATTGCCACGGGGATTGAGAGAATGCGCCCTGCCATGAGACTTTGGAGTTTCTCGGTCGAATTGACACGGAATGCGGCCGGTACGAGCGCGGTCTCTCCGCCTTTCCGGGCGACATAGAGGCAGAATTTCATCCGTGTATCGACAGCGGGGAACCAGATCCCCTTGGTATTCTCAAAGCCCGCCAGTCTTTCGAGGCGGAACTTGGTGAAAAGCTCTTTGCGTATAGCTGTCGCGTTGGCGCCGTTATACAAGCCTTCCGGCACGAACTGCGCCGCCACGCGCCCGCTGCGGGTAGCAGCAAGCGCGGTTTCGACAAACATGCGATAGACGTTGAAGTCGCCCTTTCCGAGATTACCCTCGGCAAATAGCTTGTAGCGCCCGCTTGATTTGATGAAATGAACGGCAGCATAAAGCGCTTCGCAGTGCCGCCCCCATCGTTCCGCTATCTTGGGATCGAGCAAAAGTTCTTCATATGCCACCTTCTGTTCTGCCGGAGATAGATGGCGAACATTCGGATCGTAGGTGGAGAAAAACTCCTTATAGTCGGGGCTCATGGTATCCCATGGGGGATTGCCCAATACGACGTCGAATCCACCGCGCGCCATCACGTCCGGAAATTCGAGAGGCCAGTGCAAAGCTCGTGCTGCCCCAGCCACGTCGGTCGCGGCGCCGACCAAGGGCGCGAATGGACTTACACCTCGCAAAAGCTCCCAGATCGTGCCTGAAGTCGGCACGGTTTCCGCGCCCCTACGAGGTAAACCATCGGGTCCGGCATATTGCCCGCCCTCACGCTTGGAACTCAGGAAGGCAGCGACATAGAAATCACACGCCCGCGTTAACGTCCATCGAGCAGCACCCTCAGCAGTCAACGTGCGCAGGCGCTCCGCCTTGGCCTCGATCTGCTCGACGGTATTCTCGGGCATTGCACGCAGCGCCTCGAAGTCACGCATGAAGTCTCGTGACCGATTGAAGCCAAAGCCCTGCGCAATCTTGCCCTTTTCAGCTACTTCACGTCTGTTTTTCTGCGCGTAATATCGCGCCACGTCTTTGTTATCGCCGGCAAGGGGTTTGTAGGCGGCATCGGGAATACCGTCCTCCAGCACTTTGAGGTCGAAAACGCCGAGCAGCGCATCGCCGCAACGGATTTGCGCGTCGAAGAAGCCGAGCGGAAGGCCGGGATCGACGGTCTCGATCCAGAGGGCGACCTTGGTCAACTCGACCGCCATTGGATTACGGTCCACACCGTAGATGCAGCAGCGAGCCACATCGCGCAGAGCATGACGGAAATCGGCCAGAGCGGGTGTGCCTTCAGCCCGTATACGGGCCAGTCGAGTTGCGATGCGGCGGGCAGCAGCCAAAAGAAAGTGGCCCGATCCGCAGGCCGGATCGATGATCGCAAGGTTCAGTAGTGCTTGGGCGGGATCGCTTGCTTCGGCTTCGGTCTCGTCGAGCACCGGGTCGAGCGCGATGTCGAGAAGCGCCTGCACCAAGCTGTCCGGCGTATAATATGAACTGCTGGTCTTGCGCTGATTACCCTTCTGCTCCGCCGCCTCTGAGGCGAAGTGCAGGCTCTTGCCGTCATCGCCAAGCTGCGGCTGGAGTTCGAGGAGGGATTCATAGACCGAGCCTAGCTCCTCGGTCTCCATCACGCGCCAGTTCACCGGCGTCATACCGGCTTTGTCTGAAAGCCAGGAGAGGCGGTAGAGCGCCTCCATGAAAGCGCGATTGCGCAGGCGGGCCGTTTCGAGGTGGGGCAGCTTATCATCGCTGAAAAGTCCGCCGAGTGCCGGTAGGCCGAGCGCATCCTGTCCATGCGCCAGCGCGCGGAAGACGATCTTGATGCCCTCATAGCGATCGTGATGCTTGTCCCAGGTAGCCGCGCGAACACAGGAAGCCCGCAGCGCGGCGAGGCTGTAGCCTTCGCGGTAGAGCTTACGGGCGTCCTGTGCTGCCGTTTCGGGATGGAGCAGGTTCCGGTCCTCGGCCACCATTAGGAAGATCAGGCGATAAACGAGGCGCAGCAGTTCGTTAAACCACTCGGTCAGGTCGATCTCGCCTGACTTCAAGCGCGCAGCGAGATCGGGATTGGCTTCGAGGAAACCCGAGCCGAGCACCCGGAGCGCGGTTTCCACTTGCGCCGCCAGCCGATCGCGCGCGGCTTCGCCTTCGCGGGAGCCGGCATCACGCCAACGTTCCAGCGCGCAATCCGTGGCCGGGGCGCCCGCAGCACCGAACCGCGTGCGGTGGATCAATGACCAGAGAACCGCGAAGGAGGCGGCGTCCTCGTTGGTGAATATCTGCGCGAGATCGGCTTCGACGTAGGCTGGCCGCGTCAGCGAAGCATTGTCCCGCATGAGACGTAGAATGGTCCCGTTTGTGACCAGCCCCCAAAGCGCATCGTCATGATCGTTGAGATAATCCTGAAGCGCGAAGGCCGGAGACCGTGAACGGTCGGTCGAAAGGGTCGGGCTACGCCGATCGAGCTTCTCTTCAGATGGCGGCACGACGACAATCGGGACACGGCTGCCGGCGAGGAAGGAGAGCGTGCCGTCGACCGGGACGAGATCGTCGAAACCGAAAGTCTCCGTTAGGAAAGCACGGACAAAGCGACGGGTCGCCTCGACTGAGGGATTCGGCAGCTTCGTGAAGGCGTCAAAATGGGATTGGCCGACGCGGAAGGAGGTTGAAATCTCCTCGCGGATCGTCAGCCCCTTGCGGATGCGATAATCCTCTTCCGCCTGATCGGTGGCTTGCCGGCGGTCGATGCTGGCGACCATGGCCGGAGCGATGAGGTTGCCTTCCAGCGCGAGGGCCGGCCATGCCGACATGTCGGTGACGGGTTTGCGCGCCATGCTCAAGCCTCTCCCGGCATCAGCGTGAACAGGCCGATGACATCCGGCGGCAATACGGCCTCCACAGTGACCCGGGAAGCGGACCCGGACGCAATGCGAAGGCGGGCGTGATCCTCCATCAGCTCCTGCCCTCGCGATTGGACGAACTCGGCGATCGGCCCTTCGAGCAGGTCAGGCAGTTCCTCCTTGGCCTTGGCGAT
This sequence comes from Novosphingobium sp. KA1, assembly GCF_017309955.1. Lineage (NCBI taxonomy): Bacteria > Pseudomonadati > Pseudomonadota > Alphaproteobacteria > Sphingomonadales > Sphingomonadaceae > Novosphingobium > Novosphingobium sp. KA1. Next base: position 1,835,263 of record NZ_CP021247.1, on the reverse strand, counting down.
GAATCTGTCCCGCGCGATGGGCGCAAGATCGGCCGTCGCGGGCGCGTTCAGCAGTTCGCGCGCTTCTTCGCCGATAGCCACGATCCGCGCGCCCTGCACCGCGACGAGCGCCGCTTCCTCTGCCAGCAACAGCCGTTCCTTGCGGGCATGGACAGTCAGCTTGAAGCGGATGCGCAGGAGCGCGAGGCGGGTGACTTGCTGGACGGTGGCGGTCGGCCACGCGCCGACACGACCGATGCCCAGCCCGGACAAAGATTCCCGGTCAAGTGAGGCTTCGACCAGCGCCTCGGCGAGTGTCGCCGTCAGCGGGTGCGTTCGGGTGAGCAGCGCCGTGCCCGAGGGTGCAGGCTCCATCGTCGCCAGGCGCACCGTTCCTTTCAGATCATGTTCGGCCAAACGCCCACGCAGGTCGGCATCGAGAGCGTCGACATGGGCCAGAAGCACGGCTTTGCGGGTTTCCAACTGCGCGCCGAAGCGCGACATGGCGCGCTCGACAAATAGGCGCGCATTTGCTGGTGAGCCAAGCAACGCGCGAACCTTTTCCCATTCGGGTGCGACTTCTTGCGGCTTCATGACGTTCTGCGCGAAACGCGCCCGCGATTTCCGCTCGTTCTCGGAAGCGTCCCGCCAGCGCGCTTCCACCGCTTTCACGCTATCCTCGAAGCGAAGATCGAGCGTGAGCTGGGGACTCCCTCGGCGGCGCAGCATCATCGCCGCCATCAATGCGTCCGTCACCGGCCCGCGTTCCTCTGGGAGTGGCACGGTCACGCCAGTTGCCTTGCGGATTTCCTCGGCCTTCCGAAGGATGACCTCAAGCACGGCGCCATCGATGGCACTGTCCGGCGAAAACATCATGATCGACCGGACAAGGTCCACCGGCTGCCCGAACCGATCGACTCGCCCTTCGCGCTGCTGGTGCCGGGTCGGATTCCACGACAGGTCGTAGTGGACGACAGTGTCGAAGAGCTGTTGGAGGTTGATCCCTTCGGAGAGGCAATCGGTGGCGACAAGGATGCGCTGGACCGGCTTTTCCTCGCCCGTCGCCGCCATGTCGGCGACACGATCACGACGCTCGTCCGGTGTGAGAATACCCGTTACGGACTCGATGGTGAGCTTCGGAAAGGCTTTACGCAGACCATCGCGTACATGCTCGGCCGTCGCCAGATAACGGCAGAAGACGACGGGATTTGCGCCCTTCTTGATGAGAGGCGTCAGCGTCTCGATCAAAGCCGCCAGCTTCGGATCGGCTTTTCCTACCAATTCCTCGGCGTGCCTTACCAGCGCGAGAAGCGCAGGATCGACCTCGAATGCCGTGCCTGGTTCGAGATCGACCGCGTCCTCATCATCTCCGTCCTCGTCATAGATTTGAGGTTCGAGGCGATCGCTTTCGCTCGACATGCGGTTCCGCAACGCGCTCAAGGCAGCGGCTGGAGAAGAGCCGACGCAGCGCATCAGGGCCAGTGTGCCCCAGAAGGCGAGGCGCTGCTCACGCTGCCCCGATCCCGCCTTGGAGACGACACCGAAGCAGTAATCAAGGACGGCCTCTTGAAAGTCGCGATGAGCACCGGACAGGTGATAGGCAAACTCGGTGGTTTCATGTTTCGGGAATGCGCGATCCTCATCCCAATCGCCGGTAACGAGATCGATCCTGCGCCTTTGCACGAAATGGCGCGCCAGACGCTCGCGATATCGCGTGTCCTCGAAGTCCATTGAGGCAAATGACGGATCGATCAGGGAAAGGAGACGAGCGAACGCCTCCTCGTCCCCGGAATGCGGCGTCGCGGTCAGAAGGATCATCCTGCGATCCGGATTCCGCGCCAGACCCTGCAAGAGATCGAAGCGCTGCTGCCGGCCCTTGTGCGTTCCGACGCAGGCGTGAGCCTCATCGACGATGACGAAATCCGGGCAGGCGCGCGCGAAGCCTTCGCGGCGTTTCTCCGCCTTGATGTAGTCGAGGCTGACGACCGTGAAAGGATAAGCCTCAAATAGAGTCTGGGCGAGCGGTAGACCACGTTCAAGACGGCTTGCGGTGCTGGACGTGACCGCAACGGCGTCAATGCCGAAACGGGCCTTCAGCTCTCCGATCCATTGTTCGACGAGGTGCGGTGGGCAAAGCACCGAGAACGCATCCACCTCGCCTCGGTCCATCAGCTCGCGCAGAATCAGGCCCGCTTCGATCGTCTTGCCGATGCCCACATCATCGGCGATCAGCAAGCGCGGCGCCACCATGCGAAGTGCCATCAGCAGGGGGACAAGCTGATAGGTTCGCGGCTCAAAGGCGAGCTGGGCTGCCGACCTGAAAGGGCCTGCGCCACGGCGAAGCGTCAGGCGCATCGCATCCGCCAGTAATGCCGCTTTGGCCTGAACGGTCGTGGCCGCATCTGCGGGGAGATCGAAACGGGCCGGCTCGACCGGTAGAAGTTCGAGCGTCGGGTCGAGAACAACGGTATCGCTGCTGCTACCGGAAAGGGGGCGGAGCGTGAGGACGCCGTTCTGCGGTGACGGAAGTGTAACCCACTCACGGCCGCGTGCTCGAACCAAATCTCCCGGGGCAAAATTCACTGTCATCACTCTATTCCCCGAACATCGAACGCATTGCGTCGGGCACGCCCACAGTGACGACTTGCGGTAACTCAAACAGCGTCCAGCCCTTGGCCTCCGCAGTTTGGCGTGTTGCTTCCGTCAAGGGAACAATGCAAGCGGCGACGAAATGGCTGCGCCATGCAAAACTCATTTCCTGATCGGAAAATTTCATGGTGGAGCTATCCGGGGCAGGAAGTCCCGCCGCTTTGAAGGTGTCCACCCATTCCCCACTTTCTGCTGGCTGATCCGCCGCCAGTACAACCTGGCCCCGCGCGAGATCGACCAGCATCTGCTTGGCTTCCTCATGGGTGCGGTTGATCAACTCGTGATCGGGTTGATTGAAATAGGACAGCAGACATCGGTAGCAGCCCCGGACACATGATTCCTCATCGTGATTGACGAGCAGCTTGGCATTGCCTGCTGCGATGGCCTCATCGACCCTATCAAAATGCATCAAGATCAGTGCTGCCCGAGCGACTTTCCCGAGCGCCTGGGAATCCTCGATCAGACGGCTCAGTACGCCTGCCCCGCCTTCCGTGGCTTCATAGGCCAGGACAGCGCGGCGATTGTCGCGAGCGGGGAGCGGCTCACCGAGTATCTCGCCTTCCTCCAACTGGAAGACAATCTCGACGCCTCTCATGAGTGCATGTTGGACCGTCGCAATGGTCTCGGGCGCGTAGTCGGCAGGATTGTTGAAACGGAACAGCAGCGCGTTCTTACGGTCACGCACGATCGGGACGATCCGAACCGGCCTCACCACATCCGGCGGCACATCGACATCGGGATCTTCGTCGTCCGACTTTGCCCAATAGCCGCTACGCGGATCGATGTGAAAGCCGAAGACGGTTTGATTGGCGCGTCGTTTCAGACCCTTGTTGATACGGCTGATCTCGGCGCTGTTCGCATATTGGAGATTGAGGATCGAGACGTCCTCACAGCGGAAGTCGGCCTCGATAACTTGCGTGCGACCGTCCCGTTTCGGCCAGGAAAAGACGGTCTGTATGTCGAAGCCCTGCCGGACACGCTCTTCGTCGTTCGCCGTGATCCGCTCGGCCGGGGCCGCTTCCACATTGTCGATGCGGAGCGTTCTCTGTACCGGCACTTCGCCCGCCATCGGCGCATTGCAGGCGTGGCACCGTTCAACCTCTCCGTCATGGCAGGCGCCGCAGTTCGAACATATAAAGATGTCTTTCGTGGCCAGTTCAGCCCCATCCCCCGTCCGGACTTCCGGCGGCAGCTTCGCCTTCATGACTCGATAGGCACGCCCCTCATGATAGATCAGGCTGCGTGGCCCAAATTCCGAAATGGCCAGGAAACGAGCGCGCTGGAGGAATGAACCCGCTTTGCCCTCGCCAGGGATAAAGGCATAGAGAGGTAGGCGCGGGAAATTGTAGCCCGGTAAGAAGCCCTCGGTCGCAAGATAGCGGTAGGAATAGAAGTCCGATCCGTTCGAGGCCTTGCCTTGTTCCAGAATGGTGATCTGGTCGCTCGCCTGCATCTGCGCCGCTTTGATACGACGACGATCTGCGCCGGAAAGCCCCGTGATCTCGGAGCGCGCATTGGCTTCCATCAATTGCGTTCGAGCAGAATTGTAGAGTTCGCGCCAACGGTCGAAGGCACGATCAAAGTCCTCGGGCGCACGTTGAGCGACAGCAGACACGAAATCGTCGGGATCATTCATCCAAGCTGGCTTTCGGCCATCCACGGATGCAAGAATTTGATCAAGTACTCGCTTCATCGGCGCATGGGCCGCCGCAGCGAGTGCGGGCGGATCGATGATGTCGTGGACTTCCTGCTTCAACGGATAGCCGGTCCCTGTCAGATCAAGGATTTCTGGGATATCCGGTGAGAGGGCGAGTTTCGCCTCAGCGAGCCAAATGGCGTGCAGGTGTGAACGCACAAGCTCTTCGTTTGTGATGTCGAGCGCAGGGGGGCGAACGACACCGGCCACCATCTCATTGCGCCGTTCGAAGAAATACTGGTCATGCGGCGATTGAGCAGCGCAATAGGTCACGATGACGGCGGCCTGTCCGGAACGGCCGGCGCGACCAGCGCGCTGCGCATAGTTCGCCGGCGTCGGCGGCACATTGCGCAAATAGACGGCATTGAGCGCCGAAATATCGACGCCAAGCTCCATGGTCGGAGAGCAGAAGAGAGCTGGAAGGAACTGGTCTGACTCCCCCACCGCCTTGAGTTCGGCGGCGTACTGGGCGAGGTTTTCCCGGTCTTCCTTTTCGTATCTGAAACGCCATTCGCGCCATTCGCGCTGTCTTTGAGAAACCTGCGCCGTATGTTCACGACCCTCAAGCCCCCAAAAGCCGCTTCCACCAGCTTTCAGATCAGCGGCAATCTGATGATACAGATCGTGGAAATAGCGATTTCCTTTGGCCGTGCCAGACCGGACGGCCTCACCAGGGACAATCCGAACGGTCGATGGTGACAGGCGCCATCCTTGCAAGTCCGCCTCTATGTCAACCCGCGACACCAGCCCCTCGCGGGCCAAAAGCTCCATCAGGCCAGTCAAGACCGTCAGATAGTCGTCTCTGCCAAGCTTTTCTCCGAAAAAGTCCCTGCGATTAATCAGGCGTCCGATACGGGAATTATGCCCGGCACGAACGATCGTTTGCTCTTCCCGGAGCCCCACCCGATCCTTGCCCGGAGCCTGAAGAAACAGGGTCGTACGGCTCCTTGGGTTTTCCTTCGCGTCGATGGACCAGGGTGTGCGCAGGAGATTTCTGGATTTCTGTGCGACGGTGTCGAGGACTGTTAGATCGAGCGCCTCGGTTCCCACTGCCAAGCCGTCGAGCATGGCGCCCAGAAGCGTTTTCAGCATTTCTTTCCGCTGCGAAACGCTCTGAGTGGTCAAAGCTGGCAGGATTGCCCCGAGGCATTCTGAATCCTCCGCGACCTCATCAAGGCCGATGAACGAAACATCGATTAGCTTGAGGACGGAGAGACTCGGGTTCGTGTAGCGCCATCCGCGCCGCAAATCTGTCCAGAGTCTGTGAGCCAGGACCTTTGCGAGGGATCGCTGCGCGTCTTCGCGAACCACGGCTCCAGCTTCTGCATCCAACATCCAATGGATGCGGGCCTCCCTGTTACTCGCGGTAAAGCCGAGCGCCTTGACCACTTTCAGACCAAATTCGTCTTCCGTTATCCCATCATTACCAGCATCCAAGACCGCGCGTAGGATCGCGCCACGTAGTAGGCTGACGAACAGGAAGTCGTTGAAATGGCCTGCCTGAAGCGCGGCATCCTGCCGGTTGTCGGTGAAGCCAAGGAGCTTTCGCTTTTCTTTGGGAACGCCGCTATTGTGGCTGTTCATCCATTCCAGAGCCGTCGAAACAAGCAGAGTCGTGGCAGAGCTGCGTCCTTCGCCCGACAGGCCCGCAAGCTTGCTGCGTTCTCTCATGCTCGGGTGAGGCTGATCGAGGCAGCAGGGACAAAAGCCGAATTTGCCGGGGATGAACCAGAAGGCTTTGCCCGTTAACGCGGGGCGGCCATCGGGGGCGACCGAGAACTGTTGCGGCACTCGTCCCTTTCTGTTCGCCCGCAGGCGCTCAATCCCGTGACGCTCTTCGCGCCAATCTTCGGGATAGGTTTCGATCTCGCCCGTGAAGATGTAGTCGGGATCGCCGTCGCCGTCAGGGATAAGATAGCCGGCCGTCTCAGTTTCCTGATCGTCGAGGGGGGCGTCGTCGATGTTTCTGGGAACGAATAGAACGCCTGAGGCATCATCCGTTCTGGTGACAACGTGAACCTCATGCCCACACCCCCGGCAGAAGCGCGTAGGATAAAGACGATGTCCCGGCGCGTCAGGGTCTTCGAGTTGCCCCTCAAAGAGCACGTTTCTGGGCTTCTCGGTCAATGTGACGAAGATTTCGCCTGCGCCCGATATGAACTGATGAAGCTTGAATGCCAGAAACGCGCTGGCTCCCTGACCGCCTCGATCAGTTTCCGGCAGGCTAATACGGGTCAGAAATGCCTCAAAATAATGCCGGCAGGTTTCCGCCTCCGTGCCGCTATCTTGTGATAGAAGTTCCACCGCTTCCCCGAATGGAATTGGCTTCTTGCGCTTCAGTTCCAGACCATCATCCAAACCGATCGCCAATTCCGTCCAAACCGCCAAGGGGTGCTGCTTCAACACCTCGTCGGTCAACTCATCGGGCATTGGTGATGTAAGCACGGAAGTCAGTTTCGAACGCACGTCATCCAGCTTCAGCCGGTCATCCGTTGCGCGTTCCAGAGATTCATCGATTACAGAGTCCGGTCCGATGGTGACTCCGAAAAGGCGGGACGCAACATCTGCTACGGCCTGGGCTCTATTTGCGTCCGACCCTTCGCTCGCCATGGTAGCCGATGTGCCGATGCAGATTGGCGCCTTATCCGGTGTGCAGCGATTGCGGAGGCGTCGGACGAGAACGGCCACGTCGGCGCCCTGACGGCCCCGATAGGTGTGGAGTTCGTCGAGGACGATGAAGTCTAGGCCGCTTGCGTTCTCAATGACCTTCGTGTCGAGACTGTCCTGTCGCGTCAGGAGAAGTTCGGCCATCATAAAGTTGGTGAGCAGAATATCCGGCGGATTGTCGGCGATCTGCTGCCGCTCTTCCTGGCTTTCCTGCCCTGTATAGCGCCGCACAACCGGTTTGGATTCCTTCGGAAGCCCGGATTGCGAGATGAACTTCTCGATCTCGTTCATCTGACTATTGGCAAGTGCGTTCATCGGATAAACGATGATCGCACTGGTCTTGCGAGGCTTCCCGGCTTTCCGCGCACGGACAATCGAGTCGACAACCGGCACGAAAAAGCAGAGCGATTTACCCGACCCTGTTCCTGTCGTGACTACGTAGCTTTTCCCCGCGCGAGCTTTGGCGATCGCTTGGGCTTGGTGGCGGTGAAATCGTAGCGGTGTTGACCCGAATCGGAATATTTTGCCCGTCGCTTCATCGAGGTCGCCGGAAGCGACTAGTTCGTCCGCCGTCGCTCCCTTAAGAAAGCGAGGATTAATAGACAGCAAAGTATCGGGCCAGAAATGGCCGTTGTCATATTTCCTATCAATTTCAGCTTTCAGATCATCGGATCGGACAGTGCTAAATGACCGCGAGAAGCGAGCGTATGAATCGATAAGCCTATGATTGAACTGAAAAGCTTTCATGGGCCGAGATGCTCCACCAAAACGCTTAATATATATTGATTCTTGACAGACTTTCCGAACGCTGACTGTCGCAAGAGCATTGGTTGCCGGATTTTTTGCGCTTCCTGCTTTTCGCGAATTTTCATGCCGCGGCGCTCCACAAACATGACAGAGGCGCTGCCACCAGCTTGTCGCCGAACGGCACAACGTCCGCGCTGTCGTAGAGGACCACACCAAAGGCGAAGCGATCTCCGCAGGCCTCGGCCAAGGCACGCAACCCTCCGAAATCACCGGCTTTGACAGTGGCGCTGGCCTTCACCTCGATTCCGACGATCATGCCGTCGTCGCGTTCCAGCACGATGTCGACCTCACGCATGTCGCGATCCCGGAAATGATGCGGCGTTACCCGCAAATCCGAGGCACTCATCAGCTTCAGCACCTCCGAGAACACGAAGCTCTCCAGAAGCGCGCCAAATGTCGCGCGATCGGCCTTCACCCTGTCGAATGTCAGACCACGAACAGTCGCTAACAGGCCGGAATCGAGGAAGTGCAGCTTGGGTGTCTTGGCGATACGCTTCAGGGCATTGGTGAACCAAGGTTGCACCGTTGCGACCAGAAAGACTTGTTCGAGTAGCCCAACATAGCGCTGTCCGGTCTTATGGGTGACGCCGATCCCGGCTGCGAACTGAGAATAATTGACCAACTGGCCTGAGTGCTCCGCCAGAAGCCGCACGAATTTCGGCAGCTCGGTCAGTTTCTCCACATCGGCAATATCGCGCAGGTCGCGCGTGAGAATCGACGTGAGATAGGAGCGCAGCCAGTCTTGGCGCCGCCGCTCGGTTTCACGGCTGATCGCTTCGGGAAAGCCCCCTAGAAGGACAAGTTGGACCAGATCGTCACCGACGATGGCGTTCCGCTGACTCTGGAGCTTGCCCTCAAAGAGCCGTTCGAGAAATGTGGGTGTCCGGCCTTCGACTTCGGACTTGGCCAGCGGCAACATCTGGATAGTTTCCATCCGTCCGGCCAGACTGTCCGCGATCCGTGGCAGGGTCAGGACGTTCGCTGATCCCGTCAGCAGGAATCGTCCTGGCCGATAATCCTCATCGACCGTCTTCTTTATGGCCAGTAGTAGGTCAGGGGCGCGCTGGATTTCGTCGATGATGGCTTGATCCAGCCCACGGATGAAACCGGCCGGATCGGATTGCGCGGCTGCGAGAGCCGTCTGATCATCCAGGGTAATATATGTTCGACCAGTCTCGCCCATCTTGCGGACGAGCGTGGTCTTGCCGGCACGGCGCGGCCCCACGATCAGGACCACGGGCGTATCCGCGAGGGCCTCTTCCGCCCGCCGTTCTACAAACCGTTCGTACATGCCAGCTCCAAGACTCAGCAGATTGAGACTATCTACCTCGGCAAATTGGGAGTCAATGGCCCGCAAATTGGTAACGCAAAGGTCGCGATCAGGGAAAGAGGCTTTCCGGCGCCCGTCATGGAGATTTCCCATGAATGGGCAAGCACTCAAAACCCGCCGCGAAGCCCGCGGAGATCAGAATTTGCCGTTTTCAGGTTTTGCAGCTTTGCACATCCTGATCCAGCTTTATGCCCGGCGCCCGCTGGCGCTCATGCCGAGCGGGTTGCTTGGGGGCGCCGCCCCCTGGCGCGGCGCAAGGGATCGCTAACGCTCGACCGGGACGGTATCCCCAGCCTTCCTCCACGTCGTTCCTCCGTTCTGTGCAGGCTGGGTGATCCCCCTCCGTCCCGCCCGCCCTTGCTCCTTGCACCCCCCGGTCTCGGCGACGGCCAGGGTTGCAGCGCAGCGCTGCGCTCCAACCCAAGCCAATGAGGATCAAGAATATGACCAACACCATCGAAACGACCGCCACGGCTTCCGAAGTCCCCGCCGCCGAAAACGGCGCGGTGCTGTTCGTGCCGCTGAACAAGTTGAAGAAGTCGCCCCGCAACGCCCGCAAGACCCCGCACAGCGAAGCCCATATCGAAGCGCTGTCGGCCAGCATTGCGGCGAAGGGTATGCTGCAAAATCTGGTGGTGGAGCCGGAGACGAACGCGGAGGGCGAACCGACCGGCAGCTATTTCGTGACCATCGGAGAAGGCCGCAGGCTCGCGCAGTTGCTGCGCGTGAAGCGCAAGCAGATCAAGAAGACGGAAGGCATCCGCTGCGTACTGGACACCGAGAATGACGCTGCGGAAATCAGCCTTGACGAGAACGTCACCCGCGAGGCGATGCACCCTGCCGATCAGTTCGAGCGGTTCCGGGAGTTGGCGGATAATCGCGGATGGGGCGCGGAAGAGATCGCCGCCCGGTTCGGGGTTTCTGCCTATGTCGTGAAGCAGCGGCTTCGCCTTGGCGCTGTCAGCCCGAAGCTGATGCAGGTCTATCGGGATGACGGCTTGTCGCTGGATCAGTTGATGGCCTTCGCCATCACCGAGGATCATGACCGGCAGGAACTGGTTTTCAATAACCTGTCGTGGAACCGCGAACCCGCGACGATCCGGCGTGATCTGACCAAGGCGAACGTGGAGGCGACCGAACGGCGGGCGCGTTTCGTCGGGGCGGACGCCTATGCGGAGGCAGGCGGCACGATCATCCGCGACCTCTTCACCGAGGATCGGGGCGGCTATTTCGAGGATGCCGCGTTGCTCGACCGGCTTGTCATCGGAAAGCTGGAAGACATCGCCGCCGAGGTGCAGGCCGCAGAAGGATGGAAGTGGACCGCCGCTCACATCGACTATCCCCATGCCCACGGCTTGCGCCGCAGCTATCCGCATCCGGTGGATTTGTCGGAGGAAGATGCCGCCGCCTATGACGCCGCGCAGGAGGAATTGGAGCGCCTGTCGGCAGAATGGCAGAACGCGGACGTGGACCTTCCCGACGAGGTGGATCAGCGGCTGGCGGAGCTTGAAGCCGAGATCGAGCGGATTGACGCCAAGCGCCACGCCTATGACGCCGATGAGATCGCGCGCGGCGGCGTGTTCGTCATCCTCAACCATGACGGCACGGCCCGGATCGAGCGTGGTTTCATCCGCGCCGAGGACGAAGCACCGGAACCGGAGGAAGCGGAAAGCGCCACCTATGAAGTGGATGGCGTGATGGTCAACGAGGATGGGGTGATCGTCGGGGACGAGGGGAACGAGGACGAGCGGTCAGATTCCGCGCTCGAGACCGAGGAAGAGGAAGCCGGGGATGCGGGAAAGCCGCTGTCGGACCTTCTCATCCGCGATCTGACCGCCCATCGCACCCTTGGCCTGCGCCTCGCCCTTGGCGAGCAGCCGGATACGGCGCTTGTCGCCGTGGTTCACGCGCTGGCGGCGCAGACCTTCTATCGCGGCGGGGAAGCGTCCTGCCTCGAAATCCGGTTGAGCAGCGCCTATCTCGCCTCCCATGCGGACGGCATCGAGGACACGCCCGCCGCGAAGGCGTTGGCGGATCGTCATGCCGAATGGGCATCGGATATGCCCCGCGACGTAGCGGACCTGTGGGCCTTCGTCGCCGGTCTGGACCATGTGAGCCTCATGGCCTTGCTCGCGCATTGCGCATCGCTGACCATCAATGCGGTCAGGGTTCAGTGGGAGCAGAAGCCGAACGCGCGCGCGACGGCGGAAAAGCTGGCGACGGCGACGATGCTGGACATGACGGCGCACTGGACCCCGACCGGCCAGACCTATTTTGGTCGCGTCACCAAGGCGCATATCCTCGCCGCCGTGCGGGAAGCCGTCAGCGATGAGGCCGCCGAGCGGATCGCGGGATTGAAGAAGCCGGAGATGGTGCAGGCCGCCGAACAGCTTCTGGCCGGAACCGGCTGGCTGCCGACCGTGCTGCGCACCGCGCGGCCTGCCGCCGAGCCGGAGGCCGACGCCTACCTACAAGCCGCTGAGTGAGGACCGGGCCGGGATCGTGCAAGTGGTCCCGGCCATCCTGTTTTCCACCCTCAGAAAAATCGCGGTCGCGCGAGGATCGACCCCGCGCGACCGATCCGATGACCGTGGCCGTCATCGGTTCAGGAGGACCGTGCGATGATTGTGCTCATGTTGATGACCGTCGCGCTGGTCGCCGGTCTATGTGTCCTGGCCTATACACTCGCCGTCTATGCGCTGCCCTTCATGCTCGGCGTGGAGGTGGCGCGTTGCGCCTATGCCTCCGGCTCCGGCCTGATCGGCGCGGGCTCGGTCGGGCTGGTGGCGGGGGCTGCCGCCTATGGTCTGCTGATCGTCCTGTTCATGGTCGTGCGCCCGCCGATCCTGCGTCTTGCCATCGCGTTTGTTTTCGCAGCGCCTGCCGCAGTTGCGGGCTATGCACTGGTTCACGGCATCACGCGCGAGGCCGTGCCTTCCGAGGTCTGGCGCACGATCTTCTGCCTGATCGGCGGCGGCGGGACCGGGGCGTCGGCGCTGATGCGGCTGGTAGCCAAAGCAGAACCGATTCATCGTAGATGACGAAGTGCGCTATGATTTGTGCCATCATTGCTTGAGCTTACGTCGAATGAAAGAATCATCCTGTGCTGAAGAGTGTGTCCGACCTTGCCAAGCCAGACCCTTATTTTTCAGGGGACGCCGGATTTATCGGCTGCACGCTTCAAGACCTTCATAGGGATATGCGCGCGTTCGAGCTTCCCGTTTCGCTTCCTGATTCCGTCCGACGATCTCATGACGCCATTCGGCACGCCTATATCTATGCCTATTTCTCGTATGATCTTTTGACCTTGGCGGCGAGCCAGACGTTTCCCTGCCTTGAATTGGCTCTACGCGAACGGATCGGCCATCAATTTGCTGGCCGAGTAAACAGCAAGGGACGACCTCGCCCGGCCATGCTCGACGAGTTGCTGAAATCGGCTAAAGAGCAAAATCTAATTTCAGCGGAGATCGAATATCTCAGCAAAATGCGAAATATGTTCGCGCATGGAAGTGATACCATACTGAACCCGCCCTTGTTTCTGACGACATTCGAGATCGTCACAGACATCATCCGGGAACTGTATCCCAGTCAGCAGGTGTGATTGCTCTGCATTGGTGCATCAGTTTGGGCGTTGCCCTTCGGGCCGCGCTCTCGGCTGCGCCGGAACCACGCCCAGGGTCGCGTTTCCGCCATTCGGCATCGATCGCTAACGCAAGAAGCGGCTACGGATCGCGTGAAGCCCCGCAACAACGGGAACGATGTCTTGCCGCGGTCTCCGGGGCGGCGGACTCAGTTTTTGCGAACCCCGCCCTTTCCATCGCCCGCAATAGCGAATCACGCTTGGAGCGACGGTCCATCCCGCATTGCCGTGTGATAGTGAGACCGGACGGGGGTGCCCAATTCAGCAGTTCCAAACTCGTTGGCGTCCGCAATCCTTGACGCATGGCCGCAACCGTCGCCAGCGCCGATAGGAGAAGCCAGCCTTGTTCAGGAACAGCGTAGACCATGACGGAGATGCCATCCGCAGGTTCATCGCGTAACAGGGGCCGAGATCGCATCATCGTTTCTCTGCCGTTCTGCAGGGGCGCACCTACGGCGTCCTCGAAAGGCATGGGTCTGACCGAAGACCGGCTTCGCCTCGATCATCCTCCCGCAACGTCCATCACCGGCTTTTTTCCGCCACGCGCGAGCGCGCTTTGCATCGCGAAGCAAAAAGGCCGGCGTCAGCCGTCCTCCACTTCGTTCCGGCCCTGTGGGTGCGGGCTGATCGCCTCCGGTCTCACGACCGCCATCGAGGTCGCGATAGGCGCGGTCCGAGGAACGGAGACACGACAATGGCAACCATCGGCACCTTCACCAAGACTGCGAACGGCGACATCACCGGCACGGTCAAGACCCTGACCCTCAACGTCAAGGCTAAGTTCGTCCCGGCCGAAGGCGAAAGCGAGCGCGGCCCCGACTATCGGATCTTCGCCGGCGCCACCGAGTTCGGCGCGGCCTGGAAGAAGACCGCCCGCGAAACCGGCCGCGAATATCTCTCGGTCAAGCTGGACGATCCGAGCTTCCCGGCCCCGATCTACGCCAGCCTGGTCGAAGACGAAGGCGGCGAGGCCCACAACCTCATCTGGTCCCGCCGCTCCGGAGACTGAGCCCGGACACCTCCGAAGCCCCGCTCACCTGAGCGGGGCTTCGTCATGCTTGTCCGCGCCTTCAAGAGAATACAGCAATCAGGATACACGGTTTTCAGGTTTTGCAGCTTTGCACGTCCTGATCCAGCTTTATGCCCGTCTCCCGCTACCGCTCACGCCGGGCGGGTTGCTTGGGGGTCTCCCCCTGGCGCGGCGCAAGGGATCGCTGACGCTCGGCAGGGACGGTATCCCCAGCCTTCCTCCACGTCGTTCCTCCGTTCCGTGCAGGCCGGGCGATCCCCCTCCGTCCCTGCCGCCCTTGCTCCTTGCACCCCCCGGTCTCGGCGACGGCCAGGGTTGCAGCGCAGCGCTGCGCTCCAACCCAAGCCAAGCCAATGAGGATCAAGACCATGACCTATCGTCTCGCTACCCAGTTCGGCCGCAACTCTCACCAGATCAGCGGGCGTGAAGCCCTCGACAACGAAACCCTTTACCGTCACGTCCCGTCCATCTTCGCCCGCGAAGCCCATGACAGCCGCTCGGAGCGTTATGTTTACGTTCCCACCATCGAGATCGTGGAGGGGCTGCGCCGGGAAGGATGGTTCCCGTTCTTCGCCGTGCAGGCGGTGCCGCGTGACGGCGAGCGCATGGGCCATGCCAAGCACATGCTGCGCCTGCGCCGGGATGGCGGTATCGGCAAGCAGGAGGCGGCAGAAGTCATCATCGTCAATTCGCATGACGGGACGAGCGCTTATCAGATGTTTGCGGGCGTACTGCGTTTCGTCTGCACCAACAGCATGATTGCGGGCGAGCGGTTCGAGGAAGTCCGCGTCCCCCACAAGGGCGGGATACAGGATCAGATCATCGAGGGCGTCTATACCGTGGCGGAGGATTTCCCGCGCCTGATCGACGCTACGGAAGACATGAAGGACACGCGGCTTTCGTCCGACGAGCAGCGCGTGTTGGCCGAGGCGAGCCTTGTCGCCCGCTATGGTGAGGACGAAAGCCCGGTTCGCCCGGACCAGATCATTGCCCCGCGCCGTCGCGAGGATGTCGGGCAAAGCCTGTGGCAGACCTTCAACGTCATTCAGGAAAACCTTATCCGCGGCGGGGTCGAGGGACGCCGCCAGACTTCGGACGGGCGTATCCGCCGCAGCCGGACCCGCGCCATCAACGGCATCGACCAGAATGTCGGCCTCAATCGCGCCCTTTGGACGCTGGCCGAGGGAATGCAGCGCCTCAAAACCGCCTGATCGCAGAGACGTAGAGCCGCCAATCCGGCTCTACGTCTTCCTGCCATTCCGCAACATCGGTTTTCCGATTTTGCGCCGATCCGCTTTGGCGGATCAGCGGGCTTGCTGCGCAAAATGCGGCTCGCCGGGCTGGCCCGGCTCGCCAAGCTATATCCGTTATGGCAGTAAAGCATTTACCATTTTTGATGTGTTTTCAAGATCATGGTATCTTGAAACAGTATCTGCAAAATCCATCCAGAGTTGTTCAGTCTTCACCTCTCTTGCGCTTGAGATGAGCGTAGATATGAGGTGACGCCATGCCGAGTTCTGACTGGCGCGCACCGGCAGCCTATGCACATGCAGATCATATTTCTGCTGCCGGTTTTGCCTGGGAATATCTTCGACGCGACGAAGATTATCGTCGTGATTTTCGCCGGACAAAGGCGATCAGGTCAGAAAATCCAAATGCTCGGATCGCATTTTCCGAGCGCTGGGGGTTGCGATTTCGCGACCGACCCGGATCAACCCGCCGATCGCGCACGGCCGTTCTGGCTGCCGTCACTGCTGCCTGACGCTTTCGAGCTGCGTTCTTCGCCCGGCGACGAAGCCGATCCTGCCGCGATGCCGGTCGATCTGGCTGCGTTGCCCGGTCTCGATCTCCGCAGCGCCGTGGACGGTGCATCGCATGGTCTTTGGCATTCGGGCGATCTGACACATCAGTTCTGGCTCGCAGACCCGTTGCCGCGTGGACATGGCGCGTTCTGCGTGGCGCTTCCGCTCGACATGCTGCTGGAGCTACGCATTGCAGCGCTGTTACGCTTTTGGCGTGCGCTCCGCCACCGACCGCCCGGCGACTGGCGCCATGACCTTCCGCCGCAAACCCGTAGCCGGCATGTCCTCACATTGCGGGCGCTGGACGGAAAGCTCGATGGCGCCAGTTATCGGCAGATTGCCGAAGCGCTTCTCGGCTTCCACGGACGCAAGGCCGATTGGGAAAGCGACCCGCGCAAGAACCAGATTCGGCGTCTGGTCGCGGATGGTCTGCATTACATGCGCGGCGGCTATCGCGACCTGCTGCACTATCCGGTTCGCCTGCCTCCACAACGTTGATCCTCGCTCCGCCCGGATCGGATCGACCGGGGTGCCGGAATCACGACCCCCTGATTCCGGCACGCTGCAAGCCGCCGGTTCTCCGCCACGGTTCGCCATAGCCCGCTGCCGTCCTCGGTAGCCCGCTCGAACCCGACCGGAGACATAATCATGATAGACCCGAAGACGGGGCTGCCGCCCCGATACCTGCGCGCGCCCGATGCGTCCCGCTTCCTCGGCATTTCCATCCGCACGCTGGAAAAGCACCGCACCTACGGCACCGGCCCCACCTACCGCAAAATAGGCGGGCGGATCGTCTATTCCGTCGATGATCTTCAGGCATGGACCGAGGACGGCATCCGCAAATCCGCGTCCGAGAAGACCGCCACCCGCGTTTTCCCGGCCCGTCCGCTAACGCCTGCCGAAAAGGCGTCACGCTGAATGCCGGGCGCCGACCATCACGCCCACCGGCGCCTGGGAGAGCGCAGCGAACGCGAACGGCTCGATCCCTTCGTGGTCGCCACTGGCGATGCCAGCCCCCGCGATCAGCGCGATCTCATGGAGCGGCCGTTCTTCTCGCTCTCCAAGGCCAAGCGCATCGCCCCGATCCTCTATGAATCCGGCGGGCAGCGCGTCGAAGTCTTCGGGATGCCGGAACACGGCATGGCGACCATCTGGGACGCCGACGTACTCATCTGGGCAGCCAGCCAGATCGTCCAGGCCGAGAACCACGGCCTGCGCACGTCGCGCTTCCTGCGCTTCACGCCCTACCAGCTCTTGCAGGCGATCGGTCGCGCCACTGGCGCGCGCGAATATCGCCTGCTGAAGGGCGCGCTCGCCCGGCTTCAATCGACCGTGATCCGCACCACCATCCGCCCCGTCGAGCATTGGCGACGGCATCAGTTCTCGTGGATCAACGAATGGGAGGAACTGACCACCCGCGACGGCCGCGTCGAGGGCATGGAGTTTGTCCTGCCCGACTGGTTCTATCGCGGCGTCATCGACCGTTCGCTGGTCCTGACCATCGACCCGCTCTATTTCCGGCTGACTGGCGGCATCGAACGCTGGCTCTATCGTGTCGCCCGCAAGCACGCCGGCCACCAGCAACATGGCTGGCTGTTCGAGGTCGCCCATCTTCACGAGAAGTCGGGCAGCCTCGCACGCATCTCCGATTTCGCGCTCGACCTGCGTCGCATTGCCGCCCGCCAGCCGCTGCCCGGCTATCGCCTCGACATCTGGCGCGAAGGGCGACGGGAAATGATGCAAATCCGACCCTCCGGTTTGTCCACAGTGCCTGTGGATAACGGTGTGGAAGCGCTCGTGACTTCGGGCGCAAACGGTATCGGGACTTCGGGCGCAGGACTATCGGGATTTCGGGCGCACGAACCGCAGTTAAGTATCTGGCCTGAAACGCGGAATCCGACCGCTAACTTAGAGTCTAACAAAGAATCTAACTCTTCTTCTTTGACGCGCACGCACACGAGGCATGGTGCCGGTGCCACCCGGAGGGGTGCGCCATGATCGTCGCGCTCCTCAATCAGAAGGGCGGCGTCGGCAAGACCACGCTGGCGCTGAACTTGGCCGGAGAATGGGCGCGGCAGGGCAAGCGCGTCACGCTGATCGACGCGGACCCACAAGGCTCTGCGCTGGACTGGTCGCAGCAACGCGCCCGAGAGGGGCTGGCCCGCACGTTCGGCGTCGTCGGCCTGGCCCGCGACACATTGCACCGGGAAGCACCGGCGCTGGCGGGCAACGCCGATCATGTCGTCATCGACGGGCCGCCGCGCGTCGCCGCCCTGATGCGCTCGGCGCTGCTCGCTGCCGACCTGGTGCTGATCCCGGTGCAGCCATCGCCGCTCGACGGTTGGGCTTCGGCGGAAATGCTGGCGCTTATTACCGAGGCGCGCATCTACCGGCCCGAACTGATCGCGCGCTTCGTGCTCAACCGATGCGGTGCGCGCACCGTGCTCGCCCGCGAGACGGCCGAGACGCTGGCCGATCACGACCCGCCAGTGCTTGCCGCCACCATCGGACAGCGCATCGCCTTCGCCGCCGCCGCACAGTCAGGACGGCTGGTGTCCGAACTGGACGACGACACGCCCGCCGCACGCGAGATCGCGGTGCTGGCAGCGTCGATCGACGCCCTCGGTATCAAGAGGGTAGCGCCGTGAGCCAGCGTTCGCCCCGTCGCGGCTTCGCCGCCCGTCCTGCCGATCCCGAACACTGGATCAAGGCGGCGGACGCTCCGCCCCGCGATGCCGATCCAGCCAGTTTCACGGCGCGGCTCACCATCGACGTGACGCCCGAGCTGCGCGGTCGGATCAAGATCGCCGCGTTCCGGCGCGGCATCACCGTTGCCGACATGCTGCGCGATCTGCTCGCGAACGAATTTCCCCTAAACCCCGAAGGAGACCCATCATGACCAGCGCCGCGGTGCCCCGCGCGCGCGGCGGCCCCATGCCGTCCGCGTTGCCATCCGACAGCCTTACCCATGTCGAGCTGACGCATATCGAGAAGCGGATCGAGAACTGGATCAGGTTCGGCCGAGAGGTCCACGAACAGGTGCTGGACCGCCGCCGCCGTGTCTTCTCTTATCGCGCCGACAGCATCTTCGCCTTCGTCCGGTGGGCAGCCAACGACTTCGGCACCATCATCTCGCGCATCGACATCGTGCGAGCGGTGGAGGTCGGCGAACCCTATCAGACTCTGCCTTTCGTGCGCCCTGGCGGCGACATTCTGCTCAAGATCGAAGGCTGGCCCAAGGTCGAACGGGTGATCCGCCATATCGACGCGGTGGAGGCTGCCGGCATCGATGCCTGTGAGGTCGCACCCGATCATTGGCGGCATGTCGGCAATCGGATCGGCGCCGGCCATTCGCCGCGCCCCTACACAATGGAACGCCATCAGGCATGGCTCAAGCGGCGGGAGATCGAGCAATGACCCGCTTCGGCTACGTCATGGTGACGTATTTCGCGACGATGGGCGTCGCCATCGCCGCATTCATTCCGACGCCGCTGCGCCTCGTCTGGAACGCCTCGGCTAGCGTGCCGATCGGTCTCTACGACCTCGATCCGCCACGCGACCTGGCTGTCGGCGATCTGGTCGCCGTGATGCCGGAAAAGCCGCTGGCCGATTTCATGGTGGAGCGCGGCTATATCGGTCGCGACGTGCCGCTGATGAAGCGCGTCATGGGGCTTCCCGGTCAACGGGTCTGCCGCGCCGGCAACGCCGTGACCGTCGATGCGGTGCCGCTCGGCGATGCACTTGACCGCGACCGGCACGGCCGCGAACTGCCCGTCTGGCAGGGCTGCCGACGCATCGAGTGCGGCGACATCTTCCTGATGAACCCGGACGTGCGCGACAGTCTGGACGGTCGCTATTTCGGCCCGATCCCGGCGCGCACCGTCATCGGCAAAGCGACGCCGCTCTACACCGACGAAAACGGCGACGGCCGCTTCGTCTGGCGTGCGGCGACCCGCTGACAGCCGCTCCCATTCCCTCACCAACGCAATCGCAAGGAGGTTTCCATGCCGCAGATCGGCACATTCACGCGCGAGCAATCCGGCTTCACTGGCCACATCCACACCTTCACCATCTACCGTGAAGTCACCGTCGTTCCGGCCGAGCCGTCCGACGCCGAGAATGCGCCCGACTACCGCATCCACCACGGCAATGACGAAGGCCCGGAAATCGGCGCGGGCTGGAAACGCACCGGCGAGCGTGCGGGCGAATATATTGCGTTGCTGATCGACGATCCCGCTTTGCCGCAGCCGATACGCGCCAACCTGTTCCGCGACGACGACGCCGGCAGCGCCTGGTCGCTGCACTGGAGCCGCCCGCAAAAGCGCGAGGGGAAGGACTGACGCCATGCGAACCGTCAGCCCGCGTGCCTGCGCGATCCTCTTCAGATCGGTCATCCCTTTGTTCGCGGGAAAGCCGTCTCATCCCTCCGTCCCGCTCGAACGCAGGTCGGTCGGCGCGCACAGCGCAGGTCAAGGGCGGCCATTGGCCGGCGCTTTGCGCGGACCCTTGACCGCAGCGAGCACGCTGGCAGGCTGGCGTCGTAGCGGAGAAGGTGCGCCTGTCCGATGCGCGCTCCTGCTGCTGGCGGGATTGTTCACTTCCGCCATACCCGTCGCCGCCGTGGCTCAGCCCCAATCGGCGGAGCGTGCAGCAACCTCCGATCCCCATGCCGCTCATATCGCGGAAGCCTCGCAGCGCTTCGGCGTCCCGGTGGCATGGATCAGGGCGGTGCTGCGCGCCGAAAGCGCGGGCGATCCACGCGCCATCTCTTCGGCCGGCGCGATGGGGCTGATGCAGATCATGCCCGCCACATGGGCGGAACTGCGCGTCCGGCATCGTCTCGGCGGCGACGTTTACGATCCGCGCGACAACATTCTTGCTGGCACGGCCTATCTGCGCCAGCTGCACGATCGCTACGGTAGTGTCACCGCCATGCTCGCCGCATACAATGCCGGTCCCGGTCGCTATGAGGCGTCGCTTTCCGGTCGGCCATTGCCCGCTGAGACCCGCGCCTATGTCGCCGCTATCGCGCCGATCATCGACGGCGGCGCGATCGTTACGCCTGTCGCGGTCGCGTCGGCCGATCCGCTCGCATGGACGCGCGCACCCTTGTTCATCGCGCCGCCGGATCGCCATTCCGCTGCCAATCCCGTGCAGACCGAGCGCACCTCGAACGACATGCGCCCGACCGTCACCGTGCGCGATGTTTCCGCCATCGTGCCGCAGTCCGGTGGCCTCTTCGTCGCGCGGGCCAGCACCGGACCGCAGCCATGAGCATCGGAGTCAGGGGCATCGCGCGGCAGGTTTCAGTGTGCAGGGGATGGGGCTGGCGACAGTTTCATCCCTGGGCAGGAGGGGCAGAACGGAAAGGCAGGCGGGAGGGCAAGATTAAAGCGGACGGCACCCTATGGGTCCGATCCGGGGGCCAAGCCCTTGTCTGCACACGGTTTGAGGCGGCACCGTCGCCGGGCCTTCATGGTGCCGCGAGGTGCGGCAAAGCCAGCATTTCCCGCATTTCTTGCGGCACTCTTCCTCGAAATTGGCGGTTTCGGGTGGATCAGCCATGAGCACCGACGACGACAACCGCTTCCGGCCGAAGCCCGGCCGCGTGCGCTCCGACACGCCGAAGGCGGGCCAGGCCAAGAGCTTCCTCAGCAAGGTTCGGAAGATCACGCGCCAGCAGCAAGCCGCTTCCGGCCGAAGCCGGTCGGCGAAGGGCGGCGGCGCCAGTCGTGCCTCCAAGGGCAAGAACACTATCGCCTCCGGCCGGGGCGTCCAGCGCGGGCGAGGCGCGGCCTTCGTCCGCGCTCGCAACCTGTCGAACGGTTGGAGCCATCGCCAGCCCGGCAGTCGCCGCGTCATCGTCAAATCGCGATCGGTGCGCGCCGCCGGTCGCAGCGGCAAGGCCGCCGCGCATCTGCGCTATATCCAGCGCGACGGCACGTCCCGCGACGGCGAACGTGGGCAACTCTATTCAGCGGGTGAGGATCGCGCCGATGGCGATGCGTTTCTCGATCGCGGCAAGGACGATCGCCACCAGTTCCGCTTCATCGTCTCGCCCGAAGACGCTGCCGATCTCGGCGACCTCAAGGACTATACCCGCGAGCTGATGGCGCAGGTCGAAGCCGATCTTGGTACCAAGCTCGATTGGGTCGCCGTCAACCATCACAATACCGGCCATCCGCATGTCCATGTCATCGTCAACGGCCGCGACGCCTTGGGCGAGGATCTCGTCATCAACGGCGACTATCTCGCGGGCGGCATACGCGAGCGGGCGAGCGAACTGGCGACGCTGGAACTTGGTCCCGTCACCGAGATCGAGCAGCGCCGCAAGCTCATGGCAGAGATCGATCAGGACCGGTTCACCCGCATCGACCGGGCGATGATCGCGGAAAGCCAGGATCGTTTGATCGACCTGCGCCATGAACCGGACGATCTGCGCGGCCAGTCAGACCGGACCATGCGGCTGCGGCGTCTCGGCAAGCTCGGCGACATGGGCCTCGCGACCGAACCCGCTCCGGGCGTCTGGGCGTTGAGCGAACGGCTAGAGCCGACCCTGCGCGAGATGGGCGAGCGTGGCGACATCGTCCGCACCATGCAGAAGGCGCTTAGGGCCGAGGGTGCAGAACGCGATCCGATGAGCTTCGAGATTCACGATGCCGCGCCAGCGGCGCCGATCGTTGGGCGCGTCATCGACAAGCATCTTTCCGACGAGCTGGGCGAGAACCTGACGCTGGTAGTCGATGGGATCGACGGACGCACGCATCATGTCTCCGGCATCGATCCGGGCCGCGTCGAGGACGTCCGCATCGGCAGCGTCATCGAGATCGGGCCGCCCGACAGTGCAGGCCGTCCGTCCGATCGCGCCATCGCCGGGATGGCCGAGGACGGCATCTATCGGCCGAGCCGGCATCTGGAACAGGCACGGTTCGATGGCCGTGTGCCGGGTGGCGACTTTGAGGGTTTCGTCGATGCCCATGTCCGTCGCCTGGAGGCGTTGCGGCGGGCCGGGATCGCGGAGCGGATCGACGCCGATCAATGGCGCATCCCGGAAGATTTCGAGGGGCGCGCTGCTGCGCACGATGTCTGCAGGAATGCTCGTGCCAATATCCGCGTCCTTTCGACCTTCGACCTCGAACGTCAGATCGGATCGGATGGCGCGACCTGGCTCGACCGGCGGCTGGTCGGCGCGAGCGCATCCGACCTGTCGCCGGCAGGTTTCGGCGAACAGGTGCGCGAAGCGATGGAGCGTCGGCGGGAGACTCTGATCGACCGAGGCGATGCCATCCGCCAGACGGACGGCCGCATAGCTTATCGCCGCAACCTGATCGCCACGCTTCAGGAACGGGAGGTGGCCCGCACCGGTGCAGCAATGGCGGAAAAGAAGGCGATGCCGTTCCGTGCCGCCGCCGATGGCGAAACCGTCACCGGCACCTTTACCGGGACCGTGCAGCTATCGAGCGGCAAGTTCGCCATCGTCGAGAAGTCCCACGAGTTCACTCTTGTCCCGTGGCGGCCGGTCATTGACCGTCAGCTTGGACGTGAGGTGTCGGGTGTTGTCCAGAGTGGTTCGGTAACTTGGCAGTTGGGGCGACAGCGGGGATTGGGAATATAGTTTCCAATGAGGTAGCGCGATGTGGGCGGTTTGCTTATGGCATGCTACCTCTTGTCACCTTGTCTACTGGTCGAGGCAATAAGACCCGCGGTCAGCATTGCGCTCGCAGCACCCAGCCACAACGCGCTCGGCACGCCGAAACCATCTACTGCGAAGCCGCCGACCAATGCACCAAGTCCGATTGCCAGTTGCGCTATCGAAACAAAGAGCGCGGCAATACTTTCCAGCCGATCTGACGCGGAACTAAATAGAAAAGTTTGCATGGCGATCGGCAGCATTCCGAAACCGAAGCCCCAGACGGCAACCCATGCGATGGCGACAAGCGTGCTGCTACCGGCTAACAATAGTCCCACAATCGACAACGCGATCAGAAAAGCCGTGCCGGCAAGTGCGAGAACAAAATTCCGACCGGCGGCCCATCCCCCGAACAGGTTTCCAGCAAATCCCGCCGCGCCATAGCCGAGCAGCACCGCGCTGAGTGTTCCTGTGTTTATCCCGGTTGCCCCGATGAGGAATGGGGTAATGTAGGTATAGGCCGCGAACTGCCCCACGAAGATGAGCACGGCTGCTGTCAGGCCAACCCGGACGCGCCGCAATCGCAACACCTCCGGAATCTGCTTCAGTCCCGAGCCCCTTTGAGCGCGGATCGAAGGTAGCAAAAACTGGAGCGCCGCCACGACAAGCAGTGCCACACCCGACACAAGCAGGAAGGCAGTGCGCCAGCCGAACAGGTCGCCGATAAGAGCGCCTGCTGGTACGCCGGCGACGGTGCCCAGCGACACGCCGGAGAAGATCAAAGCCGTCGCACGCGGGCCTTCCGCACCTGGGCGCAGGCGCGGGCCGAGCGAGCCGCCGATCGTCCAGAAGCCGCCGACCGCAACTCCGAGCAGCACCCGTCCGAACATCAGTGCGGGAAAACCCTGGGCTACCGCAACGATGGCGTTTGAAATGACGAGCAGCATCAGCAGAGCGACAAGCACACGCTTGCGATCGAAGCGCGCGGCAAAGCCGAGGGTCATTGGCGCGGCAAGCGCTGCAAGAAAGCCGGGTATGGTCACCATCAGTCCGGCCGTACCCTCGCTGATGCCGAGGTCAGCCGCGATCAGCGGCAGAAGCCCAACGGGCAGGAATTCGGTGGTGACAAGGGCGAAAGCTCCGATGCCGACGCTGGCGACTGCGGCCCAGGAGGCGAGCGGCTTGTTCTCTGCGAGGCTTGCGGAAATACTGTGGGAGACAGGCATGTCCATGGGAGGGGTCCTTTAATGTGAAAGCAGGGTGAACCCGAGGTAGCGCGGCGCTTCGGTTTGCCTGCGATGGCTCATCCGAACTTGACGAGGTTGAGGGCTGGCAGTGCGCCGCCGGGAAACTGCACGAGCTTGCCGCCGACCGAGACGGGGCCGAGATCGATGCCGGTGAAGCCGAGCCTGGAGATCAGCGCGCCGACTTCCGCTTTTGCCCGTGCGTCGTCACCGGAATAGAACAGGATGCGCGATCCCCCCTCGGCTTTGGGATCGCCAGAGATCAGATGCGGCTGCAAATGGTTGAATGCCTTGACGACGCGGGCGCCGGGAACAAGATCCGCGAAAACCTCTGTAGAAAGACGGCCGTTCAGTTCGGCGGGTTTGAACAGCGGCGCTTCGATCGGATTGTTGGCGTCGATGACGATGCGACCGCCAAAGTCCGGCAGGCCGGCGAGTGCTTTCGGCAGCTTCGACCAGTTGACCGCGACAAGGACGATGTCTTTCGATGCTGCTTCCTCGCGCGTGCCCGCCTTGATGAAGGGAGCCAGTTCCACTTCGAGCATGGCAAGCGATGCAGGGTCGCGGCTATTCGCTATAGTGGCGGAAATGCGCGCTGTGGCGAGCGCCCGAGCAAAGGCAGCCCCAATATTGCCGGCGCCGATGATGCCGATGGACATGGTGTTTCTCCTGATTTGAAACGAGGGCCAAAGCGGCGCTCCGAAATGGAGCGCCGCAGAGGATCAGGCGGTCAGGCCGCCATCGGCGACGATGTCCGCGCCGGTGACGAAGGCCGCATCGGGGCTGGCGAGGAAGGCGACGACGCTGGCGATCTCGCTCGGCTGGCCGTAGCGGCCGATCGCCATGCCGGGACCGACAATGGCGGCCACCGGGCCGTCCGCCGGGTTCATGTCGGTATCGGTCGGGCCGGGATGGACTGTGTTGACGGTGATGCCCTTGGGACCGAGATCACGCACGAGGCTGCGGTTGAAGCCAGTGATCGCGCCTTTGGTCAGCGTATAGACGGAGGCGGTCGGGAACGCAGCATAGCGCGTCATGGACGAGCCGATATGGATGATGCGTCCACCCGGCGTCATGTGCCGCACGGCTTCCTGGGTCGCGACGAAAACGCCGGTGACATTGACGGCGACCATCCGCTCATAGTCCTCGAATTTGTAATCATCGAGAGGCGCATTGATCGCCACGCCGGCATTGTTGACGAGGATGTCGATGCCGCCGAAGGTCGAGACGGTCTGAGCTACAGCGGCGCGCACTGCCTCCGGGTTGCCAGCGTCAGCTTCGATGGCGACAGCCTTTCCGCCGGCTGCCTCGATGTCGGCGACGACCTGGGCCGCCCGGTCAGGCGACGCGCTGTAAGTGATGGCAACGGCAGCGCCGTCGGCGGCGAGCTTCCTGGCGATGGCGGCGCCGATCGAGCGCGAACCGCCGGTAACGAGAGCGACCTTGCCGGTCAGCGGATGGGTGAGGTTGGTCATTGTCTTTACTCCGTTTGTGTTTCGATGGAGCAAAGATGACCCATTTATTTATCCGAAATTAGCCCCTAATGACTTTACTCAGCTTCAATGATTGATTGAAAGTTTCTGATACGGTCGCCCCGTGACGCGCGCGACGAATGGACTTAAGCGCACGCTCCAGCGGTGCTTGTGTCGGCAGCGATGAAAGGTGCTCGAAGACAGGTAGGTTCGTCAGATTGGCCCATCTTCAACAATGTGTTGAAATGAATTCGATCCGTTTGAGGCTAATCGTGCGACCCAGCAAAGTTCAAACTCCTCTTAACCCAGAGGAGTTTCACATGCTTGATATTCATAATCCCACACGCAGAATATTCTTGTCCTCAGCGGGATTTGCTATGGCGGCAGCCGCGATGCCAAACCTCGCATTCGCCGCGGACACTTCGATCCGCCCGTTCCGTATCGATATTCCGCAAAGTGCGCTTGATGATCTTTCAAGCCGTCTTGCACACACAAGATGGCCCGATCCCGAAATCGTCGGGGATGACAGCCAAGGCGTTAGACTGGAACATATCAAGAAATTGGTAGAACACTGGCGAACGAACTACGACTGGCGGCGCGTAGAAGAGCGGTTGAACGGCTATCCGCAGTTTTTGACGACAATCGACGGCGTGGACATTCATTTCCTCCATATCCGTTCAAAACATCCCTCCGCCCGCCCTCTGTTGTTGACCCATGGTTGGCCCGGTTCCATCATCGAGATGCTAAAGGTAATCGAGCCATTGACCGATCCAACGGCGCATGGTGGCAGCGAGGATGATGCCTTCCACCTAGTCCTGCCTTCGCTGCCTGGCTACGGCTTCTCCGGCAAACCACGCCAAACAGGCTGGGACCGCCATCGGGTCGCACGCGCCTGGGACACGCTGATGCATCGCCTCGGCTATGACCGTTATCTGGCGCAGGGCGGAGACTGGGGCGCTGTCGTCACGCAGGCGATGGGTGAGCTTGCTCCACAAGGGCTCGAAGGAATCCATATCAACATGCCAGCAGTGATTCCGCGAGAACTACCGAAAACCCTGTCCGCAGACGAACAGGCTGCGATTGATGCTCTCAAGACTTTCTTCACAGCAGGCTCCGGCTATGCCCACATCCAAGGGACCCGACCACAGACAATCGGCTATGCGCTGGCAGATTCACCCGTGGGTCAAGCAGCCTGGATCTACGAAAAATTCGCCCAGTGGTCTGACAGCGGCGGCAAGCCCGAAACCGTGCTGAGCTATGACGAAATGCTCGATGACATAATGTTCTACTGGCTGACCAACAGCGCGACCTCGTCGGCACGGTTTTATTGGGAGAACGCTGATCTTGCTTTCTATGCGGTCGATATCTCGATCCCGGTCGGGGTCAGCGTCTTCCCGAAGGAGATATATAAAGCGCCGAAGAGTTGGGCCGAAAAGACTTACCACGATTTGCGCTACTTCAACGAAACAGAACGTGGTGGCCACTTCGCGGCTTTTGAACAGCCCGAGATCTTCACTCGTGAAGTCCGGGCAGCCTTCCGTGCCATGCCATTTTCAAATTAACGCATGGAAGACTGGCGGCGGCCCCAAACTTCCGCGCCCCTTGCATCGAATGAACCGTCGTCACTAACCGCATTCGCTTCTTCAGGATTATCGACATGGAATATTCAAGACGCTCAATACTCCGAACTGGCTTTGCGGGTGCGATCGGCGCGGCTGGCATGTCAGTTGCCCTCAATGCGCTTGCAGAGCCATCTATTGCTGTATTGTCATCCGCTGACATTGTACTGGATGCGCCGGGCTTCCGCTTGCGACAGGCGCGGGTGAACGGGGTCGAAGTGAATTACGCCGTCGCTGGACAAGGACCGGCGATCCTGCTGCTGCACGGATGGCCTTTCACATGGTTTACATGGCATCGGCTGATCCCGGAACTTGCACGAAATTTCACTGTTATCGCTCCCGACATGCGCGGTATCGGTGGCAGTTCGAAGCCGGACGCGGGCTATGATGTACAGACGCTTGCCGACGATGTCGCTGCCCTGCTTGCCTATGAAGGTGTCCAGAAAACGGCCGTGCTCGGCCACGATCTCGGCGTCGGCGTAGCCTTCATGCTGGCCCAGCGCCACTCGGAACTCGTCAGCAAGCTCATCCTGACCGAGAGCATCGTCCTTGGCGCCCCGCATACGGATTTGTTTATGCGCAACCCGCCCTGGTGGGTTGCATTCCATAACGTGCCGGAGCTGCCTGAAGCGCTGGTTGCAGGGAAAGAGGGACCTTATCTTGACTGGTTCTTCACCAACCTTACCCATGAAAAAGTCGGTATCAGCCCCGTAGCCCGCAACCAGCATATTACCGCATACTCTCAACCTGGTGGCATGAAGGGCGGGTTCGATCACTACCGCGCATTTCCAATGACCATCGAACAGGGGCGCGAAGCAGCACAGCAGAGGCTCAGAATACCTGTT
Organism: Novosphingobium sp. KA1; assembly: GCF_017309955.1. NCBI lineage: Bacteria > Pseudomonadati > Pseudomonadota > Alphaproteobacteria > Sphingomonadales > Sphingomonadaceae > Novosphingobium > Novosphingobium sp. KA1. The sequence continues at coordinate 1,806,853 of NZ_CP021247.1, read as the reverse complement.
CTTGCACTTGGCGGCGAACTAGTCGGCGATGTGCTTTATCGGCAGATGGCGGCGATAGGCGACAACGTCACCGGCGGCAAGATCGACAGAACTGGGCATGTAATTCAGGAAGAAAATCCAGATGAGCTGCTTCGTAGGTTGCGGGTTTTCCTCTAAAGGCCACTATCCCAAACTTCCGGCAAAGCGTTCCGGCCACTTTTCACGCTGAAACGTGTCCACGACGAAATCGACGAAAACGCGAGTCTTGAGCGGTAGGAGCGTCCGATTGGCATAGTAGATCGAGATCGGTCCCGCATCGGCATACCAGTTGGGTAGAACCCGGACCAGCTCCCCGCTTTCGAGATGGCGCAGCGCATCGGGTTTGGCGATCATTGTCACGCCCATACCGACTAGCGCCGCCATGCGCATCGCGGCTGGATCATTGACCACCACAGTTTCTCGGAGCCGCGCCGGCTCTTCCGCTCCTGCCACATCACGCATCGACCACTGCCGAATACGGCCGGTTCGCAACGAACGCATGACAATGCCATCAAGGTCTAGCAGTGCCGATGGTTCATGCGGCGGCACCTTGTCTGCCATATAAGAGGGCGCGGCGACCGCAATGATATGGGCGGGAGCGAGCGTGCGTGAGATCACGCCAGCCGTCAGCTCAAAGCCTCCGCCGATCGCAACGTCATATCCCTCAGCGATCAGGTCTATTTGGCGATTTTCGAACATCCATTCGGGGCGCACCTTCGGATACCGCGAGGAAAACTCCGGCAAGAGGGGCAGGATATAGTCAATTCCGAAAGTCGGACTCATGCTGACCTTGAGTGTGCCGGCCGGCTCTTCCTGGTCAGCCGAAGCCTCAGCAATCGCGCCTTGCAGATTCTCCAAGTTTTCACGGATCGACATGAGAAACCGCTCGCCCGGCTCCGTCATAGTTAAGGAGCGCGTCGAACGTTGGAACAGACGGACCCCGAGATTTCCCTCCAGCGCCGCAACGTTACGGCTCACTGCGGCAGGTGTGAGTCCCAGCCTTCGCGCGGCTGCGGAGAAGCTGCCAAGCTCTGCGCTGCGGACGAAGGACTCAAGATTGGCCAGCGTTTCCATATAGACCTTCAAAGATTCATTGAAATGGATGACACCAGATTACGGCTAATCTGAGAGGGAATTGCAAGCGATATTCACTCCATCGAAACCGAACCGGAGTGACCGCCATGATGGTCTCTGAAGACGCCACCACCGATCTCGATCACCGCATGTCGCCTACGGCCCTGACCGGCACCGCTCCTACCGTGTCGGCAGACGCTGTTAGCGGGAGGGATGCTCACTCCGCCAACAAAGCCGTAATCCAACAACTCCTTCAAGGCGTGCAGCGGGATGGCGATTTCGATCTCTTCGAAAGGCTTTTTGCTGCGGATTATGTGGACCACACACCATTTGGCGGTTTCCTGCCTGACCGCAACGGTACGCGGGAAATCTACCGGAGCTTCCGGGCAGCCTTTCCGGACTGGAATGCCGAAGTCCATTTGCAGATCGCTGAAGGCGATCTGGTCAGTACCTACAAGACATATCACGGCACGCATCACGGTCCGTTTCTCGGCATTGCACCGACGGGCAAAGCTACGCGCTTCAACGTCATGGACATCATGCGCGTTCGTGACGGCCGCATCACGGACCATTGGACCGTTGCCGACGGCGCCGGCCTTCTCGCCCAACTTCGCGACTGATCTCGATCTCATCTCTCACAACCGATGAAAGGACTAAGACAATGACCAACCTCACCCATCCGCTGACCGGCAAGGTCGCTCTCGTTACCGGCGGTTCGCGCTCGATCGGTGCCGCCATCGCCAAGAAGCTCGCCGCCGACGGCGCTGCCGTTACCATCACTTACAGCGCGTCGCCCGACCGGGCGGCCCAGGTCGTCGCCGACATCGAGGCAGCCGGCGGAAAGGCCGTCGCCATCGAAGCTGACGCCGGCAACCCGGAGGCAGTGCGCGCCGCTGTAGCTCAGACCGTCTCGACCTTCGGCGGCATCGACATCCTCGTCAACAATGCCGGCGTGGCGATCAATGCGCCTCTCGATGATTACAAATTCGAGGACTACGAGCGGATGGTCGCCGTCAATGTCACCGGCGTTTTCGTCGCGACCCAGGAAGCCGTGCGGCACATGACGCCGGGTGGACGCATCATCCATATCGGCTCGTCCATGACGCGCTATGCGGCGTTCCCGACCGCCTCCGTCTATACGCTGACCAAAGGCGCGATCACTGGCTTCAACCGCAGCCTCGTGCGTGATCTCGGCCCCAAGGGCATCACCGTCAACACGGTCCATCCCGGCCCGACCGATACCGACATGAACCCGGCGGACGGCCCGGTGGCCGCCATTGTCGGTCCCGGCATGGCGATCGGCCGCTACGGCCAGCCGAGCGAGATCGCCAGCGTCGTCGCCTTCCTCGCCAGCCCCGATGCGGCCTTCGTCACCGGCGCGGACATCGTCGCCGATGGCGGCCTGACCGCCTGATCTCCCGACAACCGAACCCGAATACGTGAAAGGATTTTCGACATGAACAGCATCGGCATCATCGGCGCCGGCAATATCGGCCGCGCCTTCGCCACGGCTCTGGCCAACAACAATATCCGCGCCACGCTATCGAACAGCCGTGGGCCGGACAGCCTGAAGGATGTGGTCGCAGCCATCGGCCCGACGATCGAGGCGGGCACCCGTGAGGATGCAGCGTCGAAAGACATCGTCCTTGTCGCGGTCAACTGGTCGAAGCTGCCGAAAGCACTCGCCGGCCTGCCGGATTTCGGCGGACGCATCGTCATCGACGCCAACAATCCGATCGAAGCGCCGTTGTTCAAACCCGCCGAACTGAATGGCCGGCTCTCCAGCGAAGTCTTCGCAGGTCTCGTGCCTGGCGCGCGGTTGGTTAAAGCCTTCAATCACCTGCAACCGCACCTGCTCTCGGGCGATCCGCGCGCCGAAGGTGGCCGCCGCGTGCTGTTCTATTCCGGCGATGATGCCGGATCGAAGGCTGAGGTTAGCGCGCTGATCGATCGGCTCGGATTCTTCGGCATTGACCTTGGGACGATCTCGGTCGGCGGAAAGCTGGTGCAGTTCCCAGGTGGTCCGCTCCCGGCGCTCAACCTCGTGAAGTTCGACTGATCGGACCTCGCCCACCGCATGAACGCATCCGCTCCCATCCGGTGGCCATGACCTCGCGGGGCATGGTCACCTCTCAAAAAGGAACAAAAACCATGTCCAAGAGCATTGTCCTTATCCACGGTGCCTGGTTGACGCCCGAAATCTGGCTTCCCTGGATCGCCCGTTTCGAAGCACAGGGCTACAAGGTTCTCGCTCCGGCCTGGCCGTTCATGGACGGCACGGTAGAGGAACTTCGTCGTGCGCCGAATGTCGGCCTCGGAAGGCTGACACTCAGCAAGATCGTGGATCACTACGCGGGGGTCATTTCCACCCTGCCGGAACAGCCTATCCTGATCGGGCATTCCTATGGCGGATTGATTGTGCAGATGTTGCTCGATCGTGGTCTGGGCGCAGCCGGCGTCTCAATAGATCCCGGTCCTGCCGCAGGAATTAAACCCGGCGCGAAGGCATTTCTATCAGCGCTTCCCGTTTTTCTCGCATGGCGTGGCTGGAGCAAGGCCTTGACGATGTCGTTCAAGGCATTCGCGAATAATTTTGCGAACGGGCTTCCCGAAGCCGACCAGCGAGCCGCCTTCGACAAGCACATCGTTCCTGCGCCAGGGCGTATCTATTACCAATCCGTGCTTGGCATCGGTGCGTCCGTCGATTGGAAAAAGCAACAACGTGCCCCATTGTTGCTGGTAAGCGGTGAAGATGATCGCACCGTAGAGCCGAGCATGGTTCGGCAAAACCTCCGGCACTATGCTGCCTCGCCCGCCGTCACCGAGATCAGAGAGTTCCCCGGTCGCAGCCATTTCCTGATCGCGATGCCGGGCTGGGAAGAGATCGCTGATGCCGCGTTGGATTGGGCGACCAACAAATCATAGGTATGAAGACCATCTCTATAAAGTCGCGTTGGCTGATATCGTAATTTCTCTGGCTTCCTGGGATCGGAGAGAAAAATGCGCCGTGTTCTCTTGGATGCCTCGGATAGGAATTCTTTGAATATTTCGACCTTGCTTGGATCGCGCATACCACTTGTTTCCCTGATCCAAGCCTTGGCGGTCTCTGAGCATTTAAGCTTTCGACATGCGGCAAATGTGCTCGGTGTCAGTCAATCCAGTGTCAGTACCAGAGTTAAGTTACTGGAAGATGATCTGGGAGTGATGCTTTTCGAACGACACGCGCGTGGAGTGCGGCTGACCCAAGCGGGAAAGCAATTTGTTGATCGAGTGAGGACCGGCATCTGCCAGCTCGATCATGCTATAAAATCCGTAGGAATGCAGGCGGATGGTTCCGAAGGGGAAGTTCGAATTGGAGTTCATGCCCTTCTTCCGGGAGGTTTCCTAGACAATCTATTGTCTCTGTATCGCAAGAAATACCCAGGCGTTCAGATGGAAATATCCGAAGGCGTCACCCAACATGCGTTGACCCAACTTCGCAGTGGCAACGTGGACATTGTATTTACCCCCGGCCATCCCAACGTTCCAGATTTACATAGCCAGAACCTGTGGACTGAACGCCTTATGGTTGCTGCGCCGCTGGGTAGTATTCTCGCGGATAAGACTGCTGTTTCATGGTCTGACTTGGCTGACCAAACCTTCTTGGTGCGAGTTGGAGGAACCGGGCCGCAAATCTACCACCATATCATTTCGCGACTATCGGATTATTGGCCTCGCCCTTCGGTTGTTCAACAGGATGTCGAGCGGGGAACATTGATGTCGATGGTTGGGCAAGGATTCGGTATCACTATAGTTGGCGAAGCAGCGTCGCTTGTGGAAACGCCCAGCGTCGTGTTTTTGCCAATCATCGATGAGCCAGAACCGGCCTCGTTTTCTGCAATTTGGTCGCCTCATGATCGAAGTTCGACGCTGAAAAATCTGCTTGGCCTTGCTAGAAAGATGAGCCGATCAGCGCGGCGTGACCAATGATTTCAGAAGCTCGCTCGGTTCGATTTTCAACGCATCGGCAATTTGTCCCAGCACTGTGACGCTCGCTGACACATCCGCACGCTCGATCGCGCCGACATAGCGCGCACTCAGGCTGGCGCGATCGGCCAGTTCCTCTTGCGTCATGTCCCGATCATGGCGAATCCGATGCAGGTTGACCGCCATGACCTCTTTGAGGTCCATGCCGGCAGCGGAACCAGCGCAGGAATGATCGTTCCAGGAACGATCATTCCGATTCGCGCAGGGCCGTGGTATTCACTCGCCGGATCGTCGCGGATTGACCGTGACAGGTTCGATCCTCGCGAGGAGATCGGTAGTGGAGATGCCAAGAACCGCGGCGATGTCCACGAACTCGACGACATCAATTCGTCGCTCTCCATTCTCATATTTGGCAACGAAGGATTGCGGCTTGTTCAGCGCAGCCGCCAACTCAGCCTGCGTCAGTCCCTTGGCCTTGCGCGCCTCGACGAGAAGAGATTGCAGTAAAATCTGTCGGGGCGTGCGCAAAGACTTCTGCATTCGGGACGGCTCTCCGTTGAAAAGGGGGAGCCGTTCCGCTAATCCTGATTCAGGATTATCCCATTTCGGGATGATGCTTGACGCTAGGTCCCAAGGAGGGCCGTGCGATGCGAGTACGCCCTGAGCTTGACCCCGATGTCGACGATCTGGCTCCAACCGAGATGGAGATTTCGATCTATGACGAGGTGCATTTCGTCACCTACATGCGCCTGCTCGACGCCGAGGCGGATGGGGCCGACTGGACTGAGGTGGCGCGGATCGTGCTGCATCGCGACCCGGTGCTGGACGCCGATCGCACCCGGATATGCTGGGAAAGCCATCTCGCCCGTGCGCGCTGGATGACCAAGATCGGTTATCGCAAGATACTGGAACAGGCCGCGGACGAAGCGGATAGCCAACGGAATTATCCGCAATGACGGTCTCTCGCCATCAGCGCGCGAAGCCCGGTCGAGACCTTCAATATCTGACCCTCGCCAGATCTTATGCGGAGGCGGCTATGAGCCTGGGGCGAACCGGAGAGGTCGCAGATACCATCCGTCTCCCATTTTTCCAACTCGTCGCCCACACAATGGAGTTGTCGTTGAAGGCGGCGCTCAGCTTTCAGGGCCGCGATGAGGAAGACCTGATCGGTATTGGGCATGAACTGGAATGGTGCCGCCGTCGAGCGACCAGAGGCGGCATGAGCGCACTTGAGGATAGCAAAGTGGCGTCACTCATCGATTGCCTTGGCCCGCCACATGCCCGTCAGGCATTCCGCTATCCGCAGCATTTCCACTGGCCGCTTCCCGATATGGAAGCGGCGCTGCACACCCTTGCTGGCCTGCTTGATGCCGTGGACTCGTATATCCTGACCAGCGAACGGTGATCGCTTGCGCTCGCCGCGCATTCGAGCCGCCACCGACCATCCCTTTTCTTCGCTATAGTATCCGATCGCCCGATCGCCGGGATTTTCTGTTGCTTCTGGCTGGAACGGCTATTCTCTGGTCGGCTCCGTCTCTTTTGCCGATCGGAGCTTGTATGCGCGGAGGTCAGATTCTTTGGGGGCAGATCGCCCTTGTTTCCATCATCATTCTGTTCACGACCTGGGCGGCGACGCAGTGGACAGCGTGGCAACTTGGCTTTCAGGCGCAGCTCGGCGAGCCATGGTTCATGGTGGCGAGCTGGCCGATCTACTATCCGCCGGCCTTCTTTTGGTGGTGGTATTTCTACGACGCCTATGCGCCGAAGATATTCGTCGAGGGGGCGATCATCGCGGCTTCAGGCGGCTTCATCGCCATCGCCGTTGCGATCGGCATGTCCGTCCTTCGGGCGCGGCAGGCGAAGAATGTCGCCACCTATGGATCGGCGCGTTGGGCGGAGCCTAACGAGATCAAGGCGGCCGGTCTGCTCGACCCCGATGGCGTCCTGCTCGGTCGGCTCGAGCGCGACTATCTCCGTCACGACGGCCCCGAGCATGTGCTGTGCTTCGCTCCGACCCGATCGGGCAAGGGCGTCGGCCTCGTCGTGCCGACGCTACTGACCTGGCCGGGCAGCACCATCATTCACGACATCAAGGGCGAGAATTGGGGCCTGACCGCCGGCTTTAGGTCGAAGCACGGTCGCGTGCTGCTGTTCGATCCGACCGATCCCACTTCATCGGCCTATAATCCGCTGCTGGAGGTGCGGCGCGGCGATAAGGAAGTCCGCGACGTGCAGAACATCGCCGACATCCTCGTTGACCCTGAAGGCGCGCTCGACAAGCGCAACCATTGGGAAAAGACCAGTCATTCGCTGCTGGTCGGCGCAATCCTCCACGTTCTCTATGCGGAAACCGACAAGACGCTCGCCGGCGTTGCCAATTTCCTCTCCGATCCAAAGCGCCCCGTCGAGGCGACGCTGCGCGCCATGATGAACACGCCGCATCTAGGCGAAGCCGGCGTTCATCCGGTCATCGCGTCATCGGCGCGCGAACTGCTGAACAAGAGCGACAACGAACGGTCGGGCGTGCTCTCGACCGCCATGTCGTTCCTCGGTCTCTATCGCGATCCCGTGGTGGCGAAGGTGACGGCCCAGTGCGACTGGCGCATTGCCGATCTGGTGGCGGCGGAACGGCCGGTCAGTCTTTACCTCGTGGTTCCTCCTTCAGACATCAACCGCACCAAGCCACTGATCCGCCTGCTGCTCAATCAGGTCGGGCGGCGTCTGACCGAAGACCTGAAGACATCCGCCAACCGCCATCGGCTGCTGTTGATGCTGGATGAGTTCCCGGCGCTGGGGCGGCTCGACTTCTTCGAGAGCGCGCTTGCCTTCATGGCGGGCTACGGCATCAAGAGTTTCCTGATCGCGCAGAGTCTCAACCAGATCGAGAAGGCGTATGGCGCGAACAACAGCGTGCTCGACAATTGCCATGTGCGTGTCGCCTTCGCCACCAATGACGAGCGAACCGCCAAGCGCGTGTCGGACGCCCTCGGAACCGCGACTGAGATGCGCGATTCCACCAACTATGCCGGCCACCGGCTGTCGCCCTGGCTTGGCCACCTCATGGTTTCGCGGCAGGAGACGGCGCGGCCGTTGCTCACCCCTGGCGAGGTGATGCAGCTCCCGCCCGCCGACGAATTGCTGCTGGTCGCGGGCGTGCCGCCCATCCGAGCCAAGAAGGCTCGCTATTACGAAGATGCACGCTTCCGCGAGCGCCTGTTGCCGCCGCCCAAACCGGAAGCAGCAAAAGGCACGGCAAAACCGCCAGCCGATGATTGGTCGGCGCTGGCGATCCCGGCTGCATCGGCCGACGTTGCACCGGGAAATACTGGCAGCACGAACACCGATCCGGCCAATGCAGGCATCCGCCGCGAGCCGGAATTGCCGGAGCATGAGGAGATCACGCCGCCGGATCACGCGCCAGTCGGCGAGTTTGACATACTCGACGATGAGCCGGACGTGGATGCCGCCAAGGCGCGCAGCCTCCGCCAACAGGTCACATCGGTTGCCCGGCAGGCGTCGATGGACCCTGCCGATGGTATAGAATTGTGAAAGGGACGGCCATGCAGACCAAGACCCGCATGAACGTCTATTTCGACCCCGACCTCCTGAAAAAGGTCGAGGCTTTGGCGCTCCGCCGCAATATCTCCAAGTCCGCTGTCATCGAAGCCGCTGTCGCGTCGTTCCTGTCTGCCGACGCCTCGGAACGGCTGGAAGCCGTGTTTGCCCGTCGCATGGACCGGATCGGTCGGCAGATCGAGGGAATGGATGAAGACCTCGCCATCCTCGGAGAAACGCTTTCGCTGTTCATCCGCTTTTGGCTGACCGTCACGCCGCCGCTTCCTGACAGTGCCCAGGCATCAGCGCGCGCCAAAGGCACGGAGCGGTTCGAGGGCTTCCTTCAAACGCTGGGGCGGAAGTTGGCGACCGGCGATCGGTTCCTGAAAGACCTGTCGCGCGACATCGACTCGCGACGAAATGGAGCAGGCGATACAGAATAGCGGACGCCTCTGGTGTGCTGTGTCCAATAATCAATCCCGCCGATTGCCGCCGTTTCTTCGCTATGGCCGCCGGGTGTTAGATACTTGTTGAAACAGCCTAATTTCCGGCTCTTTTAATCATCCCCGTCCGGGGACCGTCTGATGTCTCCCCGGCGGACACGGGGATCAGATGGCCGCTTCACATCACCATTCGGAAGGCTTGGCACGCGGGGCGCGGATGCTGCGCACCGCGCTTGGTGCTGCCATCACCCGGTTCCTGGAAGACGCTTCCGTCGTCGAGGTGATGCTGAACCCGGATGGCCGCATCTGGATCGACCGGCTCTCCGAGGGACTGTCCGATACCGGCGAGCGACTGTCGCCCGCCGATGGCGAACGTATCGTGCGCCTGGTCGCCCATCATGTCGGCGCCGAGGTCCATGCGGGCAGCCCCCGCGTCTCGGCCGAGTTGCCGGAAACAGGCGAGCGGTTCGAGGGCTTGCTGCCACCCGTCGTCGCCGCGCCCGCCTTCGCCATCCGCAAACCCGCCGTCGCCGTGTTCACCCTCGACGATTACGTCCAGGCCGGGATCATGACAGCAGGACAGGCCGAGGCGTTGCGCGAGGGTGTCGCGTCCCGTGCCAACATTCTCGTCGCGGGCGGCACATCTACCGGCAAGACGACGCTGACCAACGCGCTCCTCGCTGAGGTGGCGAAAACCACTGATCGCGTCGTCATCATCGAGGACACGCGCGAACTGCAATGCGCCGCGCCCAACCTCGTCGCCATGCGGACGAAGGATGGCGTGGCGTCCCTGTCGGATCTCGTTCGTTCATCCTTACGCCTGCGCCCCGACCGCATCCCGGTCGGCGAGGTGCGCGGCGCGGAAGCGCTCGATCTCCTAAAGGCATGGGGCACCGGCCATCCCGGCGGCGTCGGCACCATCCACGCCGGCAGCGCCATCGGCGCGCTTCGCCGGATGGAACAGCTCATCCAGGAAGCTGTCGTCACCGTTCCGCGCGCGCTGATCGCCGAGACCATCGACCTCGTTGCCGTCCTCTCTGGACGCGGCTCCGCGCGCCGGCTCACTGAATTCGCCCGTGTCGAGGGCCTTGGCCCAGACGGCGATTACCGCGTCGCGCCCGCCGTCATCGAGGGCGACGGCGTTGCGGCTTCCTCAGCCCAAGCCCTCAAACCCGAAGGAGACCATCGATGATCCCGCGTTCGCGTCCCATATTGCTCGCCCATAGGCGCCTGTCCCAACTGCCGCATCACCTCACCATGACGGCTTCGGTCGCCGTCGTGAGCCTGATGATGGCCGCGCCCGCCCATGCCTCCGGCTCATCCATGCCGTGGGAAGCGCCGCTGCAATCCATCCTCCAGTCGATCGAAGGCCCGGTCGCCAAGATCATCGCCGTGATCGTCATCATCACCACGGGCCTCGCACTGGCCTTCGGCGATACGTCGGGCGGCTTCCGTCGCCTGATCCAGATCGTCTTCGGCCTCTCGATCGCGTTCGCCGCGTCGAGCTTCTTCCTGTCGTTCTTCTCGTTCGGCGGCGGAGCGCTGGTCTGATGGCGGGCGTCGTCGAACAGGGGGGCGAGGTTCCTGGCTTCACCGTGCCGGTCCACCGGGCACTGACCGAGCCGATCCTGCTCGGCGGCGCTCCGCGCGCCATCGCCATTATGAACGGCACACTGGCAGGCGCGGTCGGCCTCGGCCTGCGCCTCTGGCTGGTCGGCCTCGCCATCTGGGCGATCGGTCATTTCGCGGCGGTGTGGGCGGCGAAGCGCGATCCGCTCTTCGTCGATGTCGGCCGCCGCCATCTGCGCATCCCCGCGCATCTCACGGTTTGAGGGGAGCGCACCGATGATGAACCTCGCCGAATATCGCAATCGCAATAGCCGGCTTGCCGACTTCCTGCCCTGGGCAGCCCTTGTCGGTCCCGGCATCGTGCTCAACAAGGACGGCAGCTTCCAGCGCACGGCACGGTTTCGCGGTCCCGATCTGGATTCGGCCGTGCCCGCCGAACTGGTCGCCGTCGCCGGTCGCCTCAACAACGCCTTCCGCCGCCTTGGCTCCGGTTGGGCGATCTTCGTGGAGGCGCAGCGCCATCCAGCGGCGATCTACCCCGCCAGCACATTTCCCGATGCGGCATCCGCATTGGTCGATGCCGAGCGCAAGGCGGATTTCGAGGAAGCGGGCGCGCATTTCGAGTCCAGCTACTTCCTGACCTTCACCTATCTGCCGCCTGCCGAAGACGCCGCCCGTGCGGAAACCTGGCTCTACGAGGGACGCGAGAAGGCCGGCATCGATCCGAACGAGGTGTGCAACGCCTTCGCCGACCGAACCGACCGGCTGCTCCGCCTGATCGAAGCCTTCATGCCGGAATGCCGCTGGCTCGATGACGGCGAAACGCTGACTTACCTGCACGGCTGCGTCTCGACACACCGGCACCGCGTCCGCGTGCCCGAAACCCCGATCTATCTCGATGCGCTGCTTGCCGATCAGCCGCTGACCGGCGGGCTGGAGCCGCGCCTGGGCGATCAGCATCTGCGCGTCCTGACCATCACCGGATTTCCGACCGCGACGACGCCGGGCCTGCTCGACGAACTGAACCGGCTGGCCTTTCCGTACCGTTGGGCCACCCGCGCAATACTGCTCGACAAGACCGACGCGACCAAGCTGCTGACGAAGATCCGGCGGCAATGGTTCGCCAAGCGCAAGTCCATTGCCGCGATCCTCAAGGAGGTGATGACCAACGAGCAATCCGCGCTGGTGGACACGGATGCGTCGAACAAGGCGGCGGATGCCGATCTCGCTCTTCAGGAACTCGGAGCGGACTATGCGGGCATCGCCTATGTCACCGCCACCGTGACGGTGTGGGACGCCGATCCGCGCATCGCCGACGAAAAACTACGCCTCGTGGAGAAGGTCATTCAGGGCCGCGACTTCACGGCGATGGCAGAGACCATCAACGCCGTGGATGCCTGGCTCGGATCGTTGCCGGGGCATGTCTATGCCAACGTCCGGCAGCCGCCGATCTCCACGCTCAATCTCGCCCACATGATCCCGCTTTCGGCGGTGTGGGCGGGGCCGGAACGGGACGAGCATTTTGCAGCGCCCCCACTGCTCTTCGGCAAGACCGAAGGCTCGACCCCGTTCCGGTTTTCCCTGCATGTCGGCGATGTCGGCCACACCCTGATCGTCGGCCCGACCGGCGCCGGCAAGTCGGTGCTGCTGGCGCTCATGGCGCTTCAGTTCCGTCGCTACAGAGGCGCCCAGGTCTTCGCCTTCGACTTCGGCGGCTCGATCCGTGCCGCCGCACTCGCCATGCGGGGCGACTGGCACGATCTCGGCGGCGGGCTGACGGACGGCTCGGACACGTCCGTTTCGCTGCAACCGCTCGCCCGCATTGAGGAGACGAGCGAGCGCGCCTGGGCGGGCGACTGGATCGTCGCCATCCTCCTGCGCGAAGGCGTCACCATCACGCCGGAGGTGAAGGAGCATATCTGGACGGCGCTGACTTCGCTGGCCTCCGCGCCGGTGGGCGAGCGCACCATCACTGGCCTGTGCGTCCTGCTCCAGTCCAACGATCTGAAGCAGGCACTCCGGCCCTATTGCGTCGGCGGACCCTACGGTCGGTTGCTCGATGCCGAAAGCGAGCATCTGGGCACGGCCACCGTTCAGGTGTTTGAAACCGAAGGGCTGATTGGCACGGACGCTGCGCCTGCCGTTCTGGCCTATCTGTTCCACCGCATTGAAGATCGGCTCGACGGTTCACCGACGCTCATCATCGTCGATGAAGGCTGGCTCGCCCTCGACGACGAGGGATTCGCCGGCCAGCTTCGCGAGTGGCTGAAAACGCTGCGCAAGAAGAACGCGTCGGTCATCTTCGCCACCCAAAGCCTGTCGGACATCGACGGCAGCGCTATCGCGCCCGCCATCATCGAAAGCTGCCAGACCCGACTATTGCTGCCGAACGAACGCGCGATCGAACCACAGATAACCGCCATCTATCGCCGCTTCGGCCTCAACGATCGTCAGATCGAGATCCTCGCACGGGCGATGCCCAAGCGCGACTACTACTGCCAGTCGCGGCGCGGCAATCGCCTGTTTGACCTGGGCCTCAGCGAAGTGGCGCTGACGCTCTGCGCGGCGTCCTCGCGTCAGCATCAACAGCTCATCGCCGAGGTTCATGCGCGTTCGGGGACAAACGGCTTCCTCTACGAATGGCTGTGCGAGAACCGCCTCGCCTGGGCCGCCGACATGCTCGGCGATCTCACCAATGTCGTCCCCCCGACCACTGTCCCGTCCCCTGAAATCAAGGAGAACCTGTCATGATCCGTATCCCCGCCCGTTCGCGCGCCCGCCGCGTCGCGGCAGCGCTACTCGCCGCATCCGTCGCCGTCGCTCCCATGCTGGCGACGCCCGCGCACGCCATCATCGTCTATGATCCGACCAATTATGCGCAGAACGTGCTTCAGGCCGCCCGCGCACTCCAGCAGATCACCAACCAGATCACCTCGCTTCAGAACGAAGCGCAGATGCTCATCAATCAGGCCCGCAATCTGGCGAGCCTGCCGCATTCGTCGCTGCAACAGATTCAGCAGTCGGTCCAGCGCACCCAGCAGCTTCTGGCACAGGCGCAGAACATCGCCTTCGACGTTCAGCAGATCGATCAGATGTTCAGCCAAAAATACGGCAATGTCTCGCTGTCGGCCACCGATCAGCAGCTTGTCGCCGACGCCCGTTCGCGCTGGCAGAACACGGTGGGCGGGTTGCAGGACGCCATGCGTGTGCAGGCGGGCGTCGTCAGCAACATCGACACCAACCGCGCCCAGATGTCGGCGCTGGTCGGCCAGAGCCAGGGCGCGACCGGCGCGCTTCAGGCGACACAGGCGGGCAACCAGCTTCTCGCGCTTCAGGCCCAACAACTTGCCGATCTCACCGCCGTCGTCGCCGCCAATGGCAGGGCGCAGGCTCTGACCGACGCTGAACGGGCAGCCGCCGCGGAACAGGGGCGCGAGCAGCGCCGCCGCTTCCTGACGCCGGGTGCCGGCTATCAGCCGGGCAATGCCCGGATGTTCCCGAGCAGCGGCAATTGAGGGAGGCGACGCCCATGGACGGCAAGATGCTTGCCCGGCTCGGCGCCGTCGTCTTCGTCGGCGTCGCCATCACTGCCGCTGTGATCGAGTTTACGCGCCAGCCTGAACCGGCCGAGGTCGGCACGCAGGCACGCCAACGCGTCGACACTGGCGACCTGCGCCAACGCCTTCGCCGTTGCCGGGACATGGGCGAGGCCGCCACCCGCGATCCTGCTTGCCTCGGCATATGGGCCGAGAACCGCGACCGCTTCCTGAAGCAGGGTGCGCAGACGCCGGATGCACCGGACGCTCCGACGACATTGTGGCCATCGGCTCCGACCGAAGACCCGATCGTCAAGAAAGCCGAGCCGGTGATCCAGCCCGAGCCGGTGAAGCCGGAGGCGCGCTGACATGGGCGGCACCGGCGTCATCGACCATTTCCTCGAAGTCTTCACCAAATATATCGACGGGGGCTTCGGCCTGCTGTCCGGCGAGGTCGCGTTCATCGCGACGACGCTGATCGTCATCGACGTGGTGCTGGCCGCGCTGTTCTGGTCGTGGGGCGCCCATGACGACATCATCGCTCGCCTGGTCAAGAAGACGCTGTTCGTCGGCGTCTTCGCCTACATCATCGGCAACTGGAACAATCTCGCCCGCATCGTCTTCGAGAGCTTCGCCGGTCTCGGCCTGAAGGCGTCCGGGACCAGCTTTTCCGTTGCCGACCTGCTGCGCCCCGGCAAGGTGGCGCAGACCGGCCTCGACGCCGGCCGCCCGCTACTGGAATCTATTTCCGACCTGATGGGCTGGGTCTCGTTTTTCGAGAACTTCATCCAGATCGCCTGCCTGCTGTTCGCTTGGGCGCTGATCCTGCTCGCCTTCTTCATCCTTGCCGTCCAGCTCTTCGTCACCCTGATCGAGTTCAAGCTGACGACGCTCGCGGGCTTCGTGCTGATCCCCTTCGGCCTGTTCGGCAAATCCGCCTTCATGGCCGAACGGGTGCTCGGCAACGTCATCTCGTCGGGCATCAAGGTTCTGGTGCTCGCCGTCATCATCGGCATCGGTTCGACGCTGTTTTCCGAGTTCACCGCTGGCTTCGGCGGCGCCACGCCGTCGATCGACGACGCCATGGCGATCGTGCTCGCGGCGCTCTCGCTGCTCGGCCTCGGCATCTTCGGCCCCGGCATCGCCAACGGCCTCATCTCCGGCGGCCCACAGCTTGGCGCGGGCGCAGCGGTCGGAACGGGCCTCGCCGCAGGCGGTATGGTCATGGCCGGAGGTGCTGCCCTTGGCGCTGCCGCTGGAGGGACCGGTGCGCTTGCCGGAGGCGCGGCCGCCGCTGCCCGTGGCGGCGCGGCTCTCGCTGGTGGCGCTTCGACTGCCTACAGTCTTGGCGCCGCCGGACAGTCGGGCACATCCGCCGTTGCCTCCGGTCTCGGCAATGTCGCCTCGACCGGCGCGCAGGCGGCCGCGTCTCCCCTGAAGCGCGCGGCATCGAGAGCCGCCGACAGCATGAAGCAAAGCTATCAGGCTGGCGCTCGCGGTGCGTTCGAGGTCACGGGCGGCTCTTCGACTGCCGGAACCATCGGGGGAGAGGCCGGCGATACCGGGTCCACCTCCGCCTCGTCATCATCCGCCGCCGATGGCTCGCCCGCATGGGCCAAGCGCATGAAGCGCTCGCAGCAATTCATGCACGGCATTCAGGCCGCCGCCCATTCCGTGCGCAGCGGCGACAGCCACGGCGGCGGCTCCTCCATCAATCTCTCTGAAAGTGACCGCTGATGTTCAAAAGACCCGCCACCCATTACGGAAAATCCCCTCAGCCCGAGACGCCCTATCAACGAGCGGCGCAGGTCTGGGACGACCGCATCGGTTCCGCCCGCGTGCAGGCCCGGAACTGGCGCTTCATGGCCTTCGGCTCGCTCGCCCTGTCGGCGGGGCTGTCCGCCGCGCTGGTCTGGCAGTCCACCAGCGGATCGATCGTGCCGTGGGTGGTGCAGGTCGACAAGCTCGGCCAGGCACAGGCCGTCGCCCCCGCCGTCGCTGACTACCGGCCGACCGATCCACAGATCGCTTTCCATCTGGCCCGGTTCATCGAACAGGTCCGCGCGATCCCGGCGGACGCCATCATCGTGCGGCAGAACTGGCTTCGCGCCTATGAGTTCACGACGCAGGCCGGCGCTCTGGCGCTTAACGACTATGCCCGCGCCAACGACCCATTCACCAAGGTTGGCAAGCAGCAGATCGCGGTGGAAGTGTCGTCGGTCATCCGCGCATCTCCCGACAGCTTCCGAGTGGCCTGGACGGAGCGCCGCTATCAGGACGGCTCGCTCGCCTCGACCGAGCGTTGGTCCGCCATCCTCACCGTCGTCGTGCAGACCCCGCGCGACCCCGAAAAACTCCGAGCCAATCCGCTCGGCATCTACGTCAACGCCATCAACTGGTCGAAGGAGCTTGGACAATGATCCGGCCGTCTTATCCGACCGCCGGACATCCGGCGGCACGCAATCCCGTCTTTCCGGCTTTCCGTAAATCCACTTTGCCGGTTCTCCTCATTTGCACGACGGCGCTCGCCGGCTGCGCCACGACGACCCCGCCGCCCGAGATAGCCTATGACGATGCCGCGCCCGCCGTGCAGACGGTCGATCCGCCTGCGCCGGTCACGGTGGTCGAGCTGCCGCGCCCGTTGCCGTTGCCCGGCCAGATGAAACCTGTCGAGACCACGCGCCGCACGCCGGAGCCGGTCGACCCCACGGCCAGGGTCAATCAGGCAAACGCGCAGGCCCGCGTGCAACCCGTCCGCGACGGCTTCATCAATTCGATGCAGGTCTATCCCTTCACGCAAGGCGCGCTCTATCAGGTCTACACCGCTGTGGGGCAGATCACCGACATCGCGCTCCAGCCGGGCGAAACGCTGGTCGGTTCCGGCCCGGTCGCCGCTGGCGACACGGTGCGCTGGATCATCGGGGATACCGAAAGCGGCACGGGCGCTACCCGTCAGGTCCATATCCTCGTCAAGCCGACACGCACCGATTTGATGACCAATCTCGTCATCAACACCAACCTGCGCACCTACCACATGGAACTGCGCTCGACCGAACGCACCTATATGGCGTCGGTGTCCTGGCAGTATCCGCAGGACCAACTCATTGCGCTCCGCCGCCAGAACGCTGACGCGCAAGCCGCGCAGCCCGTCGCCTCCGGCGTCGATCTCGCCAACGTCAATTTCCGCTACGAGATTTCCGGCGACCGGGCGCCGTGGCGACCGCTGCGCGCCTTCGATGACGGAAGGCAGGTCTTCATCGAGTTCCCGCGTGGCATCGGCCAGGGCGAGATGCCGCCGCTCTTCGTCGTCGGGCCGGAGGGCAATACCTCGGAACTGGTCAACTATCGCGTGCGCGGCAAATACATGATCGTGGACCGGCTGTTCGCTGCCGCCGAACTGCGCTTCGGAGCCGACCGCAACCAGAAGCGGGTCCGCATCTCGCGCACCGACGGGAGGCCCGCATCGTGAGCGAGGTCGATCCCGAAAAGGAAGAAGGGCGCAAGCCCGAGGCGCCGGAACCTTTCGATGATGCCCGCCCGCTGACCGGCGAGCCGGTCGCACCCATGCGCCTGCGCCCCGAGCCGCTGCGCGTCACCCGCCTGTCGCGCAAGGTGCTCGCCGGTCTTGGTCTTGTCGCCAGCCTCAGTGTCGGCGGTGCGTTGATCTACGCGCTCCAGACCTCCCAGGGTAGCCGCCAGAACGAGGAACTGCTTTCGACCGACAACCGGGCGACGCCGGACGGCCTCAACAGCCTGCCGCGCGACTACACCGGGCCGGTGCTCGGCCCGCCGCTTCCCGGCGATCTCGGCCGACCTATCCTTGACGCGCAAAACCGGGGACAGCCCGTTACGCAGGCGCTCGCCGGCACGGGTGCCAATCCGGCCGTGCAACCCGGCCTCAGTGCGGAGGAGCAGCGCCGTTTGCAGGAACTGGAGGCGGCGCGGACCGCGCGCCTCTTCGCCTCGACGGAGACGCGCACCGCTGCGCCAGCGGCGACGGCGACGGCCGACACCACGGCAGCCGCGCCTAACCTTGCCAGCCTCGGCCTTGCGCCACAGCCTGCCACCCCTTCGGCGCAGGACCGCCAGCTCGCCTTCCTCAACCAGACACCCGATCGACGCACCGTCGCGTCCGATCGCGTTGCCGCGCCCGTTTCGCCGAATGTGCTTCAGGCCGGCGCGGTGATTTCCGCCGCGCTCATCACCGGCATCCGCTCCGATCTTCCCGGCCAGATTACGGCGCAGGTAACGGAAAACATCTACGACAGCCCGACCGGGCGCATCCTGCTGATCCCGCAAGGCACGCGCGTCATCGGCGAGTATGACAATGGCGTCGGCTTCGGCCAGCGCCGCATCCTGCTCGTCTGGAACCGCCTGATCTTCCCGAACGGTCGCTCGATCGTGCTGGAGCGCCAGCCGGGTGCCGATACCCAAGGCTATGCCGGGTTGGAGGATGGCGTCGATTATCACTGGTGGGATCTCGCCAAGGCCGCGGCCCTTTCGACGCTACTCGGCATCGGCACCGAACTTGCCACCGACGACAATGACCGTCTTGTGCGGGCGATCCGCGACGGGGCGCACGACACCATCAATCAGGCCGGCCAGCAAATCGTCCAGCGCCAGTTGCAGATCGCTCCGACGCTGACCATTCGGCCGGGTTTCCCGGTCCGCGTCATCGTCACCCGCGACCTTGTGCTCGAACCCTATGGGGGAACGCCATGACCAAGCTGAAGCTCGGCCCGATCGCCGACGAAAAACCCGTCAAGGTCACGCTGGAACTGCCCGCCAGCTTGCACCGCGACCTGACCGCCTATGCCGAAATCCTCGGCCGCGAGGCGGGGCAACAGCCGACCGATCCCGTCCGCCTGATCGTCCCCATGCTGGAACGCTTCATCGCCACCGATCGGGGTTTCGCAAAAGTCCAGCGTGCCCGGCAAGCTCAATCATAAGAAGTGAGGTCAAAGATGAGCCATTCGCCTTCACCGACCAAACGCACCATTCGCCGGCATCAGCTCCGCGAGATCGTCCCACTTGCCGACACGACCATCTATGACATGGAGCAGCGCGGCGAGTTTCCCCAGCGCTTCTATCTGACCGCCCGAACAGTGGTGTGGGATCTCGGCGAAGTGGAGGCTTGGCTTGAGCAGCGCCGCCAAGCCTCCAGAGCAAAAGGCATCAAGCGAGCGCCGTCGCCTGACGTCAATCTGAGGAAAGCCCGGCCCGTCAAAGGCTAGGCTCGGGAACCAGAAGGTCCATGGACGCTGGATAGAGCGTCGGAGCGTATTTCTGGCCTGCGACCCAGGCGTCGATGAGATTGGCCCATTCCTGCATCATGTGGCGGCGCTGGTGCTCATATTCCGCCTTGTTGTAGATGCCGCGCGATGACCGGCCGTCCTCATGCGCGAGGCATTTTTCGATCCAGTCGCTGTTGAAACCCAGCTCATTGAGCAGCGTCGAGCCCGTCCGGCGGAGATCGTGGACGGTGAACGGGTCCAGCGGCAGTCCCGCCTTTTTGGCCTGCTCGACGACTGCATAGGTCACGCGGTTGAACGTCGCCCGCGACATCGGCGCGTCCGCGTCATAGCGCGACGGCAACAGGTATCTGGAGTTGCCGGCGCAGGTCTTGAGCGCAACGAGGATGTCGATCGCCTGCTCCGGCAGATAGACATTGTGGGCCTTGGAGCGCTTCATCCGCTCCTTCGGGATCGACCACACCGCATTCTCGAAATCCACTTCATCCCAAGTCGCGTCCTGCAGCTCGCTCTTGCGAACCATGGTGATGAGGAACAGCTTCAGTCCGAGCCGGATGGTCGGCAGGGTCGCCACATGCTCAAGTTGGCTGAGCATGACGCGGATTTCAGCGGGCGATAGTGAGCGGTCCTTGGGAACGAAGGTGGCGATCGAGGCCGGCCCGACTTCCTCGGCGGGATTCGGCACCTTCTCCCCGTGCAGGATCGCGAAGGCGTAAACCAGCTTCACGATGTCCCGGACATGGACCGCCGTTGCGGGCGCGCCTCGGGCTTTCACCTTCGCACACATCGCCCGCAAATCCTCGGAGCTGATTTCCGTCAGCAGCCGATTCCGAAAAGTCGGAAGGATGTCCCGCTCATAGATAGAGCGGCGCATAGCACGGGTGCTTTCCGCCATCCGGTGCTCTTGCAGCCAGCGCTCGCCAAACTCGCCGAAGCTCTTGGCCTCCTTGATCCGGCGCTTCTCCCGCTGCTTTTCCTGCGCAGGCGACCGCCCTTCGAGAATGGCGCGCTGCGCGTCGATCAGCTTCTCCCGCGCACGCGCCAGAGACAGGTCGGCCGAGCCGTATCGACCAAGCGTCAATGTCTCCCGGCGACCGTTCATGCGGTAGTCGTAACGGAACACGATCGCCCCGGAGGGCTGCACCGCGACGTACATACCGTCACGGTCGGCGACCTTGTATAATTTGTCCTTTGGTTTCAGTGCTTTGATGGCGGCGTCAGTCAGCATTTGATCCTCCGAAATCGTTCAAAAAACGCTAGAGAGCCACCAATTATACCGTCAGGCCAAAACCAGTCTCCCTGAACGGAAAATTTCCTTTTAATTTCAATGGCGTAATGCCGAAAAAAATACCGTCACAAGCTCTCTTAGCCGTGACGGTATATGCAATCTGACGATGAAACAAGAGCCGACATACCGTCAGCTATACCGTCAATCCCGAGGCTTGCTCCGCGATAGACGGCGATAGATGTCGGACAATTTATTTAGATATTTCAACGTTTTATGGAGGGCTATAGCGTGAAATCGACGGCGTTCGGATTGGTCTGAATTATTCCCACTCGATCGTGCCCGGCGGCTTCGAGGTGTAGTCGTAGACCACGCGGTTGATACCCTTCACCTCATTGATGATGCGGGTCGCCACGCGCGACAGGAAGGCGGCGTCGAAGGGGTAGATGTCCGCCGTCATGCCGTCGGTCGACGTCACCGCGCGCAGGCCGCAGACGCTGTCGTAGGTGCGCCCGTCGCCCATCACGCCCACGGTCTTCACCGGCAGCAGCACCGCGAAGGCCTGCCAGATCGCATCGTAGAGGCCAGCGCTCCGGATTTCCTCGAGATAGATCGCGTCCGCCTTGCGCAGGATATCGCAGCGCTCCCGCGTCACTTCGCCGGGGATGCGGATCGCGAGGCCCGGTCCGGGGAACGGGTGGCGGCCCACGAAGATCTCGGGCAGGCCGAGCTCCCGGCCCAGCACGCGCACTTCGTCCTTGAACAGTTCGCGCAGCGGCTCGACGAGCTTCATGTTCATGCGCTCGGGCAGGCCGCCGACGTTGTGGTGGCTCTTGATCGTGACCGAGGGACCGCCGGTGAACGAGACCGATTCGATCACGTCCGGGTAGAGCGTGCCCTGCGCCAGGAATTCGGCGCCGCCGATCTTCTTCGCTTCGTCCTCGAAGACGTCGATGAAGGTCTTGCCGATGAACTTGCGCTTGGCTTCGGGGTCGGTGACGCCGGCCAGGCCGTTGAGGAACAGCGTCGAGGCATCGACGTGGACCAGCGGGATGTTGTAGTGGCCGCGGAACAGGCTGACGACCTGCTCGGCCTCACCCATGCGCAGGATGCCGCCATCGACGAAGACGCAGGTCAACTGGTCGCCGATCGCCTCGTGGATGAGCAGCGCCGCAACGGCCGAATCGACGCCGCCCGACAGGCCGCAGATTACCCGCTTGTCGCCGACCTGGGCGCGGATTTCCTCGATCTTGGTCTTGCGGAACTCGGCCATCGTCCAGTCACCGGCAAGACCGCAGACGTGGCGAACGAAGTTCTTGAGCAGCTTGCCGCCGTCGGGCGTATGCACGACCTCGGGGTGGAACTGCATCGCGTAGATGCGCTTCTCGTCGTTGGCGATGACCGCGAAAGGCGCGCCTTCGCTGGAAGCGACGGGGCGGAAGCCGGGGGCAAGGCGCGTCACCTTGTCGCCGTGGCTCATCCAAACCTGATGGCGCTCACCCTTGGTCCAGAGGCCGTCGAACAGCGCGCAATCGTCGCCGATCTCGATGAAGGCGCGGCCGAATTCGCCCGAATCGCCGAGCAGGACCTCGCCGCCGAGCTGGTGCATCAGCGACTGCTGGCCATAGCAGATACCCAGGATCGGCAGGCCGCTTTCGAGGATTTCCGCCGGAATGCGCGGGCCATTGTCGTCAAGCACCGAAGCGGGCGAGCCGGACAGGATCACGCCGGCCGGCTTCATGCGGGCGAAGGCATCCTTCGCGGCATTGAAGGGGGCGATTTCCGAGTAGACACCCGCCTCGCGCACGCGCCGGGCGATGAGCTGGGTGACCTGGCTGCCGAAATCGACGATCAGGATGGAGTCGGAGCCCTGCCCCGGATTCGTTGAGGAAGTCTGGTCAGTCATGGCCGGCCACTATAGGCACATTTTGCAGGTGTCCAGTGGAGCGCGCGGTTTTGAGGGTCGCAAGCGCGAGAACGGGCGACCGGCAGGCTGCAATTGCAAAAATCGCACGTAATTTTGTTACTTTGACGTTTGCAAAAATTCCCCGATGGTGTAATTCCGATTCATGGCAAGGCGACGTGACCGCCAGGCCAGCGATAAGCCAAAAATACCAAGTTTGCAGGAAAAGCCATCTCCCGAACGCCCTCGGCATTCGGTGTCGCCGCGTCGCGCAGGGTGTGTGTGCTGCGGCGAAAGTCCATGTTCCCCCTCCCGGCATGGGCAATCCCCAATGGCGAAGGGCGGCTCCGCGAGGAGCCGCCCTTTCTTGCATCCCGGCAAGCCGCTGGCGTCGCCCTCGCCGGGCGGAACGCGCAGCCTGCCCCAGTCTTGTGGAAAAGACCGTGCACAAAGCCGGTTCTGCTTGGGTTTCCAGCCCCGAAACCCTATATCCTCGCCATGGCTAGCACCGACGACAGCACGAACGGCACTGTGCCCGGCAACGGGACCGACAACGGCAAGAACCAGAACAGCTACGGCGCGGATTCGATCAAGGTCCTCAAGGGCCTCGACGCGGTTCGCAAGCGTCCGGGCATGTACATCGGCGATACCGACGACGGTTCGGGCCTGCACCACATGGTGTTCGAAGTGTCGGACAACGCGATCGACGAAGCGCTGGCAGGCCACTGCGACCTGGTGCTGATCGAACTCAACCCGGACGGCTCGGTCTCGGTGGAGGACAACGGCCGCGGCATTCCCACCGGCCTCCACCCGGAGGAAGGCGTCTCGGCGGCCGAGGTCATCATGACCCAGCTCCACGCCGGCGGCAAGTTCGAGAATACGTCGGACGACAATGCCTACAAGGTTTCCGGCGGCCTACACGGCGTCGGCGTCTCGGTGGTGAACGCCCTGTCCGAGTGGCTGGAACTGACCATCTGGCGCGACGGCAAGGAGCATTGGATGAAGTTCGCCAACGGCGATGCCGTGGCGCCGCTCAAGATCGTCGGCGATGCGCCGAAGGTGGAACAGAACCCGGACGACAACGGCTTCAAGAAGGGCACCCGCGTGACCTTCCTCGCCTCGACCGAGACGTTCAAGAACGTCACCGAGTTCGATTTCGACAAGCTGGAGCACCGCTACCGCGAACTCGCGTTCCTGAACTCGGGCGTGCGCATCCTCTTGCGCGACAAGCGCCATGAGGAGACCAAGGAACACGATCTCTATTACGAAGGCGGCATCGGCGCCTTCGTGCAGTTCCTCGACCGCAACAAGCAGCCGCTGATGCCCGAACCGATCGCCATTGCCGCGGACAAGGACGGCATCGGCATGGAAGTCGCGCTCGAGTGGAACGATTCCTACTACGAGAACGTGCTGTGCTTCACCAACAACATCCCGCAGCGTGACGGCGGCACCCACCTCGCCGCGTTCCGCGCCGCGCTGACCCGTACGCTGAACGGCTATGCCGAGCGTTCGGGCCTGCTGAAGAAGGAAAAGGTCTCGCTTTCGGGCGACGACATGCGCGAAGGCCTGACGGCGATCGTCTCGGTCAAGCTGCCCGATCCCAAGTTCTCCTCGCAGACCAAGGACAAGCTGGTCAGCTCCGAAGTGCGCCAGCCGCTGGAAGCGCTGATGAGCGAGAAGATGACCGACTGGCTGGAGGAAAATCCCGCCACCGCCAAGACCATCGTCATGAAGGTGATCGACGCTGCCGCCGCCCGCGAAGCCGCGCGCCGCGCCCGTGAACTCACCCGCCGCAAGGGCGCGATGGACATCGCCTCGCTGCCCGGCAAGCTGGCCGACTGCCAGGAACGCGATCCCGCCAAGTCCGAACTGTTCCTGGTCGAGGGCGATTCCGCAGGCGGCTCGGCCAAGTCCGGGCGTGACCGCAAGACCCAGGCGATCCTGCCGCTGAAGGGCAAGATCCTCAACGTCGAGCGCGCGCGGTTCGACCGCATCATCTCGTCCAAGGAAGTCGGCACGCTGATCCAGGCCATGGGCACCGGCATCCGCGACGATTTCAACCTGGAAAAGCTGCGTTACCACAAGGTCGTCATCATGACCGACGCAGACGTCGACGGCGCGCACATCCGCACCCTGCTGCTGACGTTCTTCCATCGCCAGATGCCGGAAATCATCCGCGCCGGGCACCTCTTCATCGCCCAGCCGCCGCTCTACAAGGTCGCCAAGGGCCGCAGCGAGGTCTACCTCAAGGACAATGCCGCGCTCGACCGCTATCTGGTCGAGGCCGGGCTGTCCGGCCGCGTGCTGGAAACCTCGGGCGGCGCCCGCATGGGCAGCGACCTCGAGGCGCTGGTCGATCACGCGATCCGTTTCCGCAACCTGATGGGCTTTGTTCCCCGCCGCTTCGATCCCACCATCATCGAGGCGCTGGCGCTCTCCGGCGCCTTCGCGCCCGAGCTCTCGGCGGCCGACCGCAATGCCGCGCTGGAGCGCACGGCACAGTGGCTCGATCGCGGCGATCCGGAAGCCCGCTGGTCCGCCCGCCTGACCGACGAAGGCAACCTTGAAATCGAACGCGTGTGGCGCGGCGTGACCGACCATCACAAGATCGAGGGCACGTTCCTCGCCAGCGCCGAGGCGCGCAAGCTCGCCCGCCTCGCGGCCGAGAATACCGACGTCTATGCCGGGGCGGCCCGTCTCACCCGCGCCAGCGCCGCCGCCGAAGTGGAAGCGGCCGAAGGCGAGGACGAGGCAGCGACCCGTCCGATTGTCGGCGCCGACGTCATCACCCGCCCTGCCCAGTTGCTCGACGCGGTGCTGGCGGCGGGCCGCAAGGGCCTGTCGATCCAGCGCTACAAGGGTCTAGGCGAAATGAACGCGGAACAGCTCTGGGAAACCACGCTGGATCCGGAAAACCGCGCCCTGCTGCAGGTCAAGGTCGAGGACGCCGACGTCACCGACGAGATCTTCACCCGCCTGATGGGCGACGTCGTCGAACCGCGCCGCGAGTTCATCCAGGACAACGCGCTCAACGTCGCCAACCTGGACATCTAAGCACAGCCTCCCCCTCTTGCCGGACCGGTGCAGGAGGGGGAACGGCCTGGCGCCCGACGCCGATCGCCCGGCACCGATCGCCCGGCACACAGGCCAGCATGCCCCGCCCCCGTTACCGCTGGAACCGTGCGCCGCGCCGGTGGCCGGTGGCTTGCGCTCTGGCCGCTGCGGACCGAACCGCAAAGATCCATCTATAGTGGCGTAACGGCGGGAATAACCGCGCTTTTCATGACGGGGTGGGCTGACAGGCCGCCGATCCCTCCCTAGCATGTCGGCCCGACAAGGGGATTACGATGATCAATGCCAAGCCCGGCCGGGCACTCGCTGCTGCGCTCGCCCTCGCATCCGCGGGCCTCCCGGCCCAGGCCGAGGCCCGCCAGGACATTTCCCGCGCCGCCGCCAAGGCGATGCCGCGCCTGCAATCCTCGATGAACGGCAATGACTGCAACGGCGTCCTCAAGATCATCTCGCCGCTGGTCGCACGCAAGGATTTCGGCACGCTGGAACCCTTGCTGCAAGGCCCGATCCTGCTCTCGGCGACGATCTGCGAAGGCCAGGCGAACAAGCTCGACGCCGCGCTCGGCCATGCCCGCATGCTCACCGCGCTGCCCGGCGCCGCCGACATCGCCTGGCGGCTGCGCTATGCGGTCGAACTCGACAGCAAGCGGGACAGCGATGCCGTCGCCACGCTGGAAATGATCCAGAAGCAGGCCCCCAGCGCCTTCGGCTCGATTCCCGACGACTGGATCTTTGCGCTGGTCAACCGGCTGGACGCCCGACAGGACGATCCGGCCTATCGCCGCCTGCTGGTGCTTGCCACCGACCCCGCATTCCCGCCCGCGATCAACGATGCCGGCTTCTCCAGGCTGCGCCTGCCGCTGGCCCGGCTGCTCGCCAAGGAAGGCGACAAGGAAAACGCAGCGGCCCAAGTCGCCGCGATCCGCGAGGCGGACCTGCTGCGGCAAGCCAGTCTCGATCCGCACTTGCGCAGCTACCTGCCCGCCGACTTCGACTTGCGCGCCGCCTACGAGCGGCAGGCCGCCGACCTCGAACAGCGCAGCATCGCCCGCCCCGGCCGCCTTGCCCTGCCGATCGACCTCGCCGCCACGCAGCGCGTGCTCGGCCAGGCCGACAAGGCGCTCGCCACATTGCAGGCGGCGCGGCCCGACGGCGTGCTTGCCAAGCAGTTTTCCGACCGGGACGAACGCCTCAACTGGTGGTGGGACGGGCTTGCGCGGACCTACGAGCAGCTCGGTCGCTATGGCGAGGCGGTGGAGGCCTACCGCACCGCCATCGCCGGCGGCGAGAAAGGCCGTCCCAATGTCAGCCAGACGATCAACCTGGCCTACCTCCACGTCCGCTTCGGCCATCCCCGGGAGGCGCTGGCGCTGCTTGCCCCCTTCGCGCAGCAGGCAGGGGCAGGCGCCAGTCCTTACGGGGTGATGGAAATGCGCCTCGCCCATGCCTGCGCCGCGCAGGCGCTGGCGCTCGACGATCTGGCAGCCACCGACCTCGCCTATGCCCAGGCCCACCCCGAGGATCACCCCGAGGCGCTTACCGACATGCAGATGTGCATGGGCCGGTTCGACGATGCCGCCGCCTCGATGATCGCCCGGCTCGGCGATCCCGACCGGCAGGTCGATGCCCTCGGCCAGCTGAGCGAGTATCGCCCGCTTCCCACGGGCGTTCCCCCCGGCCTGTTCGACCCCGGCCTCACCGCCCTGCGCGCCCGCGCGGACGTGCAGGCGGCGATCGCGCGCGCCGGCGGCACGCGCAAGTTCGACGTGCTCCCCGCCACGCTTTAGGTCGTAAACGCATAAACGGCACCATCGAGGTTTGAGGCAAAATGGCTCGGCGGCAGGAGGGAAGGCGCTGGAATATGTCGATATTTCAAGACTTCCCGACGCAGCGCTGGGCCATTTGAGCGCCTCGATGGTGCCGTTTATGCGTTTACGACCTAGTCCGCCCCCCTCATGCCAGCCGATATGCCAGCCCGCATGCCAACTTGCATGGCGGCACGGGCGCGGCCATAAACCGCGCCCATGCGCATTATCCTTGCCGCCGCGCTGCTTGCCGGCTCCGCTTCGCTCACCCTCTCGCTTGCCACGGCGCAGACCATTCCCGCACCGATCCTGACCACGCCCGATGCCCGGGACGTCTGGACCCACGCCGAGCCGCAAGTCGCCCGCGTCACCCACGTGGCGCTCGACCTCGACGTCGATTTCGCCAGCAAGACGCTGTCCGGCTCTGCGGTGCTGGACATTCTCGCAGCCCCGGGGGCCACGCAGGTGGTGCTCGACGTCAACGACATGGACATCTCGGCCGTCACCGATGCTTCGGGCAAGGCGCTGAAGTGGACGGTCGGCGCCAAGGATAGCGCCAACGCCGACATCGGCTCGGCGCTCACCGTCACGCTTGCGGGCGCGACCCGGATCACGATCACCTACCGCTCGAAGCCCGGCGCCACCGCGCTGCAGTGGCTGCCGCCGGAAATGACCTTCGGCAAGAAGAAGCCCTTCCTGTTCAGCCAGGGGCAGGCGATCCTCAACCGTTCGTGGGTGCCCACGCAGGACAGCCCCGGCATCCGCCAGACCTGGGAAGCCACCCTGCGCGTGCCGGGCGACATGGTCGCGGTGATGAGCGCCGAGAAGCTTTCGGGCGACAAGGGTGAGACCCTGCCCGACGGCCGCCGGAGCTTCCGCTTCCGCATGGACAAGCCGGTCCCGCCCTACCTGATCGCGTTTGCGGTGGGCGACCTCAAGTTCAAGCCGCTCGGCCCGCGCTCGGGCGTCTGGACCGAGGCACCGATGCTGGACAAGGCGGCGAGGGAATTCGTCGATGTCGAAAAGATGATCGACGCCGCCAGCAAGCTCTACGGCCCCTATCGCTGGGGCCGCTACGACATGCTCGTGCTGCCGCCCGCCTTCCCTTACGGCGGCATGGAAAACCCGATGCTGACCTTCCTGACGCCGACCATCGTCACGGGCGACCGCTCGAACACCGATGTCGTCGCGCATGAACTGGCGCATTCGTGGTCGGGCAACCTCGTCACCAATGCCACCTGGTCGGATTCGTGGCTGAACGAGGGTTTCACCACCTACTTCGAGAACCGCATCATGGAATCGCTCTACGGCAAGGAGCAGGCCGCGACCTATGCCGATCTCGACTGGGATGTGATGCGCCGCGAGATCGCCGCGGCCGGCGGCCAGACCGGCGCCGCGACGCGCCTCAACGGCGAGCCGGGCGCGGGTGAGGTGGACTACACCAAGGGGTCCAACTTCCTGCGCATGATCGAATATACCGTCGGCCGCGACAAGTGGGATGCCTATCTCACCTCCTACTTCGACCGTCACGCCTTCCAGCCGCAGACCACCGCCGGTTTCCTGGCCGACTTGCGCGAACGGCTGCTCAAGGGCCAGCCGGAACTCGAACTCAAGCTCCAGCTCGACCGCTGGGCCTACGGCGCGGGGCTGCCGGACAACGCCGTGCGCGTCCACAGCGCGACGCTGGCCAAGGTCGATACCAGGCTCGCCGCCTTCAACGCCGGCGGCCCCGCCAGCGCCGTGCAGCCGACCGGCTGGACCACGCAGGAATGGCTGCGTTTCCTCAACGGCATCGACCGCCGGCAGACGCCCGCCCGCCTGAAGGAACTGGACGAGACGCTGGGGCTCTCGGCTTCGGGCAATGCCTATATCCAGTCGGCCTGGTTCGAGCTGGCCATCGCCAACCACTACGATCCGGCAGTGCCGTACCTGCGCGGCTATCTCTCGCGCATCGGCCGCGGGCTGCTGGTCTATCCGCTCTATCGCGGGCTGATGAAGCAAGGCGACTGGGGCCAGCCCAAGGCGCGGGACTTCTTCGCCGAGGCAAAGCCCACCTACCACCCCTCGACCGCCGCCGGGATCGAGCGGATCGTTGCCGGGCAGGAGTGACCGCGTGATCCAGCGCTTCGGCAATGCCCCCGGCCCGGCCGTGTTCGAGGCCCTCGCCCATGCCGCCTTCGCGCGGATTCCCGAACCCTTTGCGCAGCACCTCGACGGGATCACCGTCCACGTCGAGGAGTTCGCCGACGAGGAGACCCTGCAGGCCCTGGGCATCGACGATGCCTGGGGCCTGACCGGGCTCTACCACGGGCGTCCGATGGACGAGGAATCGGTCTGGTCCTCGGGCGAATTCCGCCCGCGCATCACCCTCTACCGCCAGCCCCTGCTGGCCGAATGGTGCGAGACCGACGTGACGCTGGAAGACCTCGTGACCCATGTGGTGGTGCACGAGGTCGGCCACCACTTCGGCCTCTCGGACGAGGCCATGCACGCGCTGGAAGACGACGCCGACTGATCGCGCCGCCCGGTGACGCGATCGTCCTTTGCCTCGCCGGGCGCCGTTCAGCTGGTGAACAGCGCCTTGCGGATCACCGCGTGGACACCGTAGTTGCCGTTGACGATCTGCGATACGCCGAAGTCCACCCCGACCGAAAGCAGCGAGATCGCCTCGTCCTCGGTCAGTTGCTTGGCGGTCATCAGGAACCGCCGCGCCTTGCGGAAGGCATCGCGCATGGCGCCGTCGATCGAGCTTTGCTTGTAGACCTCGCTCTGCGCGTCCGGCCCGAGTTCCTTGAGGTAATCGGGGTGCGAGAAGCCCATGATCACCCACTCGGTCTCGGTCTCGATCAGCGGGTAATCGACGTCCTTCAACTGCTCCATCACGCCCGCCCCCTTGTGGTGAACGATCTGGATCAGCCCGGTCATCGAACATTCGATGGCGGTGCCGCATAGCTCGCTGTCGCCCTGCGAGGCATGGGGGTCACCCAGCGAGAGCAGCGCGCCGGGCACCTGCACCGGCAGGAACACCCGCGCGCCGGGGCCGGTGCGCCAGTTGTCGAGATTGCCCCCGAAACTGGCAGGCGGCACCGAATCGACCAGCCCGTTATGGCTGGGCGCCACCGCGATCACCCCGAAGTGCGGGCGGATCGGGATCTCGACGTTCTGCAGGATGTCGTAATTGCGCTCGATGCTTTCCGGGTTCACCGGCACGCCCGGATAGTCGTAACGCGCGTGGGTCACGCCCGAGGGATCGACCTGCGGCGTCCAGCGGTAGGAATAGACCGCGTGGGCCTTGGGCAACCGCCCGCCCGCCGCTTCGACCTCGTAGATCGTCACGACCTCGCGGTTCTTCGGCTCGGTCAGCAGGTCGTTGTAGTGGAAGCCCCAGTAGGTCGCCGCGTTGGAACCGAAGCTCTTGCCGGCAAAACGGGGGTTGCCGCTGGGGCGGGGCTTGAGGTCGAGGATACGCACTTCGACGAGGTCGCCCGGCATGGCGCCTTCGATGTGGATCGGCCCGGTGCAGATGTGCACGCCGAACCCCTCGCCCGGCCCGCGCCCGAAGGCGCTGGCGTCCATCGGCCCGGCGCCGCGCCGCTCGACCGTCTTGCCGCCGTGGTCCCAGTGGTAGACGCTCTCCACCCCGGCATCGCCTTCGACCATGCGCTCGGGATCGTCGTTGGCGTGGTGGGTCAGCGCCTCGATCGTCACGAAATCGCCCGAACGCACGCGCAGCGCCGGTTTCAGGTCCTTGCTGAGATAGCCCCAGTGGATCGTCTCGGGCGTGGCGGGCAGGTGGTGATGGCGCGAGGTGCCGGTATCGCCCATGTAGGCGGGCACTTGCGGCGCATCGTCGGCCGCCTGCTCGTCCAGCTGCTCGTCGAGCACTTCCTCGACCTCGGCCGCCTCTTCGGCCCTGGCGCGCTCCTTGCGGGCGGGGCGCCCCCGGCGCAGCAGTTCGACCGCCGCCTGCTCCTGCGGCGGCGCCTTGCGGTATTCGCGCGGAGAAATGCCGTACTGCTCGCGGAAGGCGCGGCTGAACGAGGCGCTGTCGTTGAAGCCCCATTCGAACAGGATGTCGGAAATCGACTTCTGCACGTGGAGCGGGCTGCGCAGGTCGAGCCGGCAGCGTTCGAGGCGGCGCACTTTCACATAGTGGCCGAAGCTGTCGTCGATCGATTCGAACAGCTTCTGGAGATAGCGGGGCGAGATGCCGTGCTCGGCGGCGACCTGCTGGTAATTGAGGTCGGGGTCGGACAGGCGGATCTCGATGGTCTGGAAGATGCGCTCCAGCAGCGCCGCGCGCATGCCCGCCGCCCCGCCGAGGGCCTTGGCGGGGGCATTGTCGAGCAGGCTGGTGACGAGGAATTCGGGGAAGGCCAGTTCGACCGGGCGGGCCTGGTCGGTGGTGATGTCGGTGATCGTGTCGGCCAGCGAGCGCAACATGCCCGCGAAAATACGCGCGGTGCCGGTATCGGTGGCGATCTTGCGCGGGGCGCCGCTGATCGGGGTCTTCAACCGCTGGCTCAGTTCGCTGTGCGGCACCTGCACGATCAGGCTGCGGTTGTCGCCCGCGAAGGCGAGGTGGACCGGGGAATCGCCGCGCCCGCAGATCATGTCGCCGTCCGCAAGGCGCAGTTCCTGCTCGGAATCACGCATCGTGGCGCTGCCGTCGAGGATCATCGCCACCCAGTAGGTGGTCGGCTGGTCGCGGAAGTCGATGGTCCACGACTGGGCAGTGCCGGTGACGCGGATGAAGTCGATATGGGTGCTGGAGCGGAAATGGATCAGCTCGCCATAGAGCGTCGCCTCATCCGCCTCGTCGAGCGTGAGCGACAGGCGCTTGAGCGCGAAGCGCCAGGCGTCGCGGCGTTGCTCCTTGGGGTAGACATTCGTCGTTATGCGCAAGCGAGAACCACCCTGACAGATCGGTGGCACCCTTCCCTGATGGGCGTCCAGTTCGATAGTTGGCGACCTTATGGGCGGGAGGTCTATCGAGCCTCCGGCCACTCGGCAAGGGTGTCGTATATCTTAGGCTCAGGACCCATAAATCATGCCTGCGAGGCACCGGAATGGCGAACATATCGGGCCAAAGCGGCTGCCGGGCGGGCTGGTTGCCCGTCCAAAGCGGCTTTGGTTCGAAATGGAAGCCATTCCGGTGTCCCGTAGGGATTTGATCAAAATGCCCCAGCGCAGCGTCAGGAAGCCTTGAAATATGGACATATTCCTACGCCTTCCTTCCTCGCCCTGAGGCATTTTGATTCAAACCTCGCAGGCAGGATTTATGGGTCCTGAGCCTAGTCAAAAGGCGTCTCGTTGCCGTAGACACTGGTTCCCACCTGTTCGGCAGATGCCTCGCCCCGGCCGCAGACGGCAAGCATCGTCAGGGCGTAGACCAGCGCGCTGGAGGCCATGTCGGCCCCCGTCGGCCGCCAGCGCGGCATGCCGGTGGTGATGGCAGGCACGCGGTGCATGTTGAACACGTTGTGATCGCGCCACATGCTGGAATAGACCGGGTGCGCCGGCTCCACCGCCGCGCCGCGCGCCAGCCGGGTGGCGGCATCGACCGCGCCGACCAGCGGGGCGACTTCGGAAGGCCGCGCCTCGAAACCGTGGCGCACGACCACCGGCTCCACGTCGAAGCCTTCCACATCCACCCCGCGCATGGCTTCCATGATGCCGTGGTACGCGTCCGCCGCCTTCTGGCGCGGGTTCAGCGAGACGTCGATGTAGAGCGCGCAGACTTCGGTCCCCGCGCCGAAATCGATCGGCATGCCGCCGCGCACCGAGGCGATCTGGACCTTGGGATGGATCGCGCCGCTGGCGGTCTCCATGACCGAATCGCGCTCGAACTTCTGCCCCCAGGCGTGGAGCGCGTCGATCACCGCGCCGAGCCGGTAGATCGGATTGGGGTGACGCAGCGGATCGGCGGGAGCATCGAGAATGGGCGAGAACACCCCCTGCCCGAAGATCCGCACCCGGTAGAGCGCATAACCGCAGCCCTGCCAGGTCAGGCCGAAGTCGGTGCCCTCGGCCGCGATCGCGTAATCGGGCGCGACGCCGCCGTGGTGGAACAGGTAATGCGCGCCGATGTCCTTGCCGTTCCAGCCGATGCCGGAAAATTCCTCGATCGGTTCGGGGCCGATCTCGCCGGGGCAGGCGGTGAGCCAGCACTTGCCGGAAAGCCCGATGCCCGCCTTGCGCAGCGCCTTGGCGGCGATCAGGAAGCACGACATCGGCCCGCGATCGTTGCTGATCGGATAGCCGCGCAGGCGGCCTTCCTCGTCCAGCCAGCACTGGGTCCATTCGGGATCGGCCAGCGTGGACTCGCGATAACGGAACCTGTCATGCTCGCGCATGCCACTGGGGCTTTCGGTGTCGAGATGCGCGGTGAACAGCAGGTTCGCACCGCGTCCGGTCCCGCCATATTCGCCGATCACGTTGGGCCGCTCGGGCGTGGCGCCGACCTTGCGCGGCTTGAAGCCTTCCTTGTCCATCCAGTCGTGGACGAACTCCGCCGCCGCCAGTTCCTCGCGCGAGCGGCTGGGGATGTTGCCCAGCGTCAGCGCCAGTTCGACCAGTTCGTCGCTGTCGATGGCCGCGGCGATGGCGGCGCGTTCTTCCTCGCTGACGGCGTAGGGAGCTTTCGCGGGATCGGCGAAAGTCGGGACGGGATCGGGCATATCGGCCAAAGTCGGGCTCCGTGGGAAATCGTCAGTGACCGGCGGCGAAGCGCGGCCGGTTGTCATCGGCGCCCTCCGCCTCGCGGCCATAGCGTGGCAGCAGCATGAGCAGCAGCGCACCGGCAAGAAGCGCGGCACCAACGCCGACCAGCGCCGGGCGATAGGAGTGGCGCGCGTCGAACACCAGGTCCAGCAGGATCGGCGTCGTTCCCTGCGCGGCAATCACCGCCGAATACATGGCGCCGATCACCGATCCGAAATGCCGCGTGCCGAAGTAGCGGGCGATGAAATAGGGCAGCGCGCCGAACTGGCCGCCAAGCCCGATGCCGAGCAGCGCCCCGCCGACAAGCAGCAGCGGCGTGCCCTGCGCGGTTTCCAGCAGCACGAGGCCGGCCACTGCCATCAGGTACATCGGCACCGCCACGCGCGGGGTCTGGATCGTGTCCATGATACGGCCCGTGGCGATCTGCCATCCGGAAGTGACAAGTGCAAAGACACTGACCACCGCGGTGCCGGTCGTCACCGAAAAGCCCCGGTCGGAGAGGATCGGCACGACATGGCTGAACACCGCCGTCGTCCCGCCCGCGCCTGCCGCCAGCGCGATCAGGACCAGCCAGAACATCGGCGTCTGCGCCGCTTCGCCCAAAGTCATACCCTCGCGCTCGGCCGCCGCTTCCCCGCCCGCAACGGAGGCACGGTCGCGCAGCAAAAGGACCAGCAGCGGCAGCGCGATCACCAGCATGAAGCCGCTGATGCCCAGATAGCCCGCACGCCAGCCCCAGGTCTGCACCAGCACGGCGGCCAGCACCGGCAGCACCACCGAGCCGATGCCGCAGCCGCCCCCGGCACTGATGCCCAGCGCCGTGCCGCGATTCTCGTCGAACCAGTCGGCGATCACTTTCTGGAAGATCGGCGTGCCCGCCATCGCCCCGAACACCGCCAGCACGGTGAAGGTCGCATAGAACTGCACCAGACTGCCGCTGTTGAGCGCCAGCGCCGCGATCGAGAGCGCAAGGCCGAAGATGCCGGCCAGCAGCGTCTTTCGCGCCCCGGCCTTGTCGACATAGCGGCCGATCAGCGGATAAGTCACCGCGCCGACCAGCGCGAGAATGCCCAGCACCCCCGAAACGCTGGCGCGGCTCCAGCCGAATGCCTCGGTCAGCGGCACCAGGAACAGCCCGAAGACGGCATGGACGGCGGGCGTCACGCTCACCGAATTGCCCAGCGTGCAGGCGAACAGCACGCCGCCTTTCGATCCGCGCGGGGGAGTGGTCACGGTCATGGGCGGCAACTCCTGTTGGGGGGAACTATCGGATCAGGCGTCTGCGCCCTTGGGCCAGGCCTGCACGACCGCATCGGTCGTGGTCAGCAGCACGCAGTTCTTCTCCATCGCCGAAAGCGCGCTTTCGTGCAGCCCCGGCTCGTAGGCAGCGCTGGCATCGGAGACGAGGAACACGTCGTAATCGTGATGGAAGGCAGAGCGCGCCGTCTGGTCCACGCAGCAATCGGTGGAGAGGCCGCAGATCACCAGCGTCCGGATCCCGCGCGCGCGCAATTGGGCGTCGAGATCGGTACCATGGAAGCTGTCGTAGAGCAGCTTGGCAATCTCGATATCGCCGTCCTCGGGGAAGATGCGGTAATAGTCGGCGCCGCCGTCCGCGATACGGCAGATGGCCTCGCCCCCCGGCTGCCCGCGCCGGACCATCAGGGTCTTGAGCGCGCGCGAGTCGGTTTCGGGGCTGGTGACGACACGCATCAGCGCCACCGTGGCCCCGGCGCCGCGCGCCGCCGCCACCAGCTTCTCGCACTTGTCGATCGCCGCTGCGGCGGGCGAGAGATCGACCCCGTAACGCCCCAGCAGCCCCTGCGGCGCGGCAAAATCGACCTGGATGTCGACCACCACCAGCGCGGTCGTCGCGGGATCGATCATGCCTGCCAGCGCGGCGGCATCGACGTGCGGCAGATCCTCGGCGCGCAGCGGCATCGGCTCAGCCCTCCACCGCGGCGGCAACCTTGTCCGGGAAGCGTTCGCGCAGGGCCGGCAGGATCTCCGCGCCGAAGATCGGCAGGCTCTTGATGTAATCGTCGAAGATCAGCATCAGCCCGTCGGTGCCCGAGGCTTCCAGCAGGTCGCCGACCTGATCGGCCACGCTCCTGGCGCTGCCGACGATCTGGGCCGACATGAACGAGGAGCGCGCCTTGCGGGTGAAGTCGTTCTCCTTGCCGATCTCGGCATCGAGGAACCCGTAAGCGCGCATCATGCCCGCCAGCGCGC
Organism: Novosphingobium sp. KA1; assembly: GCF_017309955.1. Lineage (NCBI taxonomy): Bacteria > Pseudomonadati > Pseudomonadota > Alphaproteobacteria > Sphingomonadales > Sphingomonadaceae > Novosphingobium > Novosphingobium sp. KA1. Next base: position 1,770,480 of record NZ_CP021247.1, on the reverse strand, counting down.
CTTCGTCGAGGCCCGCGGCATAGTGCTGCGCGGTGGCCTTCGCGGCATCGTCGCTCTCGCCGATCACCAGCGTCATCATCGAATAGGTGCGGATATTGCGGCCATATTCGGCGGCGATGGTCTTGGCGCGGTCGCTGTTCTTCGCAAGTTCGGCCCCGGTGCCGCCGGAAAGGAAGATCGCGTCCATTTCCTCGGAGGTCAGGCGCATGCCGATCTCCGAGGATCCGGCGCAGACGAGGAACGGGCGGCTCTCCGGCTTGGGCCAGGATTCGCAGTCATCCAGCGTCACGTAATCGCCGTGCATGGTCACGGATTCGTCACTCCACAGCGCCTTCACCGCGCGCACCCATTCGTAGGCGAGGTCGTAGCGCTGGTCGTGATTCACGTTCTCGGGCCAGGCGCCCATCTGCGCGAACTCGCCCTTGTAGGAACCGGTCACGACGTTCAGGCCCGCGCGGCCGCCGCTCACCTGCTGCAGCGTCGCCAGCATCTTGGCCGCCACCGCCGGGTTCTGCAGCAGCGTGTGCAGGGTGGTGACGATGCGGGTCTTTTTCGTCACTTCGGAAAGCGCCGCCATCAGCACGATCGGATCGAGCGAGGAATCCCAGTGCCTGGTCTCGCCGCCATAGCCGCGGAACTTCGACATCGACATGATGAAGTCCATGCCCGCCTGCTCGGCCAGCAGCGCGCACTGGCGGTTGTAGGCGTAGGAACCGTCCAGCTCCGGCTTGTTCTTCGACAGGATCCAGCCGCCGTTGGCGACCGGCAGGAACAGACCAAGGTCCTTGCCGCCGTTGTCGGAGGGAAGGCCAAAGGGTGTCAGCGGATGCGGGTTCATCTCAGTCCTCTGCAAATTCTTGTTCGGTGCTGTCCTGGGATCAGCCTAGGGCAACGCCCGCCCGGTTCTTGATCGGCGGCGCATGTTCTGTTGCCGCCCCCGATAGCAGGTCGGCGACCGCCGCGCGCATCGGCATCGACGGCGCCGCGCCCTGCCCCAGCGTGCAGAGCGCCGCCGCCGCGCTCGCCCAGGGCAGCGCTTCGGCAAGGCTGCGCCCCTCGTCAAGCAGCGCGGCCAGCGCACCGCAGAAACTGTCTCCCGCGCCGACGGTATCGACCGGGATTACCGGCACGGCGGGGACGTGGATATCCCAGTCCTTCTTCACCGCCACCGAGCCCCGCGCGCCGAGCGTGACGACCACCGCCTGATCCTCGTGCCGGATCAGGCTGCGCGCCTCGCGCACCACGGCGGGCAAAGCATCGACCGGGCCGCAGCAGGCAAAGGCGGCCAGTTCGGTCTGGTTCACCACCAGCACATCGACATGATCGAGCAGCACATCCGCTGCCAGCACCGCCGGAGCCGCATTGAGGATGCGGATGCACTTCGAATTGCGAAACACCGGCAAGAGCGCGCCCACCGGCACTTCCAGCTGGGCCAGCAGCACCCCCTCCATCACCGGCCCCGGCGGGGTCAGCCGCGCATTGGCGCCGGAGACGACGACGATCTGGTTCTCCCCCTCGGCATCGACGGCGATATAGGCGGTGCCGGTCTCCACCCCTTCCAGCGCGGCGACGCCGGACACCGCGATGCCGTCGCGCGCCAGCCTCTCGCGCATCCAGCGCCCGGCATCGTCGTTGCCCACGGCGCCGACCATACGTGTCTGCGCGCCCATCCGCGCGGCGGCAACCGCCTGGTTGGCGCCCTTTCCGCCCGGCAGCCGCGCCGTGGCCTTGGCCATGACCGTCTCGCCCGGCAGCGGCAGATGATCGAGCGAGGTGATGATATCGAGATTGATCGAACCGACGATGTGAACTGCCAAGTGTGCCGCTCCGCTATTCTGGAACCACCCCTTTGCGGGGCCGGGTTCTGCAACTGCAACAATCTGCACGTGCAACCGGGGGTGCAGCATGGCGCGCCTTGCGGGGTCAAGCCCGGGCTGGCGCCGTGCGTCCCCGCACAATAATTGCGGGGGCCAGCGCCAAGAGGCCTCGCGCGCGTGCGCACTAACTTTGCCGCACACTTTACGGCCGCACACTTTACGCCTTTCGCCTCAGGGGAGACACGCGAATTATGACCACCTGGCTCATCACCGGCATCGGCGGAGGCCTTGGCCGCGCCCTGGCCGAAGCCGCGCTCGGGCGCGGGGACATCGTCGTCGGCACCACCCGCAAGGCGAGCGACCCTGAGTTCGAGGCGCTCGCCCCCGGCCGCGCCCATGCGCTCTGCGTCGACCTCACCGACGAAGCCTCGGTCAAGGCCGCCGTCGCCCGGGCGGAAGAGATCACCGGCGGCATCGACCGGCTGGTCAACAATGCCGGCTACGGTCTCATCGGCGCGATCGAGGAAGTCTCCATCGAAGAGGCCAGGGCGCTGTTCGATGTCAACCTCTTCGCCCCGCTGCGCATGCTGCGCGCGCTCCTGCCCTACATGCGCGCGCGCCGGGCCGGTCATGTCGTCAACATCACCTCGGTCAGCGGTCATGCGCCCTGGGCGGGCACCGCGCTCTACGGCGCCAGCAAGTACGCGATGGAGTGCATCGGCCAGACGCTGGCGCAGGAAGTGGCGCCGATGAACATCCGTGTCACCAATGTCGCCCCCGGCGGCTTTCGCACCGGATTTGCCGCCGCAGGCCTGAAGATCGCCGAAGCCGACATCGCCGATTACGAGGACGTCGCCCACTTCGCCCGCCGCAGCCTCACCGAAGGCGCGGGCAAGGAAAAGGGCGATCCCGCACGCGGCGCCGCCGCGATCCTCACCGCGCTCGATGCCGCCGAGCCGCCGCTGCACTTGTTCCTCGGCGAGGACGCGCTGCATTACGCGGGCGATCAACTGGCATTCGTGGGCGCACAGATGCGCGCGTGGGAGGCGCTGTCGCTCTCCACCGCGTTCGAACCGGCCTGATGCACAAGACCGTGCTGCCGGACTGGGTGACCGAGCGGGGGCGGGGCTACAACACCTTCCCCGCGTTTGATCCGCGCAGCGCGGCGCTGGTGGTGATCGACATGCAGGCCGCCTTCGTGGGCGTGGGCGAAGTCTTCGGCAATGCCCATGCCCGCGACGCCATCACGCCGTGCAACGCCCTTGCCACGGCGATGCGGCAGGCGGGGGCCGCGGTGATCTGGATGCGCCAGACCACCAGCGAGCAGCCGCCGCTCGCCATGCCGCACTGGCAGTACGACAGGTCCGATCCCTTCGTGGCAGGCGCGATCGCGGCGCTGCGCGCGGGCACGCCTTCGCACGACCTCGACCCGGCGATGGCGCGCGCGGCAGGCGACCTGGTGCTCGACAAGTACCGCTACAGCGCCTTTTCCTGCCCGCAGCAGGCGCTGGAACGGACGCTGCGCGAACGGGGCACTGAGGTGCTGGTCATGGTCGGCACGCTCACCAATGTCTGCGTGGAATCGACCGCGCGCGAGGCGAACATGCGCGGCTGGAAGGTCATTGTCGTCAGCGATGCCTGCGCGGCAGTGACCGACGAGGAACACAACGCCGCCCTGATGAACCTGCGGCTGAACTTCGCGGACGTGCAAAGTTCCGCCGCGGTCTTGGCGATGCTGGGGGCGGGGGCGGGGGCGGGGGCCTGATCCCGTCGCCCCGGCCGGTCCGCCGCCCTGCGGTCAGCTCATCAGGCGCGGCACCGAGACCGAGAACACGTCGAAATGCGCATCGGGATGCTCCGCCTGCCCGTCGCGCGGGGCCTGACGGACCTGCACGACGCCGTTCTTGCCGAAGCCGTCGACCACCGGACGGCCGGCATCGCGGCTCAGCCAGAGGCGCAGCAGGTGGCGCTTGCGCTGCGGTTCCGGCCAGTCCCAGAAGGTGGTGCGGGCGTGCAGCGCGGCGTAGTTGGACAGCCACTGGATGTCGCCGGGGCGGAAATCCATCTCGATCGCCATGCCCTCCTCGTAGGTGATCGTGTCGAAGAGTTCGAGCACCTCGATCTGCTCGGAGCTCAGTTTGGGCACGCCCTCGTATTCCTGCGCGGTGAGGATGTAGAGCGAGCCCGCGTACATCGAGAACACCCCGTCCACGAGGCTGACGATCGGCGAGGTATAGGTATCGGCCGGGGCATTGTGGTCCTGCCGGCGCCAGTCCCAGTGGAACGGCTCCAGCAGCAACGGCGCCAGATCGGGACGGCGGCGCAGGATCTCGTTGTAGATCTCCGCGCCCGAGACGAGGCACGAGAGCCCGCCTTCCTTGGCCGGGCGCAGGCACATCAGCGCGACGATGTCCGAGCTGTCCGAGTGGTAAACCAGCTTGTCGCGCACCTTGGAGGACAGCGCGGTGGGATCGTCCATGGTCTTGTCGCTGGTGGCGTAGACGTGGTCGATCAGGTCGCCCATCTCGTTCTGGCGGATCGGATCGCCCATGTGCAGGCCGAGGATGTAGTAGATCGCGTTCGACAGCGCGTCCGAATAGAGCTGGGTGCGAAGGCCCCGCACCAGCACGAAACCGCGCCCGTAATCGACGTCGGCGCCCCATTCCTTCACGGCATCGGCGCAGGCGACCAGCGGATATTCCTCCGCCGCGACGGTGCGCAGGTCCGGGTTCTCGGCCAGGAAGCGGGTGCCCAGCGTCTCCAGTTCGGCAACCTGTTCGTCCGAGAGCATGTAGATCCACTCGTCGCTCCCCGCGAGCCGGTCCCCGCGCCAGGCGGCGGCAGTGGTGACGGGCGGGAATGCCTCGGCAGTCGTGGGGGCCGAGGGGGAGGCGGAACTGGCCATGCTATCGGGTCCTTTTGCGCGGCATTGCGTGATGCCCCTGTCTAGGCCGCGATCGCGCGGGCGACTTGTCGCACCATGTCCGAAAGCTTTTCGCGGCACGAACCGCGGTTCCTACAAGCCAAATCGCGATTCCGGGGCTTATGGTGGATGTCCCCAGGGGGGCATGGACCGGATGGACTGCGCCTGCCCGCCGACCGGAACGATCGATCAGGAGAATGTCCATGAAGCCGATAGCCTCTCTGGTAGTGCCGCTCGCAGCCGCCCTCGCATCGGCCGGATGCACCGCCACCGCGTCCGAACCCGCCCCAGCCCCGCCCCAAGCAGCGGCATCAGCAGGACTGGCGGGCAGCAGCTGGCGGCTTGTCGCCTTCCAGTCGATGGACGATGCCCAGGGCGCCACGAAACCGGGCGAGGGCCGCGCCTACACGCTCGATTTCGGCAGCGACGGCACGATCGCGATGCAGCTGGACTGCAATCGCGGCCGTGCGACCTGGAGCGCGGTGCCCGGCACCGACGGCCGCTCGGGCCAGCTTGCGATCGGCCCCGGCATGACCACGCGCGCGCTCTGCCCGCAGCCCGATATCGGGCCGATGATGGCAAGGCGCCTTTCCGACGTCGCCAGCTATACCCTGAAGGACGGCCACCTTTTCCTGGCCCTGAAGATGGACGGCGGCATCTTCGAACTGGCGCCGCGCTGATCCGGCCCTGCCTCGCGGCGGAGCATCGGCGTGGGCCGACAGGAGCGTGGTGGGCGCGTGAAGGGTACAGGGAAGGCGCAGCGGATTGATTTTGCGGTTGAGCCACAAGCCCGGCGGCGGCAAGACAGGGCGATGATCGCCTTCTGCCGCCGCCATGGCGCCCTGCTCCACGTCTTCCTGGCCTGCTGGTTGCTTGCCGGCGGCAGCGCGGTGCGGGCCGCCGCGCCGCTGCTGCCCGGCGTCGGCCTGCTGGCGCCGGAAAAACCCGCCGGGCAGGCTTCCGGCTCGGCCGCTCCGGCAGAACCCCCAGGCACCCCTACCACGGCCGCCCCCCTTTCGCCCCCCGCCCCTTCGCCCCCCACCTCGCAAGTCGATCCCGCCACGCTCGCCCGCTTCAATGCCGACGCGGCCGAAGCCCAGAAGATCCTGCGCCGGCCCGCGGGCGGCTATGACTACGAGCACATCCGCAGTCTCAACAGGCTGCGCGACCGGCTTGCCGCCGACCGTGACCTTGCCCGCACGCTTGCCGACCGCAGCAACCTGGAAGCCCGCATCATCCAGGCGCAGATGGCCGCGCTTGGCGAGGTTCCCGCCGAAGGCAAGGGCGAACCCTCAGCGATCACCGCCCGCCGCAAGGCGCTCGACGCCCGGCTTTCGGTGGTGCTGGCCCCCGTGCTCGACGCGCGCGAAGCCCAGGCGCGAGCCTCCACGCTGGTCTCCGAACTGGACGAGCGGATCGCCGGCATCGAACGCGGCCGCCGCTCCGAACGGAGCCGCTCGGCGCTGGATCCCCGCGCCTGGATCGCGGTCGCCGGCGATGTCCGCCGCGGCATCGACATCGCCGCGCGCAGCGGCACGGCGGGCATCGCGCAGGACGGGGCCGGCGGTTTCGCGCTGCGGTTGCTGGCCGTGGCCGGGCTGGTCCTGCTGGGCCCCTACGCCTCGATCCGGCTGCTGCAAACGCTCCACCGGGTCTTCGTGAAGCGGCGGGTCGCCGCCCGCCAGGCGGCGCGGCGGCTGGTGCTCATCGTCGTCGAGGATCTTGTCGCGGCGCTGCTGCTGTTCTTCGCGATCGGCTGCTCGGTGGCCGCCTTTGCCGTGCTGATGCGCCCGTTCCTCGGCACCGAAGTGCTGCTCACGCTCAGCACGCTGCTGCTGGTCGCCGCGCTGATGGTGGCGATGGCGCAGCTGCTCGCCAAGAGCACCCTGCAATCGCCGTTCCCCGAACTGCGGCTGGTGCGCCTGCGTCCCGAGGTGGTGGGCAAGGCGGTTTCCACGGTGCGCGTGATCGGCGTCTTCCTTGCACTTGTCGCCGTGCTCGAAGGCATCGAGGACGACGGCTACATGACCATCGGCGCGATCGACCTTGCCTCGGCCGTGCTGCTGGTCGGCGGCAGCCTGTTCGTCTGGCGCCTCGCCACGCTGATCGACAAGGGGCGCGAGGACGATGGCGCCAAGACCGCGCCGTCTCTTCCCCAGCACGGCCGCGCCAAGCCCGACCAGCTCGAATTCGCGGCCCCCTTCAGCCGCATCCTCAAGCTGCTCGCCATCGGCAGCACCGGCGCCGCACTGATCGGCTACATCGCGCTGGCGCGCGAGATCTTTTCCGATCTGGTCGTCTCGGTGGCGGTGATCGCCGTCGCCATCTTCCTCCACCGCCTGGTGGCGCTGATCGTCGGCCTGCTGGCGCAAGGCGGTCTCAAGCACTACCGCACCAGCATCCACTTCGTGCCGATGCTGGCCGGGATCGTGCTGACGCTGGGCGCGGTGCCGCTGCTGGCGGTGACCTGGGGCTACAACAGCCGCGAGATCGGCGATGCCATCGTCATGCTGCGCACCGGCGTCAGCTTCGGCAACGTCAACATCTCGGCGGGCGACCTGCTGACGTTCGCCTTCGTGTTCCTGGCCGGCTACATCGCCACCAAGTGGATCCAGCGGATCATCAACCTGACGATCCTGCCCCAGTTCGAGATCGACCGCGGCTCGCAGGCCTCGATCGTGACGATGATCGGTTATGTCGGCATCGTCGCTTCGGCGGCCTTCGCCGTCTCCAGCACCGGGCTCGACCTCACCAGCCTCGCCTTCATTGCCACCGCGCTGTCGGTCGGGCTTGGCTTCGGCCTGCAATCGACGGTCGAGAACTTCACCAGCGGCATGATCCTGCTGGTCGAACGCCCGATCCGCGAGGGGGACTGGATCGAGGTGGGCACGTTCTCGGGCATCGTGCGCAAGGTCTCGGTCCGCTCGACCCACCTCGAGAGCTTCGACCGCCACCAGATCATCATCCCGAACTCGCAGCTGATCACCGGCAGCGTGAAGAACCTCAGCCTCGGCGAGCGGCTTGCCCGCGTGGTGGTGCCGGTCGGGGTTGCCTACGGCAGCGACCTCGAACACGTGCGCGAGGTGCTGATCGCGATCGGCAAGGCGCAGGACGGCGTGCTGGCCTGGCCCGAGCCCAACGTCACGCTCGACGCCTTTGCCGACAGTTCCGTGAACATGCGCCTGCTCGTCTTCATCCACGACGCGACCGACGGCGTGGGCGTTGCCTCGAAGATCCGCTTCGAGATCGCCCGCCGTTTTGCCGAGGAAGGCATCGAGATCCCCTTCCCGCAAATGGAAGTGCGCCTGCATGCCGACACGGGCGGCAATGGCGGCAACGGGGGGGACTGAACGGCCGCCCCGATCCCCGCCACCTCGCGTTTAATCCCCCGCGACAGTCATCCCGTCGACCCGCAGCGTCGGCACGTTGATCGCGCGGTCGCGCTCGAGATCGCTGGCAGGCGTCAGCGCCGCAAACATCGCCAGCAGGTTGCCGGCAACCGTGAAGCCCGCCACCGGCCCGGCAATCCTGCCGCCGACGATGCGCAGGCCCGAGGCGCCCCGGCTGTAGTCGCCGGTGACGCCATTGACGCCCTGCCCGATCAGTTCGGTGACGTAGACGCCGTCGGCGATGTCGGCGATCAGCTCGTCGACCGAAAGCGTGCCCGGCAGCAGGTCGAGATTGCCGACCGAGATCCCCGGCGCGCCGTTGCCGCCACGCGCGGCATGGCCGCTCGGCTCCAGCCCGAGCTGGCGGGCCGAGGCGCTTTCGAGCAGCCAGCCGGTGACCCGCCCCTGCTCGACAAGATTGCGCGGGCGCGTCGCCAGCCCCTCGCCGTCGAACGGGCGCGAGCGCAGGCCGCGCAGGCGCAGCGGGTCTTCGGCGATGGTAATGCCGGAATCGAACAGCTGCTCGCCCAGCCGGTCGAGCAGGAAACTGGAACGCCGCGCAATCGCCCCGCCCGACATCGCGCCCATCAGATGGCCGACCAGCGAGCCGCCGACGCGCGGATCGAACACCACCGGCATCGGTCCGCTGCGCATGGTGCCGGGTTCGAGCCGGGCCACCGCCCGCTCGCCGCCGAGGGTGCCGATGGACGCGGCCGACGGCAGATCGCCAAGGTGGTGCGCGCTGCGCCACTCGCCGTCGCGCTGCTTGCCCGAACCCTCGCCCGCGACCACCGAGACGCTGACCGAGCGACTGGTCGAGCCGTAAGCCCCGGCAAACCCGTGGCTGGTCACCAGCGCCGCCACGCCGCCCCCCGCACTGCCGGTGGCGCCGTCCGAATTGGTCACCCCGGCCACGGCCCGCGCGGCATCCTCGGCCTCTTCGGCAAGCGCGCGCAGGGCCTCAGGATCGGGCTCATGGCTGTCGATCAGGTCGAGGTCGCGCCAGGGCCCACGCGACAGGCGCTCTTGCGGCGCCAGTCCGGCATAGGCATCCTCGGGCGCGCTGCGGGCCATGGCGAAGGCCCGCTGGGCCAGTTCGTCGAGCGCCTGCTCCGAGAGGTCGCTGGAGCCGATGCTGGCCGAGCGGCGCCCCACGAACAGGCGCAGCGAGATATGCTCGCTTTCCGAACGCTCGACATCCTCCAGCTTGCCGAGCCGCACCTGGATCGCTTCGGAGGAACTCGCCCCATAGACCGCGTCGGCGGCGTCGGCACCGGCGCGGCGCGCCCGCTCGACAAGCTGCTGGGCGCGGTCGAGCGCTTCTGCGGGGCTGAGCATAGGGCGTCACTTCTCCATTCGCACCGCATGCCGGCAGGGCACGCGAGATCGCCGCAGACCTAGGGATTGTTCAGGCGAAGGGCAACGCCGCTCGCCCGGCGCACGGTCGCGTCCTGCCGTCCCTTCCCGCCGTCCCCTTCCGGTGAGGCCCGGCGGGTCAGCGGACGATCAGCGCGAGGCCCTTGAACACGCCGGTAAGCGCAAAGGGCAGGCCGATCGCCAGTGCCCAGAGCAAGGTCCTGTCGCGGCGGTAGAGCGGCGCGAATGCGGGATCGTGGGCCTCTGCGTCGCTCAGCCGGTTCCAGCGGCGCTCGAACCGGCGGCAGGCGGGAATGATCGCACCGACGAGGATCACCAGCGCCAGATAGGGCAGCAGCGATTCGCCGCCGGCCTTGAGCGCGCCCACGGTGACAAAGATCTGCAGGGCGGTGTAGGCCAGCAGCGCATAGGCGATGTGATCGCTCATCCGGCGGCGCCAGTCGGGGCTCGGCTTTTCGCGCGGCGCTTCCCGGCGCCCTCCCCCGCGCCCTTCCCCGCGCCCTCCCCCGCGCTTTGCCGCCGATGTCAGCTGCACCTGCGTGTCGGCGACAGTGCCGATCCTGTCCGAAATTCCTGGCTGTCCGTCGGTTCTGGCCATGGCGCCGACCTTCCTGTCCTCGAGTGCGACCCTTGCTCGATCTCCTGCGGTCACTAGATCACGCAGCGCATGAATGATCAAGCCGATGCGGCAAATGGCGCAACTTTATTGCAACGCAGCAAGAACCGCCACTTCGCCGTCCTTACCGGGAAACGCGGCCCCGGCCAGTCGGTTGCGCGGGTTTGCCGGTGTCCGGCCCGGCGATCAGGCGGGCCTGGAGGGAAATGGCCGCTTGCGGTGGCAACAAGGGCTGCGTAAACGACGGGGAAGATGACCGAAACGAGCGAACGCATGCAGGATACCTCGGCCGCCCCCTCGGCAGTTGCCGCCAATCTGGCGCAAAATGGCGGGCTGGAGGTCATCTCGATCGCCAAAAGCTACGACAAGCGCGCCGTGCTGACCGACATTTCCCTGTCGGTCGCCAAGGGCGAAGTGCTGGGCCTGCTCGGCCCCAACGGCGCCGGCAAGACCACCTGCTTCTATTCGATCATGGGTCTCGTCCGCCCCGATTCGGGCCGTATCCTGATGGACGGCGTCGACGTCACCCGCCTGCCGATGTACCGCCGCGCGATCCTCGGCCTCGGCTACCTGCCGCAGGAGACCTCGATCTTCCGCGGCATGACGGTGGAGCAGAACATCGGCGCGGTGCTCGAACTCAACGAGCCCAACCGCGACATCCGCGCCACCGAACTGGAACGCCTGCTCGACGAGTTCGGCCTCACCCGCCTGCGCTCCAGCCCGGCGATGGCACTTTCGGGCGGTGAACGCCGCCGCTGCGAGATCGCCCGCGCGCTGGCCGCCAAGCCCTCGATCATGCTGCTCGACGAGCCCTTCGCCGGCATCGACCCGCTGTCCATCGCCGACATCCGCGATCTTGTGCGCGACCTCAAGACCCGCGGCATCGGCGTGCTGATCACCGACCACAACGTCCGCGAGACGCTCGACATCGTCGACCGCGCCTGCATCATCTACGGCGGTCAGGTGCTGTTCGCCGGCAGCCCCGAGGCGCTGGTCGCGGACGAGAACGTCCGCCGCCTCTACCTCGGCGAAGGCTTCACCCTGTGACGGGAATGCCCCCTGTCACGCCATATCTCGCCGTGAGGGGGCTCGACGGCGCGCATGGGGCGAAGCACACGAGGCAGCCCCCTTCGGGACGCTGAGCCATGGTGCTGGGGCCCAGGCTGGACCTGCGGCAAAGCCAGTCGCTGGTCATGACCCCGCAGCTCCAGCAGGCGATCAAGCTGCTGGCGCTCTCCAATCTCGAGATCGAGACCTTCATCGGCGAGGCGCTGGAAGGCAATCCCCTGCTCGACCTGGGCGGCCCCGACCTCGCTGGCGCCCCAGCTACCGGCCCCGCTGTCGCCCCCGCTGCCGCGATCGACGAACGCGGTGAAGGCCCGGCCGAGCCGCCGCGCCTGACATCGCCGGAAACCTCGGCGGTCGACCGGCTGATCGGCGAAGGCCGCGGCGGCGAGGATCGCCCGCTCGATCATGAAGTCCATGCCGGCGAGCGCGAACGCGACACCGGCGATGGCAGCGAAACCGCCCCGCGCGATGGTCCCCTGGGCGACTGGAGCGGCGAGATCCGCCTCTCGGGCGGCGGCGAGGACGGCCCCGACATCGAGCGGCACGGCGGCGGCGAGGTCTCGCTGGTCGAACATCTCGAAGCCCAGCTCGGCGCCGCCACCGGGGATGCCCTGCTGGCCGGCATCGCCCGCTACCTGATCGGCCTGCTCGACGAGGCGGGTTACCTGCCGGTCCCGCTGGGCGAAGTCGCGCTCGATCTCGGCATCGAGATGCCCGAAGCCGAAGCGGCGCTGGCGGTCGTGCAGTCGCTCGATCCCACCGGGGTCGGCGCCCGCACGCTCGGCGAATGCATCGCGCTGCAGGCGCGGGAGGCGGACCGCCTCGACCCGTGCATGGCGCGGCTGATCGACAACCTCGACCTTGTCGCGCGCGGCGACCTGCCGCGCCTCAAGCGCCTCTGCGCCGTCGACGACGAGGACATGGCCGACATGCTGGCCGAACTGCGCGGCTACGATCCCAAGCCGGGGCTGCGCTTCGGCGCAGAACCCGGCGGCGCGGTGGTGCCGGACATCCTGATCACGCCCGCCCGGACCAGGCCCGAGGACGGCGCCGACCTGCCGCCGGGCTGGGACATCGCGCTCAACGAGGCCACGTTGCCGCGCCTGATCGTCAATCGCGGCTACTTCCTGGAACTGCGCGGCAATTGCACCGACAAGGCCTCGCGCGCCTGGCTTTCGGACAAGCTGACCGACGCCAACTGGCTGATCAAGGCGCTCGACCAGCGGCAGAAGACCATCCTCAAGGTGGCCGCCGAACTGGTGCGCCAGCAGGACGGCTTTTTCCGCCACGGCGTCTCGCAACTGAAGCCGCTGACCCTGCGCACCGTGGCCGAGGCCATCGGCATGCACGAATCGACCGTCAGCCGCGTCACCTCGAACAAGTATCTCAACTGCCCGCGCGGCACCTACGAGCTGAAGTACTTCTTCACCTCGGGCGTGGCCGCGGCAGGCGGCGAAGGCGGTGCTTCGGCCGAAGCGGTGAAGGCGGCGATCCGCCGGCTCATCGATGCCGAGGATCCCAAGGCGATTCTCTCCGACGATACCCTGGTCGACCTGCTCAAGGACAAGGGTTTCGAACTGGCCCGCCGCACGGTGGCCAAGTACCGCGAAGCCATCGGCCTTGGCAGTTCGGTGCAGCGCCGCAGACAGAAAGCCATTGCCGCGGCACGGTAGAGACCGTTTGCGCCCATGCCCGAGGGGCATTGTCATGGCGGCGCCGGCTCACTCCCGTCCCGAAGAACACCAAAAGGTCCGGGGAGCTTTTTGCTGAGGGGGCCCGCGCGGCAGGGTGCACGTCGCGGGCGGTCGGTCGGGGGAGCGGGCCGGTGCCGCCAAAATCCGCCTGCGGCGGATTTCCAAACCAGCACAAGCAGCTAAGCGCGATTATGGTCAGCCTCGCTAGTTAAATGCTTGTGTTGGTCAGCATTATTTCATTTGCACAATGCGAAATCGTGATAGCTTCATCCATGAAGTGCTCCCTGTCCGCGACCAACCGTGGATTTCGCACCACGGACCGGACTCCCTCGCGGCCAGGAGCACGCAGATGGAGAGAATGCCGATGTCCTATGTCGATCGGAGTTCCAGTTCCAACCACAAGTTCCTGACCGGCGGCGTCGTTGCGCTGATCCAGGCCGGCGCCGTGCTGGCGCTGATCAACGGGCTTGCCGTCACGATGCTGAAGCCCAATCCCGGGCCGCGGCTGTCGGGCGAGCAGATCAGCCTCACCCCGCCGCCGCCCCCGCCCGAGGTGATGCCAAGCCCCCAGCCCGAGACGCGCCAGGTCCAGGACACCGTGCTCACCGCGCCCACCCCGGACCTGAAGCTTCCGACGACCAGCGATTTCAACGTATCCAGCCAGCCCGAAGGCCCGGTTTCGACCGCGACCGGATCGGCGCCGGGCGACAGCGTCGTCACGCCCAGCCCCACGCCCTCGCCGTTGCAGCGTTTCCAGCCGGTCGGCGCGCTGCCGCGGGGCAACCCCGGCAACTGGGTCTCGACCCAGGACTATCCCTCCGCTGACTTGCGCGCCGAACACCAGGGCCTGGTGCGCTTCCGGCTCGACATCGATGCACGTGGCCGGGTCGGCCAGTGCACGATCGTCACCTCCAGCGGTTATTCGGGTCTCGACGAGGCCACCTGCAAGAACGTGAGCAGGCGCGCCCGGTTCGAGCCCGCCACCGATGCCGACGGCCTGACGGTCGGCGGCACGTACATGGGGACGATCCGTTGGGTCATCCCGCGGGACTGATCTTCTTCCCCCGAGGATCATCCCGCCCGGAGCGGCGCTAATCCGCACCACCGGTGTCGCTCCGGCACATCCAGGACCGCCCCGGCCCATGTCCTTGACAGACGGCCGGGCCCCGGTCCGTGGCCCCGCCCCTGGCGTTCGCCAACGCAGGGGCGGGGATACACGCAAAACCCCGGATACCCCGCTTCGCGCTTCGCAAACCCTGTTCGCCTAGTTCTCGGTGGCAATCGACACGAGGCAGGCAGGCATGATCCCCAGGACCTTCCACTTCATCTGGGTGGGCGACGAGAGCCGCCGCCCCGACAACTGCATCGACACCTGGCGCGCCGCGCACCCGCACTGGCAATTCCGCCTCTGGGGCAATGCCGAACTGGAAACGCGCGGCTGGATCAACGCCCGCCACATGGCCGAGATGCGCCAGCGCGAATGGAACGGCGTGGCCGACATGATGCGCTGGGAAATCCTCCAGGAACACGGCGGCATCGTGTTCGACGCGGACAGCATCTGCACCCGCCCTTTGCCGGACGACATGCTCGACTGCGAGGCCTTCGCCTGCTGGGAAAGCGAGATCGCCCGCCCCGGCCTGATCGCCGCCGGCTACTTCGGCTGCGCGGCGGGCAATGGTTTCGTCAGGCAGATCATCGACGATATCGCCGCCAGCCCCTCGGTGGTGGGCGAGATGGCGTGGAAGACGGTCGGCCCGCAGCGCCTGACCGACTGCTACCGCAAGTTCGCCTATACCCCCTTGCGCATCTACCCCAGCCACTACTTCATCCCGCGCCACTTCACCGGCGTGACGTACGAGGGCAGCGATCCGGTCTACGCGCACCAGCTCTGGGGCTCGACCAGCCAGTCCTACGACCGGATTCACAAGGTGGACGTCAGCACGGTGACCACGCCTCCCGCAGCCCCGCCGCCTGAGCCTGCGGCCGAACCGGTGGCCGATCCAGCCGCCGAAACCACCTCCCCGCTCGAACAGATCCACGCGCCCTATTTTCTCCAGCGCGTGCCGGTCAGCAGCGAACTGGCGGGCCTGCCGCGCATGGACGTGTTCGCCAGCCTGCTCGCCGGGCAGCGGGTGCTGCATGTCGGCTGCGCGGACTGGCCGATCACCGATCCGCGCACCTCGCTCCATGTCCGGCTGGAGGAACACTGCGCCCATCTCGACGGCGTCGATCCCCACGGCGAGGCGCTGGAGCAACTGCGCCCTTACGTGACAGGCGAACTCTACACCGATCTGGCACAGGCGAGCGGTCGCTACGACGTGGTGCTGGTGCCCGAAGTGATGGAGCATGTGCCCGACGTCGCCGGGTTCCTCGCCCAGATCGAGGCGGTGGATGCGGGCCTGTTCCTCATCACCGTGCCCGACGCCTTCCAATGCCGCGCCCGCCACTTCGACTACCGCGCCGAGACGGAGACGTTCCTCGAAGGCGTCCACCCCGATCACAACGTCTGGTACACGCCCTACACGTTCGCCAATACCTTGCGGAAGTACAGCAGTCTGGAACTACAACGGATGTGGTTCTTCAACCGGATTTCGCTGCTGGCGCTGCTGAGCAAGCCGGCATTGGCGCAGGCGGCTTAGGGGCTTCGGAAGACGCCGCCAGGCTGTTGGAGCGGCGTCATTGCGCCCTAGTCGGTCGTTCGTGGGCGGATTTGACGTGCCGAGCAGCGGTCCGTCCGGTTTCTTGCCGATTATGTTTGCCGATGGGACCGCTGACAAGATCTTCAAGGGCTGCATCGCCTGAGGAACTGAAAGATCGATCCTGACGTCATAGACAAATTGTAGTTACAAAAAGCGATTGACTGGAAATCAAATCGTAACTACAAAAAACCATGACAATCGTGTGGGATGAACCAAAACGGCAAGCGAACCTCGTCAAGCACGGGATCGACTTCGCCGATGTAGGCGAAGGGTTCTTCCTCTCCGCCCTGGTCATCCCCGCGAAGGACGGACGCTTTGCCGCCATCGGTGAGATGAACGGCACGATCACGGTGATTTTCGCTGTGCTGGGCACCGAAGGCGTCTCTATCATCTCTGCTCGCCCGGCCAGCATTACGGAACGGAGGCTCCTGCCATGACCGACCCGAAACACGCCGCCCCCGGATACACCAAAGCCGATATGGATGTGGTCAGCGATAACCCCGAATGGACGGTTGAGGACTTCGCCAGGGCAAAGCCTTTCGCTGAGGCCTTCCCGGACCTAGCAAAGACGATGCGCGCACGCGGCCCGCAGAAAGCTCCGAAAAAGGTCAGCACCACGCTGCGCCTTTCGCCTGAGGTGATCGAGCATTTCAAATCCGGCGGCCCTGGCTGGCAGTCACGGATCGATGCCGCTCTCAGGGATTGGGTGGCAGCACACTGAGGCCGATTGGCGCCCTTTTGCGCCCTTCAGCGGTCGCTCTGTCGATGCCGAACGCCGAAGTTCAACTTTGGAATCAGGCAAGCACCGAAGGCGAAATCTATGTGCGATTAGTTGCAATCAGATAGTGGCGACGCACCTTGTCCTTCAGGGACTTCGTGTACATGCCATCAGCTTGATAAGCGCGCTACTACGGCATCGGCGAAAGGCCGCGCAGTTGCGGGATCATCACCATTAAATCCCATTACGATCTGGTCGGCAGGGAGCCCGAGATTTCCAGCCCCAAAACTGAAATCGCTCCCCCGATTTGCACCAATATTCACAGCGCGCTCGTTCACCGGCACAGTCTTGATGTCAGATGCCATCGACCGCAACGCATTACCAGTTTGACCGCTGCGGTTTGTGAATTCCATCCGATATTCCTGTGCAATTTCATCCATGAAGCTAGGCTCAGGACCCATTGATTGGCAGAGGGCGATGTGATTCAGGCTCCGCGAGGAGACTGAGCATGAGCGACCTGTATTGGCTGACGGAGGAGCAGATGGCGCGTCTGTCGCCTTATTTCCCCAAGAGCCATGGCAAACCCCGGGTTGATGACCGGCGGGTGCTGAGCGGGATCATCTTCGTCAACCGCAACGGCCTGCGCTGGCGAGATGCGCCCAGGGAATATGGTCCGCACAAGACATTGTATAACCGCTGGAAACGGTGGGGCGCGATGGGAGTGTTCACCCGAATGATGGAGGGCCTGTCTGCCAAGAAGGCTGAGCCTCAGACCGTCATGATCGATGCAACCTATCTGAAGGCTCACCGCACGGCTTCCAGCCTTGGGGTAAAAAAGGGGATCTCGGCCGTCTGATCGGACGGACCAAGGGCGGGATGAATACCAAGCTTCACGCCGTCACGGATGCCAACGGCCGCCCCTTGAGCTTCTTCATCACGGCCGGCCAGGTGAGCGATTACACCGGCGCGGCAGCCCTGCTCGATGATCTGCCCAAGGCGCAGTGGATGCTGGCTGACCGGGGCTATGACGCCGAGTGGTTCAGGGACGCGCTCGAGCGAAAGGGCATCAAGCCTTGCATTCCTGGCCGAAAATCTCGTTATTTTCCCGTCAAATACGACAAGCGCCGGTACAAACGGCGCAACCGCATCGAGATCATGTTTGGTCGCCTGAAAGACTGGCGTCGCGTGGCAACCCGCTACGACCGCTGCCCAACCGTCTTCTTCTCCGCCCTTGCTCTCGCGGCCACCGTACTCTTCTGGCTGTGATCAACGAGTCCTGAGCCTAGTGAATGCAGGAATTTCGCTAGGGCTTGAGAGGCAAAACTGCACCATACGAAATGGGTGCTTTCCTTTGGCGCACCCTCCGACGCTTATCGTCATCAGAGCCAGAGCCGCTGCGCGATAACAAATCCCCAAACTCACTTCGGACAGCTCCTAATACCAACTTTGGGTAGCAATCCACCGGATGATGCGTGCCTGCAAGGGGCGCGATGGCGGTCCTCTGACTAAATTCTCCGCAACCGGCCCACCCTGTCGGTCGAATGCCATTACCTACCGCCACCGCCACCGCCACCGCCACCGCCATGGGCGTGGAACGGTTAGGCAGCGCGCAAGGTCGACGCTCCGAGGGTCCGGGGGATCATCCCCCGGGAATTGTCTCTTTTCTTCTGAAACCTTTTTCTTCTGAACCCTTCCGCCGGACTCACAGCGCTCCCGGCGTGCGCCGGGATGGTGCTACTTCATGCGGCCACTTCGCGGTTAGCATCGTAGCCGAGGTCGATGTCCTTCACATCGTAGGCGAACCAGGCGCCCTGGCCGTGGTCGTAGACCTGCACCACGCGGCCCGCCACTTGTGCGGTGAAGGCGGTGGAGGAGCCGCGGTCGTAGCCTTGCGCCTTGCCTCCCTCGATTTCGAACGAGAGGTAGGTCTTGTCGCCGCCGTCGAAGAGTTCGGGCAGGGTGCCGCCGAACATCGTCTCGCGCTCGCCGTCGAAGCCCTGAAGCTGGTTGTCCCGGCTTTCGGCGGCGATCCTGAGGTCGCGTCCCGCCGAGTGGTCGAACACGCCGGCGACCTTGCGGCGGGCGACGAAAGCGTAAGTGGCGGCGGCGATCAGGGCGCGGGTGTGAGCTAGCATGGACTGCTTGTGGCATCCCGGGCAGCGGGAAGGCAAGCGGGCTATGCCACCTCGAAGTGATCGGAGAGCTGGCCGTCCAGACGGCGGCGATGCATCTCGGCGAAAGCGGCTTCGAGGCGGCGGGTGTAGTCGATGGTGCGGAACAGCGGCGCAGCGGTGCGGCTCTGCGCCAGCCGCGTGCGCAAGTCCGCAAGGCGCTGCGGATCGCGGGCCAGCGCAAGGGCGGTCTGCTCGTAGGCTGCGGCATCGCTTACCGCCATTTCGGGCAGGCCGACCGCGTGGACAAGGCTGGTCGCCACCCGCGCGGCGAACTGGCGGCCGGTCAGCGTCAGGACCGGCAGGCCCGCCCAGAGCGCGTCGGACGCGGTGGTATGGGCGTTGACGTTGAAGGTATCGAGGAAGAGGTCGGCATGGGCGAGGCGACCGAGGTGTTCGCCATGGGCAATACCCTTGGTGAAGACCAGCCGCGCCGGGTCGATGCCGTGGGCCTCGGCGTGGCGGCGCAAGTTCGCCTCGGCCCATGCGTTGGAGCGCAGCAGCCAGAGCACGCTGCCGGGGACCTGCTCCAGCAGCCGCATCCAGATGGCGAACTCGGCCGGGCTGATCTTGTAGGTGTGGTTGAAGCAGCAGAAGACGAAGCCGTCCTCCGGCAGCCCCCAGTCCGTGCGGGAGCGGGTGTCCGGGATGATGGCGCGGCGCTCGTCGTTGGCCTGGTAGCAACCCGCGAGGCGCACGATCTTCTCGCTGAACCCGGCCTCGCCGCCGGGAGGCAGCGCCACCGCGTCGGCCACGAAGTAGTCGATGCAGGGGTGGCCGATGGTGCCGGGGTAGCCCATGTGGCTGACCTGCACGGGGGCAAGGCGCAGGCCGAACATCGCGCTGCGGGTGCCGCGGGTGTAGCCCTTGAGGTCGACAGCAATGTCCAGCCCGTCGCCGCGGGCGAGCTCACGCACTTGCAGGTCGGTGAGATGGCCGATCTCGGTGAAGGCGCCGGCATGGCGGCGCAGTTCGATGCGCGAGGCATCGCTCTCGGCGCGGGGGCCGTAGCTGTAGAGGCGGATGTCGAAGCGGCTGCGGTCATGTTCGCGGAACAGGCCGCTCATCAGATACATCGTCGCGTGGTCGTGGAAGTCGGCGGAAAAGTAGCCGAGGCGGATGCGGCCATCTGCTGACGGGGCGGGATCGGGCAGGGTTTCGGGGGCGGCGCCGAACTTCACCGCGGCACAGGCGCGCGAGCGGCGGTACTGGTGCTGCGGATCGTCAACGAAGGGCAGCGCCGCGAATGGCTGGACGGCGGCGGCGGCGGGGCCGTCAGTGAGGGCGAACTGGTCGCGGTGGCTCCAGTCGCAGACATGGGCTTCCTCGAACAGCGCCTGAAGCAGGGCGGAACGGTCCGCCGGATCCATCTCATAGGCATGCCGGAAGGCGGCGATCGCCTCGGGCAGCGAACCTTTCAGCACCAGTGCCTTGCCCCGGTTGACGAGGGCCTGGCTATTGGCGGGATCGGCGGCGATCGCACGGTCATAAGCCTCGAGCGCCTCGTCGATCCGGTCGAGCAGCAGCAGTTCGCCGCCCATGTTGTTGTAGGCGTTCGAATGATCGGGCTTGAGGGTCACCGCCTTGCGGTAGGAATCGACCGCCGCCGCCCGCGCCCCCCGCTTCGCCCGCAAGTTGCCGAGGTTGTAATGCGCCTCGACATAGCCGGGATCGATGCGGACGGTTTCGGCAAACTCCACTTCGGCTTCGCGGGAGCGTCCGGCAAGGTCCAGAAGGTTGCCGAGGTTGTAGCGCGCATCGGCATAGCGGGGGTGGCGCGCGATCACCTCTCTGTAGGTGTTCTCGGCCTCCAGGGTGCGGTTCTGTCGCCTCAGGGTGATCGCCAGATTGTTGTAGCAGGCCGCCGCATCCGGGTCCGCGGCGATGGCCCGGCGGAAGGCCGCTTCCGCCGCAGGCAAGACCCCCAGCGACAGCAGCGCCGCGCCCTGCAGGTTGTGGACAGTGAAACTGCGCGGAAATTCCTCGGAAAGCCGGGCGCCGTGGCGCGCCGCATCGTCCATCGCCCCGGTCCGGTAGGCGGCGATCATCGCATCGAGGCGCTGGCGCGGCGGATCGGCGTCGACCGCCTCCAGTGCCGCCAGCGCCACGCGCGCGCGCGAATTGCGCGGGAAGCGGTAAAGCGCCTCGCGGTAAAGCGCCCGCGCCGCCTCCGTCTCGCCGCGCCGGGCCGCGCCCTTGGCCTTGATCATCAGTGCTTCCAGCCCGCTCACGCCCGCCTCCCTGCCACTCGGTTCGCAGGGGTAGAGCTAGGCAGACAGGGTTCACGGGCCGTGAGAACGCTTCTCCGCAAAACCCCCAGTGATCAGAAAAAACCTCGCGCATCGCCCGCCCCCGTGTAACGTCGCGGGGTTCTGCCGCGAACTCCCGTGGACATGTTGATGCGCACCGGCGAAACCGAACTCAGGGACTGGATGATCCGCGCCCTCGATGGCGACGGCAAGGCCTATGCCCGCCTGCTCGATGCGCTGGTGCCGCGTCTGCGCGCCTTCTTCCGCCGCCGCATGGCCGGGCGCGACGACGATATCGAGGATCTCTTGCAGGAAACGCTGATCGCCTTGCACACCCGCCGCATGACCTACGACCGAACGCGCAGTTTCACCGGCTGGCTCTACGCGATCGCCCGCTACAAGATGATCGACCATTTCCGCCGCCAGGGCCGCACCGTGCCGATCGAGGGGCTGGAGGAGAGCCTGTCGATCGCCAGCTTCGAGGACGAAGTGGGCGCCGGCCTCGACACCGAGGCACTGCTGGCGACGATCCCCGACAAGCAGGCCCGCGCCATCCGCGCGACACGGATCGACGGCCTCTCCACCGCCGAGGCGGCCGAGCGCGAGGGCATGGGCGAATCCGACGTCAAAGTCTCCACCCATCGCGGCCTCAAGGCGCTGGCCGCGCGGGTGCGGGAGGCGATCCGATGAACGGCCCCGCCAGCACCGAAAAGACCACCTGCGAATGCCTTGTCGCCTCGCTGAGCGCGGACTTGTGCGCGGTGCCGCGCCATGCCGCCGCGCGGCGCATCCTGACCGGGCTCGGCCTCGGCCTGCTGGCGACCGGGGCGGCGCTCGGGCTCGGGCTCGGCATCCGGCACGACCTGATGGCGGCGATGCACGGCGGCGGTTTCTGGATGAAGGCAGCCTATGCCGCCACGCTCGGCGCGCTCGGGCTGGTCGCCACCCTGCGCCTGGCACGGCCCGATTGCGGGCCGCAGCGCAAGCTCTGGCTGCTGCTCCTGCCCCTTGCGCTGCTCTCGGTCATGGCCACGGTGGAACTGCTGCACACGCCCCGCGCGCAGTGGCTCGACATGTGGCTCGGCCATAGCTGGAAAGCCTGCGCAGGCGTGGTGCTGTTGCTATCGCTGCCGATCCTGACCGGGCTGCTCTGGGCCCTGAAGCGCCTCGCCCCCACCCGCCTCGCGCTGGCAGGGGCAACCGCCGGTCTTGCCGCCGGGGCCTGGGCCGCCTGCCTCTATTGCCTGCATTGCCCGGAAACCTCGGCGGTCTTCGTGCTGACCTGGTATTCGCTGGGTATCGCGCTCGCCACCGGCCTTGGCGCGCTGCTCGGCGCCCGCCTGTTGCGCTGGTAGGCGGCGAGCAGGAAGGTCTACTGCACCTTCCTGCTCGCCGGGGCGATCATTGGCCTGCGCGGGTTATGCTCCAGCCTGTGCCCGAAGTTCGGCGCAGACGAGGTAATCGCCCGGTTCCGCGCCGAACGGCAGCACATACTGCACCGCGACGGGCTGTTTCGCAGCGATCAAACTTACAACACACCTGTTTGAATTTTACAGGGCCAGGCATAGACCCGGGCGATCACCGAGAGAGGATTCGTGCCGTGACCGAAACTGCCTCCCGCTTCCAGCGCATTGCCGACGCGGATCTCGCCTGGCTGGGCAGCGCCCCCGTGCCGGCCAGGGCCTACTACGATCCCGCCTATTTCGAATGTGAACGCGAGGCCGTGTTCCTGCGCAGTTGGATCCACGTCGGCCACGTCTGCGAACTGCCCGAACCCGGCAGCTTCCTGCGCTGCGATCTCGAATTCGCCCGCGCCTCGCTGCTGATCGTGCGGGGCCGTGACGGCAGGATCCGGGCCTTCCACAATGTCTGCACCCACCGGGGGACACGGCTGGTCGAAGAGGCTTCGGGATGCCGCAGCCGGTTCAGTTGCCCCTATCACCGGTGGACGTTCGGCACCGACGGCGCGCTGATCTCCGCGCCCGATTTCGAGGCGTTCCATCTCGACAAGCAGGACTGCGCGCTGCCGCAAGTGCGCTTGCAGGAATGCGGCGGGCTGCTGTTCGTCAACTTCGATCCCGATGCGGCGCCCTTGCGCGAATGGCTGGGCAGCTATGCCGAGCGGCTTGAACAAATGCCGGTAGCGCGGGCAACGACCTTCAGCCAGTACTCCTACGAGATCGCCGCCAACTGGAAGCTGACGTACGACAACTTCCAGGAAAACTACCACTTGCGCTTCATCCACCCGCGTTCGGGAGGAGCGGGGATCGGCGGCGACAATCCGTTCGGCTACCCCGCGCAGATGGACTTCGAGGGGCCGCACCGCACCCAGCGCATCTGGTCGAACCCCGAGCCTGCCTTGCTGCCCTTCCAGCGCGCCGCCGCCCTGCGCGGCATTCCCGCACTCGCCGAGCAGGGCCTGCTGGGCCGGCCCCATGACCGCGACTATCTGGCCTTCTTCCCCAACCTCTTCCTGATCGGCACCCCCACCCAGCCCTTCTCGCATACCGTCTACCCGATCTCGGCAGACCGGTCGCGCGGGGTAGTACGGGTCTACTGGGTGGGCGAGGACCGCAACGCCAGCCACCGGTTCGCACGCGAGTATTCGCTCGCCCAGATCCGCGACATCCACTGCGAGGACATCGCCATGATCGAGCGCGGCCAGAGCGGCCTTTCCAGCGGCGCCATCCGCCACATCCACTTCCAGGGCATGGAAGCGCTGTGCCGCCACCTGTTCAACGAAGTCGACGCGCGGGTGCAGGCCCACGCGCAGCAAACAGGCGCCGTCCTGTGACCGCCGCGAGATCGCTCCCCGCAGGCTTCGCGTCGCTCGAACCTTTCGCGGACCACTGGGCCATTGCCGGAACCGCCGCCCGCGCCGCCCGGCGCAGCGCCTCGAGCGCCGAGGAGCGCGAGGCCTTCTTCGCGGCGGCCGCGCCCCTGCTGGACGCCGCGCTGGATTACCTCGACACGCGTTCGCTGGGCACCTTCACTCCGGCCGAGCAACGGTTGATGGACCTCATGCTCATGCTCGCCCACGTTGCGCTTGCCGTCGAGATCCAAGGGCCGGACGAAGCCGCCAGTGCCCCTTGGCGCGAGCGCATGCGGATCGACCGCTCGGCCGCCGACCAGGAAGCACCGCAATGTTCGAACTGATCGGAAAGACCGTCCTCATCACCGGTGGCGGCGGCGGCATCGGCGGCGGCATCGGCGGCGGCATGGCATCGGCCTTTGCCGAGCGCGGCGCCCGCATCGTGCTGGCCGACATCAACCTCGCCTTCGCGCAGGAGGAAGCCGCCAGGCTGCCGTACGAGACCGAAACGCTGCTGCTCGAACTCGACGTGCGCTCGCCGGAAAGCTGGGAGAATGCGCGCCGCGCCGCCGAGACGCGCTTCGGCGCCATCGACGTGCTGTGCAACAACGCCGGCATCTCCACCGGCTTCAAGCCCCTGCTGGAGATCACCCCCGATGCCTTCGAGCGCGTCATGGCGATCAACGTCACCGGCGTCTACAACGGCATCCGCACCTTCGCGCCGCAAATGATCGCACGGCAATCGGGCCACATCGTCAACACCTCATCGATGAACGGACTGAGCCCGTTCGCCAGCTTTGCCGCCTATTCGGCCAGCAAGTTCGCGGTTCTTGGCCTGTCCGACGCCCTGCGCGAGGAACTCGCCCCGGCGGGCGTGGGTGTCTCCACGCTGTTCCCCGGCCTTACCCGCAGCCGCATGTCGCAAGGCGATGCCGCCCTGCAGGACCCGGAGCGATATGCCGCGATCCAGGCCAACATGATGGATCCGCTCTGGCTTGGCCGCGCTGTCGTGCGAGCGGTGGAGGACAATAGCGCCTACATCGTCACCCACCCGGAATACCGCGACAGCCTGGCCAGCCGCCATGCGCGGATCCTCGCCGCGTTTGGCGAGTCGGCGCAGCCCGGATATCGCACCGGAGCTTCGGCCACCGGGACCAGTTCCAGATGATCCGGTAAACGACCGTTTGGAAATTCGCGAAAAGCGAATTTCGCGCCGCCAGCCACTCCTCCATCCGGCCGTCCATCGGCGGCGGCCCGGCCATGCGTGACAGGGATCACGCACGGAAACATGTGCGATCGGATAGACCGGCGATTATTTCGAAACCCCATCCAAAGATCATAATAGTGTCATATTTTGCGATATTTCGCGATAAGCGGAAAGTAATGTCGAAAGGATTTACCCAATCCAATCCCGCCGCCATTTGGCGGGACCTTCCCTGCGAATACGCAGGCCACAGCATTCGCATGTCCCCTGGAAATGCGAACCATCCCAGACCGCCTTGCGACGATCGGGCACATGACGATTGAATTTGCACCTAAGTGTTTGAGGTAAAAGGTCCATAGTATTCACCTATCAGGTGGTTACCTGTTCCGGCCGCTTATTGCTGCATTGCACCCTAAACGCTTATAAAATCCCGTCTAATCCAGGAATAGCAGGCGAAATCGATTCGCCGCAATGCAAAAATTCTGGACAAAGACGAATGCGAGAGTTATTTTCAAATTAAATTAAGAATAACAGTCAATCGATTACTCGCGGTCGCGCAAAAGCAGGTTAACTAACAAGTGAACCTGCCATCTCGAAATAACGACGAGCGCGCAAGCATTCGCCGTTTCGATAGGCCGGCGGATGAGCCCCCCTAACGCAAATGCGCCGGCCTATCGTTCCGAATCATGGAGATTGGATATGCCGCAAACCATTCAGGATCTTACGGAAAGCCGGCAAAGGGCCATGCACCGCCTTCATTTGCTGGAAAGCGGGGAAATGAGCGTCCGCTGCCTCAGGACCGCCCTGCTCGACAACAGCACCGCTATTGCCGCCGCCCGAAACCAGATCGCCAGCCTGGACGCAGCGCTGGCCCAGCGCGCACGCTAGGCGGCGTGGACACATTCCACATTGCCACGACCGTAGATAAAACCCGTCAATTCAAGGAGGCGAGGCACAGGAGTATGTCGAGACTTCCAGCCGAGCCGACGCCGAAGGGACCGCTTTTACCTCCGCCCCCTTCGGCGTAGCCCTCATTCGCACCCCGGCTGCACGCGCGAGAGGCTTGAAAGAGGTTCCCTCTTCCTGCCCCCTCGCGCCGCATCGGGGCGCAAATGAAGGCGCTGATCAAGGCGTCAGCGTCACCATGACAACGCCGTGCGGCTCAACCGTCGCCGCGTAGCTGCCTTTCATCGCGCCGAGATCGCGGTGCGCCCACAGGTCGCGCAGCTTGAGCGACTGGCTCGCCGGATAGTCCAACTGCGCCCAGTTCACCGTCAGCCTCACCGGCGTCTCGCCCCGGTTGAACAACAGAGCGGCACGCTTGCCGTCCGCAAGGGTGCGGACCCAGACTTCACCGCTTCCGTCCTTGGCCACGCGGCGCCCCTGACGGCCCAGCTTGTCCTGGTCTACCGCGATCACGTCCTTGTTGAGCAGGATCGCCCTGGTATCGGCGCTCATGTTCGCCACGTCGTTACCGGCGATCAGCGGCGAGGCCATCATCGCCCAGAGCGAGAAGTGGCTGCGGTATTCGGTGGTGGTCATGCCGCCGTTGCCGACTTCCAGCATGTCCGGGTCGTTCCAGTGGCCCGGCGCGGAATAAGGCCAGAGCGGCTCGTTGAGATCGACGATATCGAGCATGCCCAGCGCATAACCGTGCTTGCCCGACCACTTGTCGGTGATGTCCGCGGTGGTGCGCCAGATGTTGCCGATCTTCGAGGCCCAGAGCCAGGGCTTGTTGGTGCCCCATTCACAAAGCGAGAGCAGCACGTCGCGCCCCGTGGAGCGCAGCGCGTCGGACATCAGCGCATAGGCTTCTTCCGCATTGCGGCTGCCGGTGCTGCACCAGTCGTACTTGAGGTAATCGACGCCCCACGAGGCATACGTGATCGCATCCTGGTACTCGTGCCCCTGGCTACCGGGACGGCCGCCGCACGTCTTGGCGCCGGCGTCCGAATAGATGCCGAACTTGAGGCCCTTCGAGTGGACGTAATCCGCCAGTGCCTTGATGCCCGAAGGGAAAGCCTTGGCATTGGCGGTGATGAAGCCCTTGGCATCACGCTCGCCGTGCCAGCAGTCGTCGATCACGAGGTAGGTGTAGCCCGCATCCTTCATGCCGGTGGCGACCAGCGCGTCGGCGGTGTCCCGGATGGTCTTTTCCGAGATGTTGCAGGCGAACTTGTTCCAGCTGTTCCAGCCCATCGGCGGCGTCTGGGCAAGACCGTTTGCCACGCGGGCCGGGTCCTGCGAGGGCGGCAGGCGGTTCTGGTCCACTTCCTCGGCGAGCGCCGGATTGGTGAGGGCCAGAGGGGCAAGGCTCAGGGCGAGCGCGGCGAATTTCGCAAGTCGCGACATGGTGGGCATTCTCTCTTCAGAACTTAGTCAGGACAGATCGCGCCGGTGGGATCGGCGTCGAGCTTGACAGTGGAGATGGCGATCGTCTGGCCTGCATCACCTTGAAGCACGAACGGACGCGAAATCTTCGTCATGTCCGCACCATGCTTGGCGAAGCAGGAGAGCGAGACCTTGACGCTGGCCCACTGGCCCGGCGCGGCGGTGAAGACCTGTGCGCCGTCGAGGACCGTTTCGCCCATGCCCAGCTTGGGCGCCGTCGCCGCCTTGGAATCAATACGGTAGTCGATGCGCAAGGACAGCATCGCATTGCTCTGGCGGCTGAGATCGACCGTCGGCCCTTCGATGCGCACTTCGCCAGGGCCGGTGAAGGTGAGCTGGCGTGCGCCTTCCTGTGTGCCGCCACCATCGACGTTCCTGACCGCAACCGTGCCGCCGGTCGCAAGCTTCCACGGCACCAGCACCTTGCCCGGCAGGTAGTAGACCGAGACGTTGGAAAGCGAGGCATCGAGCCCGGCCACTTCGCTCAGCGGCGGAACCGAAGTCTTGTCCTTGTAGCTCAGGCCGTAGCCATAGGCGAACTGCGGATCGTAGCCCGGCTGGCCGACATTGTTGAGGAACTGGCCCGCGTTCTTCGGCCAGGAATAGCTGAGCTTGCCGCGGAAGTCCTGGTTCGGCGTGCCGTCCTTCCTGGCGACCAGCACGTCGGCAAGGCCCTCGCCCTCGGAGCCCGGCAGGAAGGCGGCGACGAAAGCATCGGACTGGTTGATCTCCGGGTTCACCCAGAGCGCGCGGCCCGAAATGAACACCGAGACGACCGGGATGCCCTGCGCCTTCAGCGCCTTCAACTGTGCCAGCGCCTGCTTGTCGCCCGGCTGGAATTCCAGCGTGGAAATGTCGCCGACCATTTCGGCATAAGGCGTCTCCCCGAAGACGACGACGGCAACGTCGGGCTTCGGCCCCGCCACCTTGCCGTCGGCACTCAGCGTGGCGGTACCGCCCGCCGCCTCGATCGCGGTCTTGAGGCCGCCCCAGATCGAGGTGGCGCCGGGGAAATCGGCATTGGTGTTGCCGGTGCCCTGCCACGACATCGTCCAGCCGCCGGTCTGCATGCCGATATCGTCGGCATGGGTGCCGGTGACGAGCACCTTCTGGCCCGGCCTGATCGGCAGCAGGCCGCCGTTGTTCTTGAGCAGCACCAGCGATTCCGCTGCCGCCTGACGCGCCACCGCGCGGTGTTCCGGCGTGCCGAGTTCGCTGCGGTGCTCATAGGGACGGGCCGGATCGAACAGGCCCAGCTTGAACTTCACGCGCAGGATGCGGCGCACCGCATCGTCCACCCGCGCCATCGGGATCGTGCCGTCCTGCACCTGCTTCAGCGTGTTGTTGAACAGGTCCTTCCAGTCGTTCGGCACCATCGCCATGTCGAGCCCGGCATTGAAGGTCTGCGGGCAGTTGCCGTTGGTGCAGCCGGGGATCTGGCCATGCGCGTTCCAGTCGCCCACGGTGAAGCCCTCGAAACCGAGACGGCCCTTGAGCACATCGGTGAGCAACGTCTTGTTGCCGTGGTTCTTGACCCCGTTCCACGAGGAGAAGCTGGCCATGACCGTCATCGCCCCGGCATCGATACCGCTGACGTAACCGGGCACGTGCAGTTCGATCAGGTCCTTTTCGGGCACTTGCGCGTCGCCCTGGTCGATACCGCCATGGGTGCCGCCATCGGCGAGGAAGTGCTTGATCGAGGCGGCGACATTGCCGTTCTGGATGCGGCTCTTGCCGGGGACCCCCTGAAGCCCGCGCACCATCGCGGCGGAGTATTCGCGGGTGATCTCGGGGCGCTCCGAATAGCCTTCATAGGCGCGGCCCCAGCGGTCGTCCTGCGGCACGGTGACGGTGGGACCGAAGGCCCAGTCGAAGCCGGAGGCGGCGCTTTCGGCGGCCGTCACCTCACCGATCTTCTCCATCAGCGCCGGATCGCGCATCGCGCCAAGACCGATGTTGTGCGGGAAGATCGTGGCGCCGAAGACGTTCGAGTTGCCGTGAACCGAGTCCATGCCGAAGATCACCGGGATCGGCACATGGCCGGGGCGCTTCTCGATCGAGACCTGACGGAAGGCTTCGGCGGTAGCGATCCAGTCGCTGGCCGGCCCCCGGTCGTTGCCTGAAAGCGGCGGATCGTTGCCGCCGCCAAGGATCGAGCCGACCGGATATTCGCGCAGTTCCTCAGGCTTCATCGCGGCGATCGAGGGCTGGATCATCTGCCCGACTTTCTCGCGCACCGACATCTGCGCCATCAGCTTCGTGATCTTCGCCTCGGTCTCGGGATCAACGAGGCCGACGCTATGCGCCCTGGGCCAGAGGTCGGGGTGCGCGGTGGCGGCTTCCGGCAGCGGGGCATCGGCCAGAGCCGAGGCCAGCGGCACGGCGGCGCAAGAAAGGGCGAGAAGGGAAAGCGTCCGTCGCATCGGTGTTCCTAGGCGGGCTGGTGCGCCGAATGCTGCGCAGCGGGCGCTGCACAGGTCTCGGCAATGAATTGTTCGTGGCTGCCCGCAAGCGAGACCGCGCGGGCAATGGCGGCGCGCATCTGCGCAAATGTGCCGCCCAGTTCCTCGGCGGTGAACTGGTCGGCCAGCGGGTCGTAGCGCGCGGGCGTGATCCCGAAGCCGGCAAACATCGACAGCCAGCTCGGCGGCTGGAACGAATCCCACTCGAAGCGCGGCAGCTTGCCCGCCCCCTTGTAGGCGCGGATACGCTGGGCCAGCGTTTCCGGCAGATCGAGCGAACGGCACTCACGCCACATCGTCTCGTCCCGCTGTCCGCCCCAGTAGTGCAGCAAAAGAAAGTCGCGGATGCGCGCATATTCGAGCGCGGTGATGCGGTTGAATTCGTCCGCCAGCGAAGGATCGAAATCGCGGTCCGGGAAATGCGCGAGCAGGCGCTCGATGCCGCTCTGGATGAGGACTATCGATGTCGATTCCAGCGGTTCGAGGAAGCCCGCCGCCAGCCCGAGGGCGACGCAGTTCTTCTCCCACACTTTCGTCCGGTGGCCGGTGCGGAAACGCAGCATATTGGGCTCGGCCAGCGCCTCGCCCTCAAGGCTGGCGATCAGCGTCGCGGTCGCCTCGTCGTCGGAGATGTGGCGGCTCGAATAGACGTAGCCGTTGCCGACCCGGTGCTGCAGCGGAATGCGCCACTGCCAACCCGCCTCGCGCGCGGTGCTGCGGGTATAGGGGGTGAGTTCGTCGCCGTGGGCGCAGGGCATCGCCACCGCCCGGTCGCACGGCAGGAGGTGCGTCCAGTCCTCGTAAGGGACCTCCAGCGTCTGGCCCAGCAAGAGACTGCGGAAGCCCGAACAATCGACAAACAGGTCGGCCTCGAGGCTGCGCCCGTCACTCAGCGCAACCGAGGCGATGCGCCCGCTCTCGCCGTCGCGGCTGGCGGCAGAGATCGTGCCCTGCACGTGGCGCACGCCCAGCGTGTCACGCGCGCGCTCGGCGAGGAAACGGGCAAACAGGCCCGCGTCGAAATGGATCGCCCAGTCGAACACGCCAAGGTCGTTAACCGGCTGCTCGGGCGGCAGCAGCATGAGATTACGCATCGCCGCCTGCGTCGGCAGGCAATATTCGGCCAGCGGCGTCTCGTCGCCCGCCATGCGGCGTTTCAGCCAGTACTGGTGGAACGGCACCGAGAAGGCGTCGACACCGTAGCGGCCGAAGGGATGGAAAAAGCTGGTGCCCGGCGCCCGCCAGTCGCGGAATTCGATGCCCAGCTTCACGGTGCCCTGCGATGCCTGCATGACTTCGGCCTCGGTCACGCCGATGGCCTTGAAGTAGTCACGGATCGCGGGAACGGTCGCCTCGCCCACACCGACGGTGCCGATGTCGGGGCTTTCGACCAGGGTGATTTCGATTGGAAGGCGGCGCAGGCGCGTGGCCAGGAGGTTGGCCGCCATCCAGCCCGCCGTGCCGCCGCCGACGATCAGGATGGAACGGATCGGCTGACTGACTGTATCTGGCGCCATTCTTGCTCTCCCCGAAGACCTGTTAGCGCAAACCTTCGAAAAAAGGGATCCCCCCGCCCGGAGGAGGAGTGGGCGGGGGGAAAGGGGGAGGGTCCGGTTAGAACTTGACGCGCGCACCCACGGTGAAGCGGCGTTCGAACACGTTGTTGTAGGCCTTCTGGTCCTTCCAGGTGAGGTAGTACTTCTCGTACTCGCCGGTAAGGTTCGAACCCTGGCCGTAGATCGTCACGTTCGGCGTGATGTCGTAGCTGACCGAAGCGTCGATGTAGTTGGTCGGCGCCTGGTAGAGTTCGAGGCCGGAAATGCCGCCGAAGTCGGACTGCACGGCACGCTCCGAACGGTAGTTCCACGCGACGCGGGCCTGGAAGTGCGAGTCCTGGTAGAACAGCGCCAGGTTGGTCTGGATCTTCGAGTTGTCCTGGAACGGAATCGTGCTGCCCGACAGGTCCTTCTTGCCGGTATCGGACGGCGAGTAGGTGAAGTTGCTGTCGATACCGAAGTTGCGCAGGAAGTCCGGCATGAACCTGAGATCGAGGAACGAGAGCTTGGCCCCCGCTTCCACGCCCTGCAGCGTGCCGCCCGTACCCTGAACCGGCGTGCTGATCGACACCGTGCGGCCGCGCACGACACCGTCGTTGTCCGGCAGGTCGGTGCGGATGACGTTACCGCTCTGGATGAAGCTGTCGACGCTGATGTGGAAGGCGCCGACGCTCAGCAGGCTGCCGCGGCCGAGGTAATATTCCAGCGAACCCTCGACATTGGTGGCGCGCCAGGGATCGAGCTGCGGGTTGCCGCTCTGGCTGCCGCCGGTCACGCGGAACACCGGGGTGCCCGGAATGCTGGTGTCGATCGCATAGTTCGGGGTCAGGCCGCCGCCCCACTGGTTGAGATCGAGCAGCGTCATCGTGCGCGACATCGCCACGCGCAGCTTGAGGTTCTGCGCAAGGTCGAAGGCGACGTTGAAGGCAGGCAGGATGTCGGTGAAGCTGCGCTTGGTATTGACCGATCCGGCCAGCGTGTTGGCCATGCCGTAAGGCTGCGGATCGCCGGTCACGTACTGGGTGATGTCGAGCTTGGTGTTGATCACCTTGACGCCCGCATTACCCGAGAACGGCAGGCCGAAGAGGTCGCCGTGGAAGTCGGTCTGGACATAGCCCGAGATCTGCTTGACGCCCACCTTGTAGGACGAGCCGGGGTTCATGACCTCGACGTTGCCCGGGTAGAAGCTGTTCTGGAATGCCAGCGCGTTGTCCATCGCCTTGGGGTCGAGCACGTACATGTTCGGCACACCGGCAACGCCGGGGTTGAACAGCTTGACCATGCTGGCCAGCGTCGGATCGGTGGCAAGGCGGGTGAGCCCTGCCGTGTAGTAGCCAGAGGCATCGCCCGCGCTGCACGAGCTGTTGCTCATCGGCACGTCGAAGGCCTTCCACTTCACGAGGCAGCCGTTCGGGTCGCTGGCCTGCCCGGCATAGAGCGGAGCCGCGCGGTCGAACTCGTAATCGCTGACCGAGCGTTCCGAATAGCGGCCACCGAAGCTGATCGTGAGGTCGGGGCTGGCTTCATAGGAGCCATCCGCGCGCAGGACCTTCATGTCGCCGTTCTTGCGGTAGTTGCCTTCCGACGACATCGTCTTGAGCGCATAGTTGCTCATGTCGCCCAGGCTGTCCAGCAACTGCGAGGGCAGCGTGAAGACCGGCTTGTTGCCAGTGAAGTCCACGACGGCGGGCAGCGAGTTCAGGCCCGCGATCGTGTTGACCGTGTAGCCGTTCGCGTTGAACACGCGGTCGCCGGTCGGGTA
The DNA here is from genome assembly GCF_017309955.1 of Novosphingobium sp. KA1. Lineage (NCBI taxonomy): Bacteria > Pseudomonadati > Pseudomonadota > Alphaproteobacteria > Sphingomonadales > Sphingomonadaceae > Novosphingobium > Novosphingobium sp. KA1. The sequence goes on along the minus strand of NZ_CP021247.1, from coordinate 1,737,572 downwards.
GTGGCCGACGCCGCCGGGCTGCCACTGCTGGCCGTCCGAGAGGCTGAACTGCAGGTAGCTCTGGTCGTAGTACTGGTGGGCCTTGCCGTAGACGCCGCGCAAGGTCGCCTTGAACGGGCCGCCGTTGTCGAACTTCAGCTCAAGGTTGTAGTTCTGCGACTGCGAGCGATAGCGGTCGGTCTGGGCGTAGGAATCGAAGTTGCCCAGATCGTAGTTGTACACCTGCGTGGTGTTGATGTTGTAGGTGCGTCCATCGCCGCCGACATAGGTCGCGCCGGTATCGCGCGAGGCGCCGGGCACGAATTCCGCCGCCTGCCAGTTGACGTCCTGCATCTGGAAACCGGCGGTGCGGTCATGCTCGGTCTGCTTGGTGAAGAAGGCGTCGCCGGTCAGGGTCAGCGCGTCGTTGATCAGCCACTGCGCCGAGCCGTTGATGCCCAGACGCTGGCGCTGGTTGATCTTGTTCCAGCCGGTGAAGCCCTGGGGCACGATGAAGGCATCGTTTGAATCGCCGTCACCGTTGACGTCGACGCCGCCGGCAACGGCGGTGCCGCGCGGACGGAACGAGGGCGAGAAGCCCCCGTTCGAAGTGGCGTCGGCGGTGCCTTCGTTATGCAGCGCGGCGCCGTAGCCTTCCTGGATGCCGTTGTGCGAGTTCGACAGGCGCACGTCCGAATAGGCGGCCGAGACCATGAAGCCGAACCGGTCGTTATGCCACGAGATCAAGCCGTTGAAGTTCGGGTCGAACTTGTGCTTGGTCTTGTCGCCATAGGCGCCTTCGGCGGCCGCCGCGAGGGTCAGGCCTTCCTTGAGGTCGAACGGGCGGCGGGTGCGCAGATTGACGGTGCCGGTGATGCCCGAATTGAGCAGGCTGCCGGTGGTCGACTTGATGACGTCCGCGCCGGCGAAGAGCTGCGAGGGAATGTCGTTGAAATTGGGCTGGACCGACGTGATCGACTGGGCGCCGAGGTAGGTTTCGCCGTTCATCAGCGTGACCACCTGCGGCAGGCCGCGAATGTTGATGGTCGAACCTTCGCCCGCGCTGCGCAGGATCTGCACGCCCGGGATGCGCTGGAGCGAGTCGGAAATGGTGACGTCGGGCAGCTTGCCGATGTCTTCGGCCGAGATCGAATCGACCACCGAGGTCGCCTCGCGCTTGATCGCGACGGCGCGTTCCTGCGAACCGCGGATACCGGTGATGACGATCTCGTCGCCGCCGGCGGGGGCAACGCTATCGGCAGGGGTTGCCGTAGCGTCCTGCGCCGATGCGCCGCTGGCCATGCCGAACGTGGCGAGCGACGTCGCCGCCAGCAGGACGGCACGATTCATCAAGCTCTTCTGCTTCATTCCCTCAACTCCTCTCCTCGCCCGCGTGTCGCGTGGCGCCTCATTTGTGCATGCGGAGAGGGGTACCGGCTTCTTGCCGTGCGACTGCTCTCTCCCGCCACGAGGGTTCTGCTGCCTCGTGTTGCCCTAGACATCCGCCCAAAGCCCCATGTCCGTCAACTTAAATTTTTTCTTTTTTGTTAGTTTGCGCAGCGGAGTGGATGTAGTCAGGAGCCATGAAAAGAGAGGATCGCACCCGCAAGATGCCCGAGCCCGGCGGAAAACCGCGCGGCGAGGGCTCCCTCCCGGATGAGATGGCCGACGCCGCGACCGTGACATCGTTGCCACAAAACGGAAATCCCGCCGCAGGCAAACTGCCGGCCGGCATGCGGCTGGCGGTCTCGCTGTCGGGAACGAATCTGGCGCGGGCGAGCGATTACAACCAGCGGATCGTGCTTCAGGCGATCCGCCTCTCCGGCGAGACCACCCGCATCGCGCTGGCCCAGCAGACCGGGCTGACCCCGCCGACCATCGCCAACATCACCACCCGGCTCGAGGACATGGGCCTCGTCGCGCAATTGGGCCGCAAGCACGGCGGCCGCGGCCAGCCCGCGCTGCGGCTGGCGATCCATCCCGAAGGCGCCTTCGCGATCGGCCTCAATGTCGACCGCGACCACATCACCCTCGTCACCCTCGATCTGGCCGGTGACGTGCGCAGCCGCGTCACCCGTGAGGTGCGCTTTGCGCTGCCCGAGGACGTGGTCGCCATCATTGCCGAGGAACTCGGCGGATTGCTGGCCGCCGGCGGGGTCGACCCCGGCCGCGTGCTCGGCGTCGGCGTTGCCCGGCCCGACGATCTCGGCGGCATCGCCCTGCCGCACAAGCCCGCCGGTTACGAGCGCTGGAGCGCGGTCGATTTCGCGCAGCTGCTCAAGGACGTGCTGCCCTGGCCGGTCCATGTCGACAACGACGCGGCAGCGGCCGCGCTCGGCGAGGCGCAAGGCGTTGGCGGGCAGGACCGCGCCAGCTTCTTCTACGTACTGATCACCGCCGGGCTTGGCGGCGGCCCGGTGATCGACGGCAGCTACTACCGCGGCGCAAGGCTGCGCAGCGGCGAAATCGGCCTCTTGCCCGACCCGGCAGGCCCCTTCCCGGGGGCCCTGGTACAGGACACGGTATCGCTGTCCGCCATCGAGGAGCGGCTGGAGCAGGCCGGACGCAGCCTGGAAAGGCTCGACGACCTGCTGGCGCTCGACCCGGTCATGGCGACCACTGTCGACCAGTGGATCGCCGATGCCACCCGCGCCCTGACCGCCCCGCTGGTGGCGGTCACCTGCCTGCTCGATCCCGATGCCATCCTCATCGGCGGGCGCCTGCCGGTGCCGCTGATCGAGCGGCTTTCCGCCCGGATCGAGGCCGCGCTGGCGCAAGTGCCGATGCCGGTGCGGGTTCCCGTCCAGCCCGCGCAAATGGCCAGCGATGCCCCCGCGATCGGCGCCGCAATCCTGCCCTTCCTCGATCAACTGCTACCTTCGGACGCGATCCTGATGCAGGCGGGCCGCGCTCCCGCTGTCTAAAAAAAAGAATTTGTCTTAATCAATCTTGCTGCCATGATAGGTCGATCGTGAAATTCGGGCGGAACGCGCCGGGCACAAGGCCGCGCGACCGCGACGGGAGAGACCTATGAAGCGCTTGGCGCAACCTCTGAAGCGCTCTGCGCTGAACCGCTGGGCGGCACTGTGACGCTGCGCATCGGCATCGATTTCGGCGGCACCAAGATCGAGGCGGCCGTGCTCGACGAAGGGGGCGATGTGCTGCACCGCCAGCGCACCGACACCCCGCGCGACTACGATACCGCGCTCGCGACCTTGCGCGAACTCGTCGGTGCGGTCGAAACCCGGCTGGGCCGCAGCGCCCGGATCGGCATCGGCACCCCCGGCTCGCTGGTGCGGGCCACCGGACTGATGCGCAACGCCAACTCGGTCTATCTCAATGGCCGCCCGTTCCTGCGCGATCTCGAGACGGCGCTGGCACGCGAAGTGCGGCTTGCCAACGATGCCAACTGCTTTGCGCTTTCCGAAGCGATCGACGGGGCGGCGGCGGGCCACCATTCGGTGTTTGGCCTGATCGTCGGCACCGGATGCGGCGGCGGCGTGGTGATCGGCCGTACGCTGGTGGACGGCGCCCACGGCCTCGGCGGCGAACTCGGCCACATGCCGCTACCCGATCCCGGCGCCGACGAACTGCCCGCGCCGAAGTGCTGGTGCGGGCTCAGCGGCTGTTTCGAATCGTGGGTCTCGGGCACCGGCTTCCGCCGCGCCTTTGCCGCCGCGACCGGGCGCGAGCTTGATCCCCCCGCCATCGTCGAGGCCGCCGTCAACGGCGATCCCGAGGCGATGGTGGCGCTGGAGCGCTACCGCGACCGGCTGGCGCGCGGGCTCTCGGTGGTCGCCAACCTGCTCGATCCCGATGCCATCGTGCTGGGCGGCGGCATGTCGAACGTCGCGCCGATCTACGAGGGACTTGCCGAAGCGATCCGCCTGCGCACGTTCTCGGGCGCCTGGACCGGCAGCGTTGTGCAGGCACGCTGGGGCGACAGTTCGGGCGTGCGCGGCGCCGCGCTGCTCTGGGATGTCGGCGAGGCCTGATCGATGTCCGGGCCACCGGCCCGGACATCCATTCAGGGAGCCGAGCGCAGCGCGCAAGTCTGCGCCGACAGCCCCTCGACCTCTCGCGGCCCCGTGGCGGTGAATTCAAGGCTTGCAGCCCCGGCGCCGAAACGCGGCCACTGCGGCAGGCCCTTCCCGTTCGGATTGCCGGTGCGGGCAAAGTTCACCCAGTAGGCGGCGAGCGGGGCCAGGGCATCGGCAGCCGCGCCGTCCCCGGCGAGCACGAAGCGGATTTCCGAGCCATGCGTCACCGGCTTACCGTCCGGCCCGTCGATGTCGAACTGGTAGTGCCAGGCCGTCCCGCCGCTGCGCGCATGCCGGGCGGCGACATGGAGCGAAGGGCAGCGGAACGTCAGGTCGTTCGCCAGCCGCAGCGGCAGATCGGCCGCGGGCGCGCTGCCGGGGGTGAGACCGTAAGCGTGCATGGCGGCGGCTGCGTTATCGCCAAAACCCTGCGCGATGGCCCGTTCGGGCGTGCCGTAGAGGCCGAGTTCGAGACGGTTGATGCCGAGAATCAGCGGAATGGCGCGGCCCACACCCTTCGCCAGCGAAGCCTCGGGGGTCTCGGTGAGCACCTTGCCGTCGACCACCGCCTGCAGCCAGATAAAGCTGTCATCGTCGAGGTTCGGCACATCGGCATGCTCGGCGGCCTCGATCAGTGCCTTGGCAGGCAGAGCGCGCAGCTGCGCCGCGGTGGCATGAGCAGGAGCGCCCGCGGCCTTGGCAATCATGTCGCCCAGCGCCTCGTTCTCTGCCAGCGAGCGCGGCGGCAGGCCGAACCCGGCCGTACCGCTCTCCTCGATCGCCTTATGGAACAGGCCCTTGGCGCCGGGCGAGAGCATCTGCAGGCCAACGTCCTGCGCTCCTGCGGATTCGCCGAAGATCGTCACATTGGCCGGATCGCCGCCGAAGCGGGCGATATTGGCCTGCACCCAGCGCAGGCCCGCCTGCTGGTCCATCAGCCCGTAATTGCCGGACTGCTCGCCCAGCGCCGGATGCGACATAAAGCCCAGCGCGGAAAGCCGGTACTGCACGCTGACCAGCACCACCCCGCGCGCCACGATCGGCGAGGCGGCCGGGCCGGGCCCGCCGCCTGCGCGGTTGCCGCCGCCGTGGATCCACACCATGACCGGCAAGGGCTTGGCGGGATGGAGCGTCGGCGTCGCGACGTCGAGGTAGAGGCAGTCTTCCGACTGGTTCGCCGCCGCCTCGCTGTTCCAGCCGTAATCGACCTGCAGGCAGGCGGGCGCGGACTTCACCGCCTGCCGTGTGCCCTGCCAATGCTTTACCTGTTGCGGCGCGCGGAAGCGCAAGTCCCCCAGCGGCGGCGCGGCGAAGGGAATGCCGCGAAACATTGCGCGCCCGTCCGCGCCGCTCTCGCCTTCGACGGCGCCCGCCTCGGTCTGGACGACGGGCGCGGCGGCCGAAGCGGAGGCCAGCGCCAGCGCGGCGAGCGCCAGGCTCATGGCACGCTGGCTGCCGCCAGAGGACGCGGCGCGGGCTTGGCGAGCGCGGCCTTGATCGCCGCTTCCGCCACCTTGTCCATCACCGCGTAGCCCGCCGCCGTGGGATGCACGTGGTCCGAGGTCAGCCCGTCCCGCGCGCCGAGGCCGGAGCCCTTCATCGCCGTCCAGTAATCGGCGTAGACCGAGCCGGTCCTGGCGGCATAGCTCTTCAGCCAGGTGTTGAGCTTGACGATGTGCATGCCCGTCTCCAGCCCGGGACGCCAGGGGAACTGGTCCGCGGGCGGGATAGAGGCCAGGATCACGCGGATGCCGTGCGCCTGCGCCAGTTCCACCATCGAGCGATAATTGCCCTCAATCGCCTCGTCGCTGATCGGGCCGGTATTGCTGGCAATGTCGTTGGTGCCGGCCATGATCTGGACGACATCGGGCTTGAGGTCGATCACGTCCTGCCGGAAGCGCAGCAGCATCTGCGAGGTGGTCTGCCCGCCGATGCCGCGCCCGATCCGCCCCGGCGTGAAGAAGGCACGGTCGAGATCGTACCAGCCCTGGGTGATCGAATCGCCCATCAACACCACGCGCGGGCGCGGCGCCTTGGCGGCGTCCACCGCATTGGCGTCGCGATAGCGCGCGGTCCAGGCCCAGTCGTTGTGGAGCCGGTCCTCCGCCGCCTGCGCCCCGGCATTGGGTGCGGCAGGAGCGGTCGGTGCGGCCTGCGCCATCGCCGAGGCGGGCAGAACGGTGGCAGTCAGGGCAGTGCTAGTCAGGGCAAGGCAGGCAAGAATAGGCTTCACGATCAGTTCCCCACGGCAATGGTCTGGGCCGCGACGTTCCAGCCGCGCAGCTTGACCGAGGGTGAACCACCCGCAAGCGCGCTCGGCGCCGTCACCGTCACCTCGCGGGTTTCCCCCGGCAGCAGAGAGACATAGTTGTCCGAGAAGTAGCTGGGAAGCACTTGCTTGCCCTTGGCATCGAACAGCGTGAGCTTGGTCTGGATCGCGGCGGTCTTGCCGGGGTTGGTGAGGGTGACGACGATCTTCGTATCGCTGCCATCGGTGCCAACCTTGGCCGCGCCCGTCAGCGGCACCTGAGCCATCGTGCTGAGCGCCTGCAGTGCCTCGTCGCTGGCGGCCTGCCAGTAGAAGTTGTCCGAAATCCGCGCGCCCGCGCTATCCAGCGCTTCCAGACGCACCAGCACCGGCCCCGAAGCCATCAGCGGCGCCAGGTCCAGCGTGAAGGCATCGGCAACCTTGCCGGCCACAGCGTCCACCTTCACGTCGCGCGTGGCGAGCGTGCGCCCGTCCAGCGCCTGCACCGTCGCCCGCACCGTCACGCCGGGCAGCGCGGCCATGCGGTTGTTGACGAGGATCACCTTGTGATCGGGCAGGTTCATCTGCACGTGCACCGGCTCCGACGCTTTCTTCATGCCGTAGAACGCGCCGTGGGTGTCGTAGTCGGACGAGAACACCTGCCAGGCCGAGCTCGGCCATGCCGGCTGCGTCATCCACAGCATGCGGCCGGAATTGGTGGTCCAGAGCCCCGCGTTCATGCCTTCGAAGATCGCGCGGTAGCTTTCGTATTCCAGCATCTGCGCCTTGCGTTCGAAATCGGGCAGGCTGGTGGGCTTGCCGAATTCGCGGTCCATGGCATCGGTGAAGCTCTTCACCGCGCCGTTCCCGGTCTGGTGCCAGTCGTGATAGGCCCAGGTGTCGCTGATCGGCCAGCGCTCGCTGGCCGGGATCGCGCGCTCCCACGATTCCAGCGTCGGGAACGAGGGGGTGCCGACCTCGACCGCGAAGCCCTTCGAATATTCGGTGAAGTACTTCTCCGGCTCACGCCAGTTGTAGGGCCCGGAATCGTGCAGGTTGATGCGGTTGGAAGAGGCCATGTAGAGCCGCGTGCCGTCCTCCTTGCGGAGCATGTCGTCGAGGCCTTCGTTGAGGATCGGCTGCGGCACGCCTTCGTTGCGGCCGAACCACAGGACGATGGAGGGATGGTTGCGGAAGCGCGCAACCACGTCCTTCGCGTTGTCCATGAACAGCACAGGATCCTGCGCCTCGATGTTGTAGTCCTGCGTCGATTCCCAGAAATCGCTCATGACCATCAGGCCATATTCGTCAGCCAGATCGAAGAAGGAGCCTTGCGTGTTCTGGCCTACCCAGTTGCGGATAATGTTGACGTGGGCGTCCTGGTGCAGCTTGAAGTAGGGCTCCAGATGCGCGCGATCGACGCGCTTCATGAAGTCGTCCATGCCCACCGAACCGCCGCGCGCAGCGATGCGCACACCGTTGACGCGCAGCACGAGGAAGGGCGAAAGCCCCTCATCCCCGGCGATCGGGGTGACGGCGGGCGACTTTTCCGCTCCGGCCGCGAAGGAGTAAGCCCAGCCGCCCGGCACCTGCCGGATCGCATCGTGGCGCTCGTCGACGATATGCTGGCCGAGCTTGCGGGCCTTCTCGAAATCGATGGCAACGCGGTCGAGCTTGCCCTCGCCGTCCACCAGCGACATTTCATAAGTCACCTGACGCATGCCGAAGCGCACGTCCTTGCTGTCGGACGGCTGGCCGTCGACAGCGGTGGTCAGGTGCAGCATGTGCAGCGCCGGGGCGCCGTAGCCGTTGGGCCACCACAGCTTCGGGTTGTTCACCGCAAGCGCGCCGTCGGTCTCCGGCGAGAAGCGCACGGCCACCGACTGGCGGGCGGGCACGGTCACCTGGCGCTCCACCGCGACATCGTCGAACGCGGCGCGCACGGTGGTGGTGACGGCGCGGTCGGACAAGTTGGTGACCGGCACCGTGATCTCGATATCGGCCACGCTGTTGTCCGCGCGTGGCAGCGTGGTGACGACTTGCGGATCGCCGATCTTCGCATCGCCGCTGGCGATGAGTTGCACGTCCTGCCAGAGCCCGGTCTGGCGGTCACGAATGGTCGGGATCCAGTCCCAGCCTTCCGAGGCGCCGAAGGTCGGCCCGTCGAGCATCATCATGCCGCCGTTCTCGCCCACGCCAGCGGTCAGCGATTCCTCATGGGCGACGCCGGGGCGCGGCGGCGGCGAGACGCGAACGGCAATCGCATTGCGGCCCGGCTTCAGCAGCGGCGAAACATCGAACTTGCCGCGCACGAAGGCGCCCTTGGTGGTGCCGACTTCGGTGCCGTTGACCCAGACTTGCGATGCGAAGTTGACGCCGTTCAGCAGCAGTTCGAGGTGGCGGCCAGAGGCGCCTGCGGGCAGGTCGAACTCGGTGCGGTACCAGTAGTCCTGATGCGCCAGCTTCTCGGGGATGACGAGGTTGTTGAGGCCATGCGCGGGGTCCGGATAGACGCCGCGATCGACCAGCGTGGTCAGCACGGTGCCGGGAACGGTGGCGGCATACCACCTGGTGTCGCCGAAGCCGGGGCGCGAGATCGCGGCGGCATTGCCGTTCACGTCCGGCGCGGCGGCGAGCATCCACTTCTGCAGCGTCCACTTGCCGGCACCCGCTTCAGCGAGCGGCGTGACTTGCGGCACCGGCTTGGCAACCGGCTTGTCCGGCGCGGCCCCGTGCGGCAGCGTCGATGCGGGCTGCGGGGTGACCTGACCCTGCATCTGGCGCACCTGCAAGGGCCAGCGCGGGCTGGTTTCGGCGAACTGGATCAGCGCGGCATCGGGCTGCGCGCCGGTGGCCTTGATAATGCCGGCATCGAGACGCAGGCCGGCGAGACGGGCAGCGGGGGCCGGCGCGGAACCGACCAGCAGGCGGGCAGGCTGCGCGGGTAGCGGCCGCGCGAGCGTGGCGGCAGCCTTGCCGTCGACCGAAAGCGTCAGGCCCTTGGCACTGCTGACCAGCGCGAAATGGTGCCACTGGCCGCCGCGCAGGGCGGTGCCGCTGGCAGTCTGGCCATTGGCGGCGAGCACCGGCTTGCCGCCGGTCACCGCGACCGAAACGAGTGCCGTATCGCTGTCCTTGCTAGCAAGCGCTGCCAGCGTGCCGCCGTCAGCGCCGTCGAGCGAGGCCCAGAAGGACAGTGTCCAGTCGCCCGCCGGAACGGTGACGTCGCGCGACCAGACGGGGCTGGCGGGGATCACGGCAAGGTCGAAAGGCCCGGCCACTTGCGCGGTTGCCGCCTGCGAAGCGGCGATGACCGCGAGAGCGCAAGCCCCCATCCATGCCGTGCGCGCGCGCACATTCGCCCCGTTGCTCATCCTCGTCCCTTTCCATGTCGCGGCCCGATTTCGGGCTTTCTCGGACACCAAACACGTACCGGGACAAAAAGCCAAATGTTTTTATATAATCGGACACGCAAAATTACGGTGCCCAAACGCAAACGGGGCGGGAAGAGCCCTGCCCTCCCCGCCCCGTGCGAACTCTTGGATGAAAGCCTGGACTCAGGCCCAGAACTCAGGCCCGCCCGATCTTCAGGAAGCGTTCCTCGCGGCGGGCCAGCAGGTCGCCGGTCGGCAATGCGGAGAGCACGTCGAGTTCCTGCTCGATCGCGCCCAGTAGCGCCTGCGCGGTCTTGCCGGCATCGCGGTGGGCGCCGCCGGTCGGCTCCGCCACCACGCGCTCGATCACGCCGAGCGAGAGCAGGTCCTGCGCCGTCACCTTCATCGCCTCGGCCGCGTCGGGGGCCTTGTCCGGCGTGCGCCAGAGAATCGACGAGGCGCCCTCGGGCGAGATCACCGAGTAGATCGAGTGTTCCAGCATCAGCACGCGGTCGGCCGCGGCCAGCGCCACCGCGCCGCCCGAGCCGCCCTCGCCGACGATAGCCGAAACCATCGGCACCGGCACGCCGAGGCAGGCCTCGATCGAACGGGCGATCGCTTCCGCCTGACCGCGTTCCTCGGCCTCGACGCCGGGGAAAGCGCCGGCGGTATCGACCAGCGTGACCACCGGCAGGCCGAACTTGCCGGCCATTTCCATCAGGCGGATCGCCTTGCGGTAGCCTTCGGGCTTGGCCATGCCGAAGTTGTGGCGGATGCGCGAGGTGGTGTCCGAACCCTTCTCGTGGCCGATCAGCATGACCTTGCGGCCATTGAGCTTGGCCAGACCGCCGATGATCGCCTGGTCTTCGCCATAGAGACGGTCACCGCCCAGCGGCACGAACTCGGTAAAGCCGAGCGCGAGGTAGTCCACGAAGTGGGGGCGCTGCGGATGGCGCGCCACTTGCGTCTTCTGCCAGGGTGAGAGCTTGGCGTAGGTGCCGCTCAGCAGCGCCGCGCTCTTCTTTTCCAGACGGCCGATCTCGGACGCGATGTCGAGATCGCTGCCGCTGGCGGTGGCGCGCAGTTCGGCAATGCGCGCTTCCAGTTCCGCGATCGGCTTTTCGAATTCAAGAAACGAGATCATGCTCTATCCGTTCAGGTCTGTTGCCGCGCGCCTCAGGAGGCGCGCTTCGCCAGCCACTCTTCCAGCCACTTGATGGTGTATTCGCCGCTCTGGAACTCGGGATCGTCCAGCAGCGCCTGATGCAGCGGGATCGAGGTCTTGACGCCGTCGATCACCATTTCATCGAGCGCACGCTTGAGGCGCATGATCGCGCCCTTGCGGGTACGGCCCGAGACGATGAGCTTGCCGATCATCGAATCGTAGTAGGGCGGGATGCGGTAACCTGCATAGAGCCCCGAATCGACGCGCACGTTCATGCCGCCCGCCGCGTGGTAGGCCGTGACCTGACCCGGCGAAGGCGTGAAGTTCCAAGGGTCTTCCGCGTTGATGCGGCATTCAATCGCGTGGCCCTTGAACTCGATCTCGTCCTGCTTGAACGAAAGCGGATTGCCTTCGGCCACGCGGATCTGTTCGCGCACGAGGTCGACGCCGGTGATGGCTTCGGTCACCGGATGCTCCACCTGCAGGCGGGTGTTCATCTCGATGAAGTAGAACTCACCGTTTTCCCAGAGGAACTCGATGGTGCCGGCGCCGCGATAGGCCATGTCGGCCATCGCCTTGGCGACGATGCCGCCCATGCGGTCGCGCTCTTCGGGGGTGATGACCGGCGAGGGCGCTTCTTCCAGCACCTTCTGGTGGCGGCGCTGCAGCGAACAGTCGCGCTCGCCCAGGTGCACCGCCTCGCCCTTGCCGTCACCGAAGATCTGGAACTCGATATGGCGCGGATTGCCGAGGTACTTTTCCATGTAGACGGTGGCATCGCCGAAGGCAGCCTTCGCCTCCGAACGGGCCTGACCCATCTGGCTTTCGAGTTCCTCGGCCGTGTTGACGACCTTCATGCCGCGGCCGCCGCCGCCCGAAGCGGCCTTGATGATGACCGGATAACCAATCGTCTCGGCCAGATCACGGGCAACCGCGAAGTCCTCGATCGCCCCGTCCGAGCCCGGCACCAGCGGCAGGCCGAGTGCGCCGGCAGTGCGCTTGGCTTCCACCTTGTCGCCCATCGTGCGGATGTGCTCGGGCTTGGGGCCGACCCAGATCAGGCCATGCGCCTCGACGATCTCGGCGAACTGGGCGTTCTCCGAAAGGAAGCCGTAGCCGGGGTGGATCGCGTCGGCATGGGTGATCTCGGCGGCGGCGATGATCGCCGCGACATTGAGATACGAATCCTTCGCGGCCGGCGGGCCGATGCAGACCGCGTGGTCGGCAAGGCGCACATGCATGGCGTCGGCGTCGGCGGTCGAGTGGACCGCGACGGTTTCGATGCCCATCTCGCGCGCGGCGCGGTGGATGCGCAGCGCGATCTCGCCGCGGTTGGCAATCAGGAGGCGCTTGATGGCCATCAGATTACGATCCTCAGGCGATCACGACGAGCGGCTGGTCGAATTCGACCGGCTGCTGGTTGTCGATGAGGATGGCCTGGATCGTGCCGCCCTTGGGGGCGGTGATCTGGTTCATGACCTTCATGGCTTCGACGATCAGCAGCACGTCGCCGGCCTTGACCTGCTGGCCGACGCTGATGAAGTTCGGCGCGGTAGGCTCGGGCGCGAGGTAGGCGGTGCCGACCATCGGCGACTTCACCGCATCGACCGGAGCGGCCGGGGCAGCCGCTTCGGCAACCGGAGCGGCGGCAGCGACCGGCGCAGCGGCGGGAGCGGCGAAGGGCATGGCCGGAGCGGCAGCAACGATCTGCTGCGCGACCTGGCGCGTCACCTTGATCTTGCGTTCGCCATCCTCGACCTCGATCTCGGTCAGACCGGTTTCAGCCAGGAGCTCGGCGAGCTCGCGTACCAGCGCGCTGTCGATGTTCACGCAACTTCCTTTCGTTCAAGATATTCGAGCAGCGAGGCCAGCGTGCCTTTGAGGTCCTTGCGGTGGACCACCATGTCCACCATGCCGTGGGCATGGAGGTACTCGGCGCGCTGGAAGCCGTCGGGGAGTTTCTCGCGGATCGTGTCCTGGATCACGCGCTGGCCGGCGAAGCCGATAAGGGCGCCGGGCTCTGCAATGTGGATATCGCCCAGCATCGCGTAGCTGGCGGTGACGCCGCCGGTGGTGGGATCGGTGAGGACGACGATGTAGGGCAGGCCCGCCCGCGCAAGGCGGCGGATCGCGACGGTCGCCTTGGGCATCTGCATGAGCGAGAGGATACCCTCCTGCATGCGTGCGCCGCCCGCGGCGGTGAAAATGACGTAGCCGCAGTTCTCGGCAATGGCGCGCTCGGCGGCTTCGACGAAGGCTTCGCCCACCGCCATGCCCATCGACCCGCCCATGAAGGCGAAGTCCTGCACGCCGAGGACGACCTTGCGACCCTCGATCGTGCCGAGCGCATTGGTCAGCGCATCGGGGTAGGGATTGGCGGCGCGAGCAGCCTTGAGGCGATCCGAGTACTTCTTGGAATCGCGGAAATTGAGCGGATTTTCCGGCACGCGCGGTGCCGAGAGGACGCCGTAACCGGCGTCGAGAAGCTGGTCGAAGCGCTGCTGCGCGCCGATGCGGCCATGATACTGGCAACGCGGGCAGACCGAGAGGTTGTCCTCGAACTCCTTGGTGAAGAGCATCTCGCCGCAACCGGGACACTTGGTCCACAGGTTGTCGGGCGTATCCCGCTTCTTCAGGTTCCCGAGGGAATTGCGTACTTTGCTAAGCCAACTCATGACCAACCCTTGCGTGAGACCCGAGCGGCCCGGTGATTGTCCGGGCTCATCTCGCGGCCGTCCGGAAGCCGTGTGAATGCGCCGATTTCCGGCATATCCAGCGACCGAACGATCCTTGCGGACGACAGACACCGTGCCGGTCTGCCGGCCCGTCGCCGAGCGCGGCAATACGCGGCAGATATGGCTAGATCAATCGCCTCTGCGCGGATGATGGGACAAAAAGTGCCTGCCCGGACCGGCCGGGGGCATCGCAAGAGAGGGCAAAAGCCGCAGGAATCCACGATTTCCAAGGGTTCGACGCCGCCTCTGTAAACATACATGGAAGCCTCTAAACCATGCTGTGTTTCACCCCTTTCCCATTAGGTCAAGCGAGAAATTATCGGTCTTTGTTGCCGTTCGCTGTTGCTGAAATGAGACATAATCACGCTCGAAGCCGCGACTTGATCGCCGCGCCGCCCGGGATCAGGATGCCGATGCGATGAAACAGGCGACCACCATCCTCACGTTCGACACCCCTGGCCGGGGCCTTACCGATATCACGCGGGCGATTGCCGGGTGGCAGCGCGAAAGCGGCATCGGCGAGGGGCTGCTGACGCTGCTGTGCCGCCACACGTCCGCCTCGCTGCTGATTCAGGAGAATGCCGCGCGCGAGGTGCGCGGCGATCTGGTCGCCTGGCTCGACCGCATCGCGCCGGAAGGCCCGCACTATGCCCATGACGACGAGGGGCCGGACGACATGCCCGCGCACCTCAAGGCGACTCTGACCGGCGTCAACCTGTCGATTCCGGTGATCGGCGGGCAGATGGCGCTGGGAACCTGGCAAGGCATCTATCTGGCCGAGCACCGCCGCATGGCGCACCGGCGGCAGGTGGCGCTGCATCTGCTCGGCGCGTAGAATCGGGCTGTAACCGATGGCAAGGGCGAGGCGAACTGGGATCATGAGCGACATCGCCCCGCCCGCCGAACCCTCTCCCGCGCAAGAGGCTCATCCGCAAGGCGGCGATCTGGTGAAGCGCCACCGGCTCTCGACGCGGCTCTGGCACTGGACCAATGCGGTCACGCTGCTGATCATGCTGATGAGCGGGCTGATGATCTTTAACGCCCATGCCCGGCTCTGCTGGGGTGAATATGGCGCGAATTTCGATGCGCCGTGGCTGAAGATCGGCTCCGCGCGGATCGGCACGTATGAATATGGCTATCTGCAAGTGGCCGGCCACCGCGTCGAGACGACCGGCCTGCTCGGCTACTGGAAAGACCCCGACGGCACCCCGCACCGCCGCGCCTTTCCTTATTGGGCGACGATCCCCTCGGCCTACAGCCTTGCCGATGCGCGGACATGGCACCTGGCCTTCGCCTGGGTGCTCTCGCTGGGTCTGGCGGCCTATCTGATCTGGTCGCTCGTGAACCGGCATATCCAGCGCGACATTCATATCACGCGCCGCGAATGGCGGCTGCGGCATGTCTGGCTGGAAGCGCGGGACCACGCGCGGCTGCGCCTGCCCACCGGGGCGGCGGCGCTGCGCTACAACACGCTTCAGAAGATCGCCTATGCCGCAGTGCTGTTCAGCCTGCTGCCGCTGATGATCCTGACCGGCCTCGCCCTTTCGCCCGGCACCGATGCGTGGGCGCCGCTGGTGACGGAAGTGTTCGGGGGGCGGCAAACGGCGCGCTCGATCCACTTCCTTTGCGCATTTGCTCTGGTGGGCTTCTTTATCGTCCACATCGCCATGGTCGTGCTGGCCGGGCCGTTCAACGAACTGCGCGCGATGGTGACGGGCTGGTATCGCCTGCCAAGGGAGAAGGAGCAGTGAGCAAGTTGATCCTCTCGCGGCGGCGACTGATTCAGGCGGGTGCGGTGGGCGCGGGCGGGCTGCTGCTTTCCGGCTGCGACCGGCTGACGCGCGATCCCAAGGTGCTCGATTTTCTGGGGCAGGCGGAAGACCTCCACCGCGTGACCCAGCGCGGCCTTGCCGGCGATGCGCTGGCCCGCGAGTTCGCCGAATCGCAAATGTCGCCCACCTTCCGCGCCAACGGCAGCCTTGCCGTCGCCGATCCGGTCTACCGCACCCATTTCGCGCAGGGTTTTTCGCGGTGGGCGCTGCGGGTGGACGGACTGGTCACGCATCCCCTCATGCTGCCGCTGACCGCGCTCAAGCAGTTCCCCCAGCGCACCCAGATCACCCGCCACGACTGCGTCGAGGGATGGAGCGCGATCGGCAAGTGGACCGGCCCGCGCCTTGCTGCCCTGCTCGATCTCGCGCGGCTACGGCCGGAGGCGCGCTATCTCGTGTTCCATTGCGCCGATCTCTACGGCGGGAGGCCCTATTACGAATCGATCGACCTGGTGGACGCCTTCCACCCGCAGACGATCCTGGCATGGGCGATGAACGGCCAGCCGCTGGAAGAACAGCACGGCGCCCCGCTACGCCTGCGGGTAGAGCGGCAACTGGGCTACAAGCACGCCAAGTTCGTCACCCGGATCGAGGCGGTCGCCGCGCTCGCCGGGATCTACGGCGGCAAAGGCGGATATTGGGAGGATAACGGCCGATACGCCTGGTATGCCGGGATTTAGTCCGCGGGCCCATTGCATCCCAGCCTATCTGGCTTCATCCACGCGGCTTCAAAATAATAACGCAAGAGCGTAGCCCCCGTGACCACCCTTCCCGCCTGTGAGTTCCAGCCGTGATTTCCGCGCTCGACCTGTTCCGTATCGGCCTTGGCCCGTCCAGTTCGCACACCGTCGGCCCGATGCGCATCGCCATGCGCTTCCTTCAAGGCATAGAGGCCAGTGGACAGCTTGACGCGATCACCCGCGTCCGCGTCGATCTGCAAGGCTCGCTGGCGCTGACCGGCGAAGGCCACGGCACCCCCGATGCCTGCCTGATGGGCCTGATCGGCTTCGAACCCGAAACCGCAGAGCCTGCGCAGGCGCACGCTGCCGCTGCCGAAGTGCGCGCCAGCGGCCGGATCACGCTGCTGGGCCGTCACGAGATCGCGTTCGACTGCAAAGGCGACCTGATCCTCGATTTCGACCATATCCCCGATCTCCACCCCAATGGCATGGTGCTGACGGCATGGGACGCCGCGGGCGAGGAACTGGCGCGCGGCGAGTATTTCTCGACCGGCGGCGGCTTCTATTCCAGCCGCCACCAGCTCGAACAGCCTGCGCCCGACGATCAGGTGGTCCACGGCCCGCCGGTCCGCTTCCCCTTCACCTCAGGCGCCGAACTGCTGGCGGTCTGCGCAGAAAGCGGCTTCGACATCGCCGAAGTCATGATGGCCAACGAAGCCGCGCGGCGCCCCGAGGCAGAGACACTCGCCGGGCTCGACGTGATTGCCGATGCCATGAACCTGTGCATCGATCAGGGGCTCACCAAGGAAGGCCACCTGCCCGGAGCGCTCAAGGTTCGCCGCCGTGCCCGCGCCATTCACCAGAAGCTGATCGCCCGCCCGCAGGACAATCAGGCGGAAACGCTGATGGACTGGCTGAACCTCTACGCCATGGCGGTGAACGAGGAAAACGCCAGCGGCGGCCGCGTCGTCACCGCGCCGACCAATGGCGCGGCGGGTATCGTGCCCTCGCTGCTGCGGCAGTATTGCAGCGACGGCAATACCGCGATCCCTTTCAAGGCGCGTCGCTACCTGCTCACCGCTGCCGGCATCGGCCTGCTCTACAAGCAGCGCGCCTCGATCTCCGGTGCGGAGATGGGCTGTCAGGGCGAAGTGGGCGTTGCCTGCTCGATGGCGGCAGCGGGCCTCGCGGCGGTCTGGGGCGGCACCCCGGTGCAAGTCTGCGCGGCAGCGGAAATCGGCATGGAGCACAACCTCGGCCTCACCTGCGATCCGGTCGGCGGGCTGGTGCAGATCCCCTGCATCGAACGCAATGCCATCGCCGCGGTGAAGGCCGTGAACGCGGCGAAGCTGGCGCTCCACGCCGGGGAGACGCCGCGCGTGTCGCTCGACCAGGTGATCGAGACGATGCGGCAGACCGGGCTCGATATGTCGAGCAAGTACAAGGAAACCAGCCAGGGCGGGCTGGCGATCAACGTCGTGGCGTGTTGAGGAAGAAGGACAAGGGATAAAGCAGGGGAGCATAGCCCCCCTGCACCCCCAGTACCGTCTAGGTCACGCGGACCAGCACCGTTGCGCGCCCATGGTGGCGTCGGGAGACTTATTGGCTGCGCAGCAAGGGGGGCGGAACGGATAGCGCAGGGCGAAACGGAGACATTATGCGGGTCTGGAGGATCATCCCCCAGGACTTCCCTTCTTCCCTTACTGCAACGTCACCCCATCCTCATCGTCATCATCCGTTCGGCGCCCGAAGAACTGCATCAGTTGCACCAAGAGCTCACACCGCTCGCGCAGACCGGAAACCTCCAGCAGCGCCTGCTTCGCCGCCGCATCGAACGGCGCGATCTGCGAGACTCCGTTGATCAGCGACTGGTCATCCAGCCGCGCCACCTGCTCCCAGTCCACCGCGTAGCCCTGCGCATCGGCGAATCGCCGCGCCTCGCGTTCGAAACTGGCGCGCTCGATGGCAGCCAGCACTTCATCGCCGTCGTCCGGCAGCAGTTCCGCCTCGATCTGGCGGAAGGGCGTGGTCACATCGAGTTCGCGCAGCACCCGAAAGCGCGATTCGCCTTCGAGGATAATGTTGAAGCGCCCGTCTTCCAGCGCCTCGACGTCGCCGATCCGGCCAAGGCACCCTACCGCGTAGAGCGGCGCGCCTTCCACCGGGCGCTGCGGCTGGATCATGCCGATGCGGCGATCGCGTGCGAGGGCGTCGCTCACCATCGAGCGGTAACGCGGCTCGAAGATGTGGAGCGGCAGTTGCAGCCCCGGGTAGAGGACGGCGCCCGGCAGGGGAAAGATGGTGATCCGCACGGGCGCCGCTCCGCTCAGCCGAACAGGACGGTGGAGAGCTTGCGGCGCGTGGCCGAAACCCAGGGGTCTTCCAGACCGACCGCCTCGAAGATCTGCAGCAGCTTGGCGCGGGCGGCGCCTTCGTTCCATTCGCGGTCGGCGGCGACCATGGCGAGCAGGGTGGCAGCGGCATCGTCGCGCTCACCGGCCGCAAAGGCAGCGTTGGCGAAGGCAAGCTGCGCCTCCATGTCCTCGGGGCGCGCGGCAGCGGCGGCGCGCAGGGCGGCGAGTTCGCTGTCCTCTGGCTTGTCCTTGGCCAGCGCCAGTGCCGAACGCGCGCGTTCGAGGTGCGAATCGGCAGCCAGTTCCGGCTCGAGGCTGGCGAGGATCTGTTCCGCTTCCTCGATTCGCCCGGCGGCGACGAGGCCGCGCACGAGACCGGCGATCACTTCGCCATTGTCCGGCGCGATCTCGAGGATCTGCATGAAGATCGAGGCCGCGCGTTCGCCGTCGCCCTCGGCCAGCGCTTCCTCGCCCATGGCGATCAGCGGCGCGATGTCCTGCGCCGGTTCGGCCCCGGTCTGGACCGGCAGCTTGGCGAGCAGCTGGTCGAGCATCTGCTTGAGCTGCGATTCGGTGCGCGCGTTGGTCAGGTCGGCCACCGGCTGGCCCTGGAAGATCGCGTAGACCGTGGGGATCGTGCGGACCTGGAACTGGCTGGCGATGAACTGTTCCTCGTCGACATTCAGCTTGGCAAGCACCACGCCCTTGTCGGCATATTCGGCGGCGACCTTTTCCAGCACCGGCGTCAGCGCCTTGCAGGGGCCGCACCATTCCGCCCAGAAATCGAGGATCACCAGCTTTGTCATCGACGGTTCGGCCACGGACTGGCGGAAGCGGTCCACCGCCTTCTGTTCGTCGAGGTTGAGACCCATGCTGGCCAAGATTCGTGCTCCCGTGAATGCGTATGTAAAGAAGTTCGAGGGCACTAGATCGGCCTTCGCGACCGATTTGTGAAGGGTTTATGGGCTTCTTGCCGGTCTTCGTGCGATTCTTTCAAATTAGCTCTTGCCGACCCCCAAAAGCGCTGCTAGTCGGCCGCCTCACCCCGGACCTGCCGGTCACTCCAGCAGGTCTTGAACGTCGAGCGGGCGTAGCTCAGGGGTAGAGCACAACCTTGCCAAGGTTGGGGTCGAGGGTTCGAATCCCTTCGCCCGCTCCAGTTCACATACGGGATTTTCGGCTTGTCCGGAATGTCTCGAACGCCGAGCGGGCGTAGCTCAGGGGTAGAGCACAACCTTGCCAAGGTTGGGGTCGAGGGTTCGAATCCCTTCGCCCGCTCCAGTTCGCATACGAGATTTCCGACGTGTCCCGAACGTCTTGAACGCCAGAGCGGGCGTAGCTCAGGGGTAGAGCACAACCTTGCCAAGGTTGGGGTCGAGGGTTCGAATCCCTTCGCCCGCTCCAGTTCGACAAATCTTCAAATCGCGAAGAATCAGCACAAGGCCGAAGCCTTGCGCCGACGTTTACCCCCTCAACGCTTCGCGAACCATTCCGCCATGCGTTCGATCGCCTGCTCGATCCGCGGCGTCGACACCGCGAAACTCATGCGGAAATGGCGATGACCATCGACGGGATCGAAATCGACGCCCGGCGCGGTGGCGACGCCGGTGTCGCGCAGAAGCTGGCGGCAGAACGCCAGGCTGTCATTGGTCAGGTGGCCGATGTCGGCATAGATGTAGAAGGCCCCGTCGGGCGGCGCGATCTCGCTGAGGCCAAGGCGCGGCAGCGCCGCCAGCAGCAGTTCGCGGTTGCGTGCATAAGTGTGCAGATGGCCTTCGAGTTCCGCCGTCTCGTCCATGGCGATCAGGCCCGCATGCTGCGCCAGCACCGAGGGCGTGAGAAACAGGTTGCTCATCCGCGCGCGCGCCGCCGTCACCACCTCGGGCGGCACCACCAGCCAGCCGAGCCGCCAGCCCGCCATCGAGTAGTATTTCGAGAAGCTGTTGACCACCACCGCCTCGGGCAGATGCTGCAAGGTGGATTGTGCAGCATCGCCGTAGGTCAGGCCGTGATAGATCTCGTCGGAGACCACGCGGATGCCCTTGCGGCGGCAGACTTCGGCGATGGCCGCCAGTTCCTCAGGCGCGATCACGGTGCCGGTGGGATTGGCGGGACTGGCGAGAATGAGGCCATCGGGCACCGGATCGAGCGCATCGAGCGCGGCGGCCGTCACCTGATAGCGCTCGGCCGGGCCGCAAGGCATCTCCACCGGCTCCAGATAGAGCGTCTTCAGCGTATTGCGGTAGGCAACGTAGCCCGGCCGCGCCAGAGCCACCCGCGCGCCCGGCGCGAAGAGGCTGCTGAGCGCCAGCACGAAAGCGGGCGAGGCGCCGCAAGTCAGGATCACCTGCTCGCGGTCGAGAGTGACGCCGTAAGCCTCGGCATAGTGCCGGGCGATGCGTTCCAGCAGCGCCGGGCTTTCCCAATAGCCCCCCGGATCACTGTCCAGCACCTTGTGCGCGGCGGCGATGGCGGCGGCCGGCGCTCCGGTGGAAGGCTGGCCATATTCCATGTGGATCACATCGCGCCCCTCGGCCTGCAATTCATAGGCAAGGCGGCCGATGGCCATGGCGTGGAAGGGGTCGACCTGGGCGATCTGCATCGTCGTCTTCTGGGGCGCGTTCATGGTCATCTGCTAGGCCGCGAAGGCCCCGCAGGCAATCCCGCTTGCCTCTGGCCGCAGGCCTGCCCCGCCTGTCTGGCCGCGCCTCCCGGTAGCCGCCAGACAGGCGGCAAAGGAGAGCGCCCCCGTGCCGACCCAACTCGATCATTACCGCCTGCTTGGCCGTTCGGGCCTGCGCGTCTCGCCGCTCTGCCTCGGCACCATGACCTTCGGCGTCGGTCCCGGCGCCTGGGGTTCAAGCGACGAGGAAGCGGCACGCATGATCGACATCTATGCCGATCGCGGCGGCAACTTCGTCGATACGGCCGACTTCTACGGCCAGATGGGCGGCTCCGAACGGCTGCTGGGCCAGATCCTCGGCAACCGGCGCGAGAGGCTGGTGATCTCCACCAAGTATTCGCTCAGCACCAGCCCCGGCGATCCCAATGCCGCAGGCAATTCACGGCGCAACATGGTGCGCTCGGTCGAGGCCTCGCTGACGCGGATGCAGACCGAATGGATCGACCTGCTCTACCTCCACATGTGGGACTTCCGCACGCCGGTGGACGAGATCCTGCGTGCCTTCGACGATCTCGTGCGCAGCGGCAAGGTGCTCTACATCGGCCTTTCCGATACCCCGGCATGGCAGGCCAGCCGCATGCAGGCGATCGCCGAACTGCGGGGCTGGACGCCGTTCTGCGCCTTGCAGATCCAGCACAACCTGATCGAGCGCACGGTCGAGCGCGAACTGATCCCGATGGCGCGCGAGATGGGGCTCGGCGTCTGCCCCTGGTCACCGCTGGGCGGCGGGGTGCTGACCGGCAAGTACGGCGATGCCGACCTTGCCGCCCCTGCGGACGCGGCCATGACCTCGCGCAAGGCGATCAACCTCGCGACCGGGCGGCTGAGCGAGCGCACTCTCGCCGTCGCGGCCGCGACCGCCGACGTGGCGCGGGAGATCGGCTGCACCGCGGCGCAAGTGGCGCTGGCCTGGCTGCTCGCCCATCCCGATGTCGCCGCCCCGGTGCTGGGCGCACGCACCCCGGCCCAGCTTGAGGACAACCTCGGCGCGCTGGAGGTGACCCTGCCTGCCGAGCACCTCGCCCGCCTCGATGCCGTGAGCGCGGCGGCACCGGTTTTCCCGATGGACGTGCTGACCGGAGCCGCCGAAACGATCATGACCGGCGGCGTCACCGTCGAAACCCGCCGCTGATCCCGTAAAAGGAGGCCCGATCAAAGGAGACCCGATTGCCCGCCGGAGCGTGATCTGGCTCACGCTTTTCAGCCGTGCAAGGTGCGATAAGGGCGCTATCCGGGGCGGGCGCCGTGAACCACCCGCCCCGGATTTCCCCCGGCCATTGCTCTCAGGGAGGCATGGGCCGAGGACAGCAAAAGCGTTTCGATCGGGACAGGTTCTTGGCGAACCGTTCTGGCGCGAACTGGCGGGTTCGTTCCAGTGTTCCGGTCAGGCTGGATTTCCAGCTCTCCGGCACCGCCGGAACGCGGCATCGATCCGCCACGCATCCATGGCCTTGCCGCGAATCCGGGGGGAACTCGCGGCGGCCCCGATGCGGATCCTCACCGGAGGGAATGGGCCGAAAGGCGGGGTGAGGAAACGGATCGATGCCGCGCCTATCACGCCGCGTGGTCTCGTTCGAGAGTTCGGTTTGTGCCCCGTTGCGGACATCCATCAACTAAGCGGTTTGAGTGCCTTTTTCGCAGGCTACCAAGGCGTTCAGGATGAGCTGATCGAGCCACACATCATCCGATGGCTCAGTCCAAGGTCGGAGCACCTCCACCAGAACGGGATCAGCGATCAACTCGGCGGCCTCGAACACGGGCACGCTCGCCTGTTCGCCCGATAGTGCTTTCAGAACGAATGGCAGCGCCAGCGTCCGATCGCGCTTGGCTAGACCGAGTAGCGCCTCCGCTCTTACGACGTCATTTTCATCGTTGGCGGCTGACAACAGTGCCTCCCGGATTTCGGGCGTATCGGCTTCTTCTGATGCCAAAAGCATCGTCGCCCAGTCACGATTAGAGAGGTCACCGTCTTGCGTCATCGCGACTAGCTGCCGCATGTTCGCGTCGGCGAAGGCTGTGCCGGAAAGCGGCACCTCCTCAGCGATCACCGCCTTCAGAAAGTTAGAAGTGGGCTCGTAGCGGTCGGCCATTAGCCCAAGCTATCACCGACGCCGAACGGCTGCTAGCCACCCAAAACCGCCCTTCCCTCCCCACCCGCACATGGCGAGCCTGTCGAAGCCCCCCGATCCGATCAGGCCGGATCCGCGCTGGCGATCCCCGGTCGCTCGGCCCCCATGCCCGAAAAGCCGATCGAGTAGCCGCCGTCGACCGGCAGCACCACACCGGTCACGTAAGCCGCCTCGTCGCTGGCGAGATAAAGCGCCGCCTGGGCGATGTCCCTTGCCAGCCCCCAGCGCCCCATCGGGATGCCCGCCAGCACCGGGAATTCCGCCGGCGGCTCGGCATGGATCTTCGAGGCTTCCACCAGCCCGGTCCACACCGTGCCGGGCGCGATCGCGTTCACCCGGATGCCCCGGTCCGAATAGTCGAGGGCCGCCGCCCTCGTCAGCTGGTTCACCCCCGCCTTGGCAGCGCCATAGACCGCATGATGCTTCCAGCCGACCACGCCCGACGCCGACGTCGTGTTCACGATCGCCCCGCCGCCGCTCTCCAGCATGGCGATGATACCGTATTTCATGCCGAGGAACGCACCGCGCAAATTGGTGGCATGGACCCGGTCCCATGTCTCCAGCGACTGCCTGTGCAGCGGCGCCATCGCCCCGCCGAACCCGGCATTGTTGCACAGCACGTCGAGCCGGCCGAAACGCTCCTGCGCGGCGCCGACCATCGCCTGCACCTGAGCCTCATCGGAAACGTCGCACTGCACGCCCAGCGCCTCGCCGCCGAGTTCAGCCGCCACGTCGTCCTGCTTGCCCGAGATGTCGGCCAGCACCAGCCGCGCCCCCTCGCCATGGAACAGTTCGGCCATCGCCCGGCCCATGCCCGACCCCGCGCCGGTGATGATGCAGACCTTGTCCTGCAGTCTTCCCATGATCGTACTCCCCTCAGGCGCTGGTATCGATGGTCGGGCGAATCGCGATCTCGGAGATATTGGTCCGGCGCGGCATGGCGAGGATAAAGACGACGGCCTCGCCGATGTCGCGCGGCTGCACCGCACCGTCCTTGCTCACATGGGCCTTGATCGCACTGCGCCACCGCGGGTCGCTGATCGAATCCGCCACTTCCGTCTCGGTCGCCCCCGGCATCAGCGTGGTGACACGGATGTTCCGCCCGCCCAGTTCCTGCCGCATGCCGTCGGTCATCATGTTCACCGCGTGCTTGCTCGCCGAATAGGCACTGGTCATCGGCCCGCCCTTGCGCCCGGCGAGCGAGGAGATGGTGATGATGTCGCCGCCGCCCTGCGCCAGCATGTGCGGCACGGCAGCGGCACTGGTGTAGACGGTGCCCATCAGGTTGATGTCGATCACCCGCCGATAGATCGCGGTATCGCAGTTCTCGATCCCGCCCGCCTCCATGATCCCGGCCGAGTTGATCAGGATGTCGATGCGCCCGAATGCGGCGACCGTCTTCTCGACCGCGCCGCGCGCATCGTCCTCAAGGGTCATGTCCCCCGGGATCGCCAGCGCGGCACCGCCCGCCGCCTCGATCTGCGCGACCAGTCCTGCCAGCCGCGCGGTCCGCCGGGCACAGACGACGACCCGGGCGCCCGCTTCGGCAAGGCACA
This sequence comes from Novosphingobium sp. KA1, assembly GCF_017309955.1. Classification (NCBI taxonomy): domain Bacteria; kingdom Pseudomonadati; phylum Pseudomonadota; class Alphaproteobacteria; order Sphingomonadales; family Sphingomonadaceae; genus Novosphingobium; species Novosphingobium sp. KA1. The sequence goes on along the minus strand of NZ_CP021247.1, from coordinate 1,712,797 downwards.
ACGCCGCCGCCGCCCCGATCCCCGACGACGCGCCGGTAACAAGCGCGACCTTTCCTGCAAGCTGTCCCGACATGGCTTCTCCGCTCCACCCGCGCGGCACCTTGCGGCCGCTTTCACAGGCACAGGCTGGCGGGCGGCGAAAACACAGTCAACGAAAATTGCTGAACATGTGTTCAAAGCGCCATGGCAGCGAGGAGGAATTGTATCGCGCGAGGCGAATTGATGTGCATCGCCGTATTGACGGACCGGCGCCCCGCGTGGCAATGCGCGGCTCCGGCGGGGACACCTGTCTGGAAACCGGCCGACCAACCGGAATGCGGGTGTAGCTCAATGGTAGAGCAGCAGCTTCCCAAGCTGAATACGGGGGTTCGATTCCCCTCACCCGCTCCAAAATCCTGTCCGGCGCAGGCCGCAGTTGATTGAAAAATCCTTTGATTTTCGCTATTTTCAGGGCGATCGCTGGCTTTCAGCAGTCGCGCAAGATGGGGGCCTAATTAGGCGGCCTCGCAAGACCCCGACACCACCGGCCCCCACATGGCGCTGACTGATACTACAATCCGCAACGCAAAGTCTGGCCGCAACGCAAAGTCTGGCCGCAACGCAAAGTCTGGGGACAAAGCGTATAAGGCAGGACTCTCAAGGAGGTTTTGGTGCCATTTCGTGGCCCCATTTTGCTCAAGATGGCCTGGAACTGCCTGACACACTCTTAGACCGGAGAGGCTCAAGAATGGCAGAATTCAGCCATATTTCCGAGCGTTTGGGACGATCTGAGAGGGAAAGGTGGTGCGCTTTCGTCCGGCTGGTTGCGGAGCAGGCTGCAAGAAGTGGAGGCGAAAGGACGGCTGGGAACTCCAACTCAGGCAAAGGAGTGAAATGATGGATGAAGATCGGACCGAGCCGATGGGAAAGGAACTTCTCAATCAATCGCTGACGGAACCCTTGGCGGTTCGAATTCCCGAAGCTTGCCGCTTGACCGGGATCGGACGCTCGAAGCTCTATCAGATGATCGCCGACGGTTACATCGAGACCATCAAGGTCGGCGCGATCACTCTGGTGCCAATGCGAACCCTGCGGCGGCTGATCGAGCTACCTTGATTGGGATATTCTGCTCGGTCCGCTTTGGAGCGCGAAATCAGGAAGCCGGACATTCGGAACGCATCTATGTGGTGGCCACATCCGCCGCGATAGCCGTCTTTCGATTGCCTACATAAGAGCCATGATAGCCGCCGTATGTTAATGCGATCCCAAATAGCGATCGCACTTCTGGACATCCGTCGAAACCTGGAAATGTAGTGCCCTTTCAGTTAGCGATAAGCAGAACAATGTGCTTAGAATGAGAGATGTCAAGCTTACCAGAACTTGTTGAACGGGCATTGGCTTTCGCCACTGAAGCCCATGGTCGCGTTGGACAAGTTCGCAAATACACTGGGGAGCCATATATCGACCATCCAGTGGAGGTGATGGGCATTGTAATGACCGCAGCGCACCACACAGATGTGATGTTAGCTACCGCGCTACTTCATGACACGATCGAAGACACCCTGGTGACACGGTACGATGTGGAGCGTGAGTTTGGTTCTGATGTCGCTGACATGGTCATCGAGCTGACCGACCAATGCACGGAGGGAAACCGAGCGCAGCGGAAAGCTGCTGAGGCCATGCGCCTAAGTACGATCTCAGCGGAAGCGCAAACGGTTAAGCTGGCTGACCTGATAAGCAACAGCGCGTCGATCTTTGAGCACGACCCAGAGTTCGCGCGAGTCTATCTACGCGAGAAAAAGCAAATCCTGAAAGTGATGACCGCAGGTGATCCGGAGCTGTACGCACGTGCTGACCTGCCCCCCGCTGAGTGGCCCAGAGACTATGATAGTCTGGACCACGAAAGGGACGATGAATGCCGAGCAAGAAGCACAAGCCGGAAGAGATTATCGGCAAGCTGCGTGAAGTTGAGATTGTGCTGGCGCAGGGAGCGAGCACGGCTGAAGCCTGCCGCCGGATCGCGGTCAGCGAGCAAACCTATTATCGCTGGCGGAAGGAATATGGCGGCCTGAAGACGGACCAGGCGCGGCGTATGAAGGATCTGGAGAAAGAGAACCAGCGTCTTCGCCGGGCGATTTCGGACCTGACGCTGGACAAGCTGATCCTGCAGGAGGCTGCCAAGGGAAACTTCTGAGCCCTGCGCGGCGGCGGCGCTGCATCGATCATGTACGACGAGAGCTTCCGGTGTCCGAGCGACGGATATGCCGGGTGCTGGGTCAGCATCGATCGACACAACGCAAGGTGCCGCGCGGGGCGGATGACGAACAGGCGCTGACAGAGGATATCATCGCTTTGGCGAAGCAATATGGCCGTTATGGCTATCGCCGGGTGACGGCATTGCTGTGCCATGCGGGATGGACGGTGAACCATAAACGGGTTGAGCGGATCTGGCGGCGTGAGGGGCTGAAGGTTCCGCTGCGTCAGCCAAAGCGGGGACGCCTGTGGCTCAATGACGGTTCATGCATCCGCCTGCGGCCCGAATATCCGGGACATGTCTGGGCCTACGATTTCGTCGAGGGGCGGACGCATGATGGCCGCAAGTTCCGCATCCTCACGATCATCGACGAGGCCAGCAGGGAATGCCTGGCGCTCATCGTTGCACGGCAGCTCAAGCATGAGGATGTTCTGGCGGCCCTGGCCGACCTGTTCATCTCGCGCGGTCCGCCTGCACATATACGGTCCGATAATGGCAGCGAATTTATCGCGACCGCCGTCCAGAAATGGCTGGGCCAGATCGGCGTGAAGACACTCTACATCACACCGGGATCACCATGGGAGAATGGCTATAACGAAAGCTTCAACGGGTCGCTTCGCGACGAACTGCTCAACGGCGAGATCTTCTACAGCCTCGCGGAGGCCAAGGTACTGATCGAGGCATGGCGGCGGCATTACAACACCGTTCGCCCTCACAGCAGCCTGGGCTACCGACCGCCGGCACCAGAAACGGCGACACCGCCATATCCGGCCTCCGGTTCCGCTTCGCTCCACCTCCGTCCGGATATGGCGGTGATGAGCTTAATGCACTAACAAACCAATCGGTCCACTCGGTGGGGGCAGATCAAAAGCACCTTAAGGAAGGTGGTGCCGCTTACGTGACTCGAACACGTGACCCCATCATTACGAACACGAGCGATAGAACGGCAGAAATCCAAGGTTTCCGAGGCCTCTGATGCCGAAATTCACCCAGTCTTCCGGGTCGCCCAAGCGATACCCAGATTGTGCCGAAATCCGAACTGGGCATCTTCCTACCGAAAGCACTTTGGCTCGGTGAAAGTTCGGATTTCGACCCGGTCAAAACCCGGACCTCCTCTTCCATCAGCTTGGCTTTGGTTCATCGTACAATTGGCAGTCCTCGCGCAACGTACGCAGGGCATCTCACGTAACCAGAACAGCCCTCTCGGTTCTAATTTCTTCCAATATTGAAGGCAAAATATCTACGGGCTTCGCCTTGCTGAAATACCATCCCTGTAGGAAGTCACAATCCATCTTAATGAGCAAGTTAGCCTGATCCAGGTTCTCGACACCTTCTGCCACAACAGTCTTTCCCAATTTATGAGAAACGTCTATTATTCCCTTAACAATAAATTGGTCATCGCAGTTAGACGTGATGCGCTCGACGAAACTCTTGTCAATCTTGATACGGTCAATCGGCAATTGGCGCAAATGAGTTAGCGAGGCATAGCCGGTTCCAAAGTCATCGAGTGCCACCATAACTCCAGCATCATGCAACTGCTGCAGGCTTTGATGCACACGTTGATGGTCCCTGCCCAGGAACATACCTTCTGTCGCCTCAACGCAAAACTGATTGGCTGCAATACCAGTTTGACGAGAGAGTTCAAAAAAACGCTCTATAAACTGGTCCGTGCGAAAATCCGCATTGCTTAAATTGATGGCGATCTTCCCCAGTTCCACACCAGCAGCCCTGAGCGTTTCTGCGTCACGGAAAACTTGCTCAAGTATGTACAAGCCTAAAGCGGCAGCGGTAGGTTTATCATCAAAACCATCGCGGAAGCTGTCTGGAGAGAGTACGCCATGTACAGGGTGCTGCCAGCGCAACAGGGCTTCGACAGAGAAGGGGAGCGTTGATCTCACAGGCACTACAGGCTGATAGAATAGCTTGAATTCCTCATTCTCGATAGCCATTTGGATGCCGCTCAGGAGGCGGAACTTCCTATCTACTGCATATCTTAGCTCCTCATCAAAATATTCCACGCGATCCTTACCAAGTTTTTTAGCATGATACAGAGCTATATCTGCCGCTTTGAACAGGGATAGGTAGGTAGACCCATGATCTGGGTACTTTGCAACTCCAAGACTAGCGGGAAAATTACGTGATGACTTTCCTAGATCAATAGGTTCTCTTATCGTATCAAGAATGCCATCAAAAAACTTTAGTGCGTTTTCATCATCCACCCCCGATAGGATGAAGCCAAACTCATCTCCGCCCACCCGTGCGATCAGGCACTCATCTCCGACAGATGCCAATAGCCTTGAAGCCATTTCCTGCATTACGGCATCGCCAATATCATGACCAAAGGCGTCATTAATATCTTTAAATGAATCGACGTCCATAAGCCCAAGATAGAACGGGGGTGAAGCTTGATTAGCCGACGCGAGGATTTTTTCGATCGATTCGCCAAATTTACGCCTGTTGGGCGTACCTGTTAATGCATCAATATTTGCGACATCGTCTAACAGTTGGTTGGCTGATCGAAGTTCTTTTTCAACTGTTTTGCGATCAGTGATATCAAAGCGGATGGCCGTATATCCATCGACTTTTCCTGCCTTGCTGACATGCGGAACAATTGTCGTATCAACCCAATATAAGCTGCCGTCTTTCCGGCGGTTGCAGATTTCGCCATGCCAGTTCAAGCCATTTGAAATCTGGCTATACATCTGGCGAAAGAAATCTTCTCCGTGAGCACCGGAATTCACGATACGGTGGTTGCTACCAACCAACTCTTCCTTGCTATACCCACTTATTTCACAAAACTTCTTGTTGACGAATGTGATTTCGCCAGCAGAATTTGTCGTTGCAACGATTGCCGCGCAGTCAAGGGCGTATCGAATGAAATCTTCGTTCGACAGATATCTCTTTGACATGATCTATATGCAACCACTACTGTAAAAGTATATTGTAATATCCAGGTTTCCGGCAATTTCGCATTGCCACAGGTCTTCCGCTGCTCTCGAAAATAGTGTCGTCAGCATAATTTACTAGGCCACAACCCAATCCATTGAGTGACACGTAGATATTTTTGATTTACCCCACCGGGGCGAACGATGGAGAGGTGAACGGCATGAGAACTGAGATCCTCGATAAAGGCCTGCCTTATGGAAGCCACCTGCAAACGCAGCACTCGGCGAACAAGCCTTGATGGAAAGCTGGGTCGCTCTGCCAACTGGCATTCGGGGATTTGACAGAATTTTACGCGGCCAAAAACAAGCCATAACTCAAAGGCTTCCTGATATCGACTTGATGAAAACCATGTAACCTCCAGCCACCATCTCGACGAAGCAGGAGCAAACCGCGCCGAACCAAGTTTACCTATGCGTAAAGCAAAGGAATGAGGTGGTACAATGAATTCTATCAGCAATATCCACTCTTTGAACCCGACGCAGTGCGCTACCCGGTCGCTGGGGACTGAACTGGAATTGTTGTACGAGGCGGTGCGCTCGGTGTGCCCGCTTTCAAGTGTCGTCAACATCTGCTTCGACGGGCGCTTCAATGTGCATGTGGATGTACAATCGTATGAAGAAGCCATTGAGGTTGAAGCGCTTCTGCCAACCGTTGGAAATAGCGTACTGCAAGACGTTCGGCGTACCGCAACCCCGCATCAGCCGTTTCGTCGCCGGGTGTCCGCAACTGTAATGGTCTAATGGTGGGTGATTGGCGGCAGTATCTTGTCTGATTCTGCCTGGATAACCCGAGGCCATAGAGCGGTCTTCGTGAACAGCTTCTCTGTCGGATAGGGCTTGCCGTGGCGGGTTTCGTCCAGCAGCCCCAGCCAGCACATGGGGCGCAGGATGTGGATGTAGGCGAGCGCGTAGACCCAATGGTCTTCCGGTCCAGCGCCGAACAGCACCTCTGCGAAACGCTCGTAGGTCAGGCCAGTATGGGCCTCGACGTTAATGACGTTGAGGAACAGCAGCCAATCCCCGGCGAGTTCATCACCGTACCGCGTGTACCGGGAGTGATCGAGGACGAAAAGGATGTGATGGGCCAAGGCGATCCAGAGGTTGCCGGGATGCTGTAGCAGATCCTTGCCGGTCTTCGTGATGTGCAGAAAGCCCTTGCGATGCCGTGCCAGCTTGGCGCTCACCAGCAGGTCATGCAGAACCACCAGCGGCGGGAAATCATGTTCGTTCAGCACCTTGTTGACCCCGTAAAGGTCATCGGCGGTGTAAAACGGCCAGTCGAACGTTTCGGCAGCCCACGTCACGAAATACCGCTTCAACGCTTTGCTCTGCGTCAGACCGATAGGACCATGCTCGACGATATAGCCGAGGGTCAGCAACGCACCGCGCAGCAGTGGGGATTGGGCAAGGGCCGGGTCTTCATGCGCTGGGGCGGCGAATTCGATCATACGCAATGCTTACTGCAATTGAAGGCCGCACCGGGCAAGGTGTTAACGCTATGTAGGGTTGCTACGCAGCATCATCGCGAGCGCGGCCAGACGCTTACCGTTGCAATAATGGAGCATTGGCCTCCACCATTGGACGATCGCTGCCACAAAGACGGTTGCTGAAAACCCTATCAGAGGGGATGCACCGACCGCGTGGGCTATCGTAAGGATAGGATAATGCGTGGCGTACAATGGGAAAGAGATCTCCCCTAACCATCTCCCCCAAGCGGTAGTGTGGCGCAACCCTCCCGCGATCAAGGTCGGGCATATCAAGACGACAAATGCGATGTCGAACCAGCCGCCCTCCAGAAAAAAGGCGAGAGGCTTGGTAAGCATGACAGGAAGTAGAGCAATGGTGACGACAAACGGGATCGAAACGGGTGGGACATCGCGCCATTTCCGAAACAGGAGTATACCGATAGAGTATGAGAACATGGCGCGGGGCAGGCCAAGCCAGAACGCTTGCGTATATGGTCCAGGCTTAAGCCCGCCAAATACATACACTATCCAAACTGCACAAAACAGAAATGCCAAGATGAGCAGGCTCAAGGCCCAGCTTCTAATTCTGCTGAGAACCAGTGAGTGTGCCGCGTTCGCCAGAAGCTCGAAAAATATGGACCATGACGCATTGTTTATTGGAAAAGCCTGATCGGTCATGAACAGCGGCATCAAAAACGTGCCCGCGACCACGAACGACAGCAGCCGGGGTTCCCCCCAGTGAGCTGCCACGCCGAGCAGGGCTCCGATCGCCATCGTTGGCCAAAGGCGCGCCACTCGCCTTAGCAGGAATGAAGGTTTGCGGATTGGACCTCCCTCATAACTACGTGCCATGACGTATCCTGAAAGAAGGAAGAAGAAGTCTACAGCGAGATAGCCGCCGCCAAAAGGCTGAAATGTGCTATTGATCGCAGCCGTATGGAAAACAACGACGCAGACGGCCGCTATGCCGCGCAATCCATCTAGCCCATTCAATCTGCCCATGCATATCGACTGCCATGCGACCGTTAATATTGCGTTTGATCGAGGGGTTGTGCTAGCGAACGCATACGGATTTCCAACATCGAAGCGCCGGAAATGCGAGGAAGCCCGAAGTGTCGTCGCGAGGGCTGGTGTGATTATGCCCTTGTCGAGCAGAGCCGCGATGAACTGTCCGCATTCCTTACCAGTGGAACCGTGACGATCGCCCGGAGCGGGACAGACAAATATGATCGAACCTTGGCAACCGTGGCGGTCAACGGACAAGACGCCGGGGAGCATCTGATTGCCCGATCCTTGGCACGGCCTTGGTATTGAGGTCATAACCGTTGGACGCCAGCGGCCATCAAGGCGGAAGCTATCGAAATGATTGGCGCCGTAGAGCGCGGCTCCGTCCAAGGTGTCTATGGGCCAGCCCGGATGGCGATCGGCGCTGTAGCATCGGTAAAATCACAAAAATAATAAGGGAATGCCCCAGACCTGCGCATGGCAAATCCGGGGCGGTAGGTTCAGGTGCGAGCGACGTTCCAAGCGGGCTTCTTCATGCCAAGCAAGGCTCCCTTCAGGCGCTGGGCGATTACCCCGGCGGAATAGTCGGTGCCGGTTACGATCACATCGACCTCAAGAGTTGCGCGGTGTTCGTATATCTTCTGGCCTGCATGATGCTTACGCCCGCTGTCGCTTTCCCGGCTGAAATCGAACAGGCGCTTCATCAGGCCGCCTTTGGAATATTCTCGGCCACAGCCGATGTAGACCACCTCTTTGCCAAGGCGGAGACGGAAAACGCCGACTGATCCGCGTAGATCGGCGTGGCGTTGACTGAGGCCGTCCTTCAGAGGCTTCCAGTCCCGGTTCCACTCGGTGCATGTCCGACCGGCGAATTGCTGCTGTGTCATATCGATTCCTTGAGAAAAGGCCGCGTCGATCCATGCCCGGAAAATAGGCACGCAAGGGCGTCGGCGGATGCCAGAGGAATTCCCGAACCTGCAGGCAGCAAGTCCGGGGGAAGTTGTTACGGATTCAGTTGGTAGTGGCCGTCATCGGTGCGTCGCCAAGGTCCGCCCCTGTCCCGTTCGAGCCTGATGCCGACATGCCTTCGGTTGAAGCCAAGTTGATGCAGTCGATCGAGTATCTCTGGTCCACGCCTAGGCCCCGACCCAAGGCATTCCGCGATCAAGATAGTGGCGCGTTCGTTACGGTTGACCTCGCGATCTTGAAGGACCGTGTCGAGCGCCAAAAGCTCCTGCTGCAATTCGTCCGCGATCATCAGGCGAGTTGCATCTTGGCGGCACCGGCCTCGACCGCAGACATCAACGTGTCGTTGGCGAGGTGGGCGTATCGCATCGTGGATTGGTGATCGGCATGCCCGAGGATCTTGCCGACCGCGTAAAGGTCTACACCGCTGTTCACGAGGAAGCTTGCGGCGGAATGGCGCAGATCATGGATACGTAAGTCTGAAAGGCCTGCCTTGTCGCGGGCAGTATCCCATGGACGCTTTAGGTCGGTATAGGGCTCACGGGTTTCGGGGTTGGGAATCAACCATGGGCACCCGTCCCATCGACGCAGACCTTCGATAACGGCGACTGCTGCTGACGACAAAGGCACGTGTCGGGGCACGCCGGTCTTGGTTTCTGGGATGTACCACGCCCGCCGTTCCAGATCGACGTCTGACCATTTTGCCCGTAGCAACTCCATCTTGCGAGCCCCGGTGAGAAGCAAGAGGCGAACGATCGAACCGAGCTGTTTGCAAAGCGAGGCGTCACATTCTGCCAGCAACCGTTTCGCCTCGTCGGCGGTCAGGTACTTGTCACGGCGGTTATTGAACCTGATCCGCTTCACCGTACGGACCGGGTTCGGTGATGCACCGGGAATGTTCCATTCAGCGGCCAGCTCAAACGATCGATTCATGGTGACGCGGATCTTCTCGACAGTAGCCGGAGCGAGCCCTTTGCGCTTCTCTGCAAGCCAGAGCGCGATGGACTGTGAGGTGATCTCGTTCAGCCTGAGCTTGCCCCAGCGCGGTAGCAGGTGGCATCGGATGATCCGATCGGTGTTATGGGGCGTCTTTTGGTACGTTGCGTTGTGCGCCATGTGCTGTAGGGCAATATCGCCGTAGGTCGGAATGGCCTTACGCTCGGCCTTTTCGGCAGCAGGGTCGCCACCCAGGACCGTTTGCGAGCGCAGTTCCTTCGCCCTTCGCTTGGCAGCCTCGAATGTAATATCGTCGTACCCGCCGATCTTGATCTGGGCAGCCTTTCCGGCAGGGTTGGTGTAGTAGAACCAGTACGTCTTGCGCCCCGATGAGCGGACCTCGATGCCGAAGCCAGTTTGCTCGGTGCATCGAAAGACTTCCTTTTTAAGGCCCGTCTCGCAGTCGAGGGCGCGGCAAAGGGCGGAAGTGAGTTTAAGCTTGGCCATTCTTGATATCCTTTGGAAAGTGTTTTCATGAAGAGGCCGCTGGGCACCGCGAGGCGAGCGCAAGGGCGGAGTACCGGACAGTCACGGTTCGACTGTCAGCGGGGCCACAACGGCGAATTTGGGGATGTTGAGGAAGCGAGGGACGCCCGTGCTGAACGCCCCTCAGGCCCTCGATCGATTAGAACATGTGCTCGCGAGCGACATTCTCAGGGAGCGCGTCAGTCGGAGCCGGTAGAGGCGGGGAAGCCGGTTCACCACCTTCCACCTTCACCACCTTCCAGGCGACGCGTTCGCTCGCCGGAACCTGCTCCAGCATGTAGCCGCCGACGATGCGGTTCATGTTTTTCTTGAAGTACCAGCCGAGCTTGGAGCGATTGATCCGCCCTGTCTGCTGACCCGGTAGATCCTCGATGGCATCATGCAGGGCAGTCGCGCCCATATCATCGAGAATGGCCCGAACGGTTTTGACCGAATTGCCATACTTCTTGTACCACTCGGTCAGCATGACCTTCAGCGTTTCGGCGTCCGGGTCGGTATGCATTTGCTGGATCAGATTGCTGGCAGGGTCGGCAAGGTCCATCCAGATTAACGGGTGGCGACAGTGGTCCGTCCAGGGGCCATCGTAGCTCGCGACCGGAGGAACGGGTGCCTTGGGCGATCCCGCTGCCTTCCAGGCCTCGATGATGGTCAGAGCTGCCGAGACATACTTTTCACGTTCGGCACGCAGCTTGGCGACGGGGTTTCCAGCATACTGGATCGTTCCGGGCCTAGCTGAGCGTGTGTTCAGCTTGATTGTGATGACGCGGCGGGCAAGGTCGCGGATCGGTTCGACGTTGTTGCCGGACCCAAGCACCAGCGCCGTGGTCGAAACCGTAGCAGTCTTGCTCTGGCCCAAGATTCGATCGGTGATGCTGCGCGACGTCAGCATCCGGTTTATCGATCCGTGAGGCAGCCAATCGGTATCCATGTCGTCGAATTCGATCACCGCAGGCGCACCTAGCAGCACCGCCATGATCGCCTTGGTCGCCTCGTCCGGCGTCTTGGGATAGCTCATGCGTGCAGGCGTTCCCGGTCCTGCAAAACCACTGATGACTTCGCATAGATAAGATTTGCCTGATGCCGGGGCAGGGGCCTGCACGTGGAACGCCGGAGCTAGATCAAAGCTCGGACGCACTGCTGCTGTGAGGATAGCTGAGAACGCCGCTGCCTTGTCCGTGTCAGAGACGAAATGGAATTCGGCAAGAAGCCCGTCGATCAGGTCGAATGCCTGTTGAGCATCTTCCCGCGATGTACCCACCGTAGCGAACTTCGCGCCATCGAATACGCCGATCCGCTGCGATATCGGGTCGTAGCCGGACGCCGTGGTGAGCGAGCCGTCAGGACGGTAGTATGGTTGGCGGGCAAGTCCCACAACCGGCAGGAGATGATCAAAACGATCGCCGCGATGAAGAACCGTGACGTGCCGTCCAGGAGGGTCTGTACGACGCCACTCATCCGAACGCCCGTCCAGCTTTTCCCAGTGCGCGCCCTTAGCCAGAATGCGGGTTACCTCAGCCTCGCTAAGCGGGTTTAGGCCGTAGTCGCCCGTGCGGGCATCGAAGGCAGCCTTGACGATCAACCCGCCAGCTTGGAACACACCCTCCTGACTCGCTAGGACCGATTCTGCGGCAGCTACCACACCGTCAAGTTCACCTTGCACAACCCGAATCAGTGGCTTGTTGCTGACTTGAGAGGCGTTCAGACCGAAGTGCTCGGCGACCTCGCGGAGACGGTACTGGTCACCATGCGAGTGCTGGCAACGGAATCCGCCGTTAGGATAGGCTTCGCTTGGTTCGTAATACACGGTTCCGGAGTCGTCAGCGTCAGTATGTTCCGACAACCATGGGCAAATCACCTCATGTTTTCCCGGCCCGGTCTGGCACTTATAGAGCCGGTTGGCTTTGAACGCCGTCAGAACCGGGTTCTCCGTCGCGCTGGGCTGATAGACATCCCAATTCAGGTCAGAGTTTGCCCCGACCTTTGATTTCGCGGACTGCCTTGCCGGGGTGGTCGTCACGTTCGGCGCAAGCAGGTCACCAAGGGTATCCGCCGAATATGCCGTGTCCGGGTTCCAGACATGCATGCGGCAGACGAAGGGCTGGCCATCAACGCGGTACTTTTCCTTGCCGTTGATACCGATAGGAAGGCGCATCCATCGCGCCATTCCGCCAGCGCCTTTGTCGGTCAGCCCGGCTGCTGCAATCCGCTTTTGCAACTGGTCTACCGTCGAGGCGTCCTGCAGTGGCGGATTGAGCTTGAACCCCACTTGGAAGTTGCCGGGGCTGGTTTCGAGTTCCCATGTCGGCACAATGTCGGGGATCGCCTCCCGCGCAACCTTGGTGCCGACGTCATCGAGAACGACAGCATGGTAGGCTACGGCCTGCTCCTTCTTCGCAGCCCAAGTATCATCACCGTCAGGCTTGAAGCTTGCGCAATTGAAGTAGGTGTTTGCCGAAGGCTGACAAATCCGATCAATCTCGGAGCCGGGGCGCGGCGTCCATCCTCCTTGACTGGGATCGCCCGTCTTCGCTGTGATCAATGGTGTGCCACCAGCCGACAGGTCGGAGAAGATCGCCTGACAGAAATCGGCGTTGGTTGGGGGAACGCGGGTGCTATCTTGCCCTTGCTCGGCTTCGGCCCGCACGATGGGCGAAGGGTTGTCCACCTTGGGGCCTATGGTGATCGTTTTTACATCAAGCATCGGCGCTCTCCCGATTGATCTCGGGCTCTTCCGTGAGAGGCAGATTGCGCAGATGTTCGACGATTGCCTGCCAGTTAGCGGCAACGCGCGCTCCAAAGGAACGAGACGGGGTAGCAGCGCAGGGCGCGGCGTTTTCATTATTATTGGTCAAATCACGTATACCTAATCCCACCGCCCACGAGGGCTAAGTGGCTGAAAAAACATACGTTCACCGAAGGGGAATACGCCGAGCTGAACGCTGGACGCACCTCGCCTGTCAAAAGCGAACGCAACGATTTTTCGGGTTTGTGATGTGATTTGATGGTCCGAAGACCGAGATGTGATGCGCCAACGTCTCCCATAGTTAGACTGTGGTAGACGCCCCGAAGCGCGGCGGGCTTATAAGCATGGTCCGGACGTGTTGCCAAGCCGAATTCGCTCATGCTGATTGATGTGCGACATTTCCGCCCGGCCCGCCCGAAAGAGGGTAGAGCCGGTATGCCGGTGGTCACGCTGCAGATGTCCCGCCTTCCGGCTTTACCGGCTCTGTCTGGGCCGCTCCCCGAATATCGACGACGCTACGAGGGCACGTTCCCGGCCTTCGACATTGTGCCGACTATACACAACGCGAGAATGATCATGGCTCCCGGCAGCGGAAAGCGCGTGACCAAGCCGATGATGGCCAGCAAAGCGATCATACCGATCGATTCACGGGGATTGACGATGAAGCCGATAATCACTCCGGCAATGGCGAGGATGACCAGTAGTTTGACCGCTGCGCCGATCAGGCCGAGGATCAGGAAGCCTGCGAGCAGGTAGCCGATGACTTGCATGGTGCTGTCCTTTCTGGACATGAAAAAGCGCCCATGCAGCGAGGCACAGACGCGATGAATGGCGGCCCCAAGGCCAAGATGCTGTATTGGTTGAGCCTTGAGGCCGTTGACGGTCAGGGGGCTTGCGTTGCTTCCGCGTAGGCTGCTTCTGTTGCAGCCATCAGCTTTGCGTCAGTGTTGCTGTTGATCGGCACGAAGAGGACCAGTCCGAATCCGTCGTCGGACAGAATGAAGGCGACCTCGAACCAGTCGGTATGTCGCTGGATGATCTCGGGCGGCTGGATGAAGGTTTCGGCGCTGTCGATGAGGGACCGGCCAAGGTCAAACTCGATGCTGTCCAGGGTATCCCCCGGCGCGACAATGGCGATCATGGCAAGGTCTTCGAGGTCGAAGCCGTCATACTCTGCCAATCGATCCAGATGGGCTTCGAGCAGGGCGTGGACTTCGTTGCCTTCGAGGATAGCCGACACATCGGACATTTCCTCATGGGTGCGGATTAGAAACATGATTCTGTTTTCCAACAAAAAAGGCCCCCGGAGTTGATCCGAGAGCCTTGGGGAGTGGGAATGGTGATGCTGTTAGAGGAACAGCAGCGGGAGCATGAAAAGCGCTCTGCCAATGTAGAGAAGGCCAAGGATGCAGCCGCCTGCCATGATGAGAGTCGCGATGATTTTGGCGATCATGGCGCAATCCTTTCGGGCATGAAAAAGCCCCCGAAGGTCATCCGAGGGCGTTCAGTGTTCTGCGGGATTTGATTAACGTTCGTACGGATCGGGGCCGTACCTGTTTTCCCAGCGGGTGCCGCCGATCAGCATGAAGATCAGAACGATCACAGGGCCTATATAGGGAAAGAGGTTGAACAGGGCGAACCATCCCGATTTGTCTTGGTCGTGGAAGCGCCGGACCTGCAACGCGATCTGAGGCACGGCAAGGGCCAACAGTGCCATGCCCGATACAGCGGCAAACAGAAGGTTAGTTGTCTTGTAGAGTTCGGGTATCGAAATGAAGAACACGAAGCTAACCGCAGAGACCAAAATCTGGAACATCCAGAATTCTCGCCGCCCCGATCTACCTGTGAAATCGGCGTACTTTTTGAGCGGAAGCATGATCCACTCAATGAAGTCTCCGTCATTCGGCAGGGAATAATCATTTTCCGCTACCGGATGGGTGTAGGCATTGGGCTTCGGACTTCTCGGCTTAGGTCTGGTCCGACCTTTTAGAATGTCTTGCTTTGCTGCATCAAAATCCGATTCCGAGATGATGCCTTCCTGCTTCATCTGGTGGAGCTTCTCGATGCTCCGAAGAGCTTCTTCATCAATCATTTGGCTGTCCTTATATCGTGGGGTGACGACCGCGCCGATGGGCGCGACGGAACAGACCGCTTAAAAATCTTGCTGTTGATGCACGCTCATGCCCCCGCATTTGCAGGAGCAGTGTCGGTTTGACCCTCTGCCGCCCCTATGTACCTCTCGGGAGCGACGGCCAAAGCCGGATGTTGGAAACCTACTTAGCATAGGCGCATGCGCCTTTATCGGCAGAACCGACTGGACATGCGCGCATGCCACCCGGCCCCCAAATCTGGTGACCGAGCATGCTAAGAGGGGTTTCCACGCCCCACCTTCCGGCTTTCACGGAAGGCGAAACGCTTTTGACGTGTTCTCAAGGCGTTCGCAAGGGATCGCTGGCCTATTCAGATAAGGTACCCTCGTTTCCTCGTTTTGTTCCGTACACCGCTTGGTCAGAACGCTGATCGTGGGATCGACCACAGGCAATCCAATGTTGCGTAAGGCCGGATCTTCAAAGCTCTTGCCCCTTGAGTGAGGGGCAATATGATGAGGGGAGCGTATGTGCTGAAGCCTGTCTACGGCTGCCCCAAATGTGAGATGCTGATGTCAATCCGAATTCTGCTGTTCAATCACAAGGGAGGTGTCGGAAAGACTACCTCCGCATACAATATCGGATGGAAGCTCACTCAGAGAGGGCATCGAGTTCTTCTTGTTGACGGCGACTCTCAGGTTAATCTCTCAGCACGCGCACTCGGCGACAATTTTGAAGATTATTATGATGAGAATTCACCTACTCACCTAAATAATATCTATGACGCAATTCGCCCAATTTTTGAAGGTCGCCCCTCACCAATTGAAGCATTTGATTGTCCGGTAGCGGAAAATGGAGAAAATATATTTGTTCTTCCAGGTCACCCTGACCTCTCATCTCTCGAAGGACAAATTAGTCTCGCCCAAGAGACACGAGGCACCCTTTCTGTTACGAAAAATCTTCCTGGCGCAATTAATCGCCTAATTACTTTGGCAGAAGAGCGACATAATATTGATTTTAGCATCATAGACATTAATCCTGGCCTTGGTGCATTAAATCAAAACTTTTTCATGATCAGCAATGCGTTTGTAGTTCCGACTAACCCTGATCCATTCTCTCTTATGTCGCTAAAGACATTGGGGCTGGAAATCGATCGCTGGGTGAAATGGCAAGAGCAATTTGGTGGAGCGTTCGCCGACGCCACCTACCCTCTCCCAACAGGTACAACCAAATTTCTTGGCGCGCTGCACTCGCGATTCAATAGGCACAAGAGCAAAGCTGCAGGCCGATATCACGAACGCATAAGCGAGATCGATGACAGAATTGAAAATGAACTAGTACCGGCTTTGCGAATGTCTGGCTGCCTCTTTCCTGAGGCAGCATATGGAGCAGCAGCCGACGTGCTGGTCCCCGAAGCAGCAGCAGATCCCGCAAAGCGCCGCCTATATGCCTTAGCGCGCATCCCTGACTTTGGCCAAGTTAGTCATATTGCTGCTGAATTTGGAAAACCTGTCTTCAGCATAAATGACGACGATCTTCGAGCAGCAGATTTACGTGGCAACGTAAAAAATAGCGTTGAAGAAAATGTATCAATATTTGATAGTATATTCGCTGCTATCTGTGAGAAGATTGAGATTATCACTAGCTCATGACCGAGGCCAAATCGCGATTTGACAATCATGTCGAAGAAGCCCAGCTATGTTTGGATACGTTTGATGCGACCAGCAATGCTTTCGCGTTACGCCATATCTGGATTGTATGTGTATCATCTTTCGATCTATTTATGACCGAAATAATATCAGAAGCGGGGCTACGACTTATCGACCGCACTCCTCCACTGCTGACGACTAATCTCCGGCAAATTCAATTGCCACTGCATAGCGTCATAGATGCTCATAGCCTCTCTCCAACAGAGCTACTTTTGTACTATAAAGAGCGCATTTATGCTTCGGTACAATACAAGTCTTTCTACAAGCCCGACAAAATTTCAGAGGCGCTTAGTTTTATATGGACCTGCCCTCCGAAAGAAAAATGGGCAAGAATTTTAATTAGGCTGAAGGCAACAGGTAGATACGAAAACCGTACGGAAGAGGATATAAGGGATGAACTCACGCTAATTGGTGACCGTAGGGACTTGATCGCCCATTCTGTTGACACACCACCCGGTGCAGAAGGCCCTAATCCGGTCAACCGCTCGGATGCTGTACGCGTGATTGAGTTTGTGAGGGATGTCGCAGCTTGCATTGATCTCGAAACAGAAGCTCAATTGACCCCCTGATTGCGATGATCTGCCTTTGCGAATGTGCTGCCGCCAGATCGCTGTAAAAGGTGGGTTAGAGCGTAGTCAATCTCAATCCGGGTCTGGCATGGGGCCGCCCTCGCAACCGGCCCAAAGACGCCCCAGCCTTGACCCAAGCGCTCCCCAAGCTGGAAAGCCCTTCCCGTGGGAAACCGCCGATGTATGGGTGGAAGTGCCTTAAGGAAGGTGGTGCCGCTTACGTGACTCGAACACGTGACCCCATCATTACGAATGATGTGCTCTACCAACTGAGCTAAAGCGGCATATCTGATGCGCACCGGTGAGCCGGGCGATCGACAGGGGGCGCCTTTACCGAGCGCGCGGAGATCGCGCAAGGGGCTTTGCACTCACGGGCGATGAACTTTTTGCGATTTTTGTCGGTCACAGGCCAAAGCGGAGTTTGATGGCGCGATACCGCTCCAGCAGCAGGGCGGCGCGCTCGTCCGGAGTGACTTTCGCGGTCACCTCGGGCAAGTGGTCGGGCAGATCGACAGCCTTCACCAGGTGCGTGCGGAAAATCGCGCCCGCCTGGCTCATCAGGTTACGGTAGGTCAGGTTGCCGTCGGAGAAGCCCTGCGTATCCAGCCAGTTGTAGAGGCCGGGGTCCTGGTGGGCGAGAATCAGGCGGACTACGCCGTCTTCATCCACTTTCGTACGGGCGGGGGTGAAGCTGACCTGGCGATAGAGATAATCCATCGAACCCATCATCGCCCCGCCCATGCCGAACAGCCAGAAACCGGAATGCCAGTCCATCTCGACGATCAGCGCCTCGTCCGGTTCGAGGTGCCAGACCATGTGTGCGGCCATACGCCCGCGTTTGGCGTCGCTGGCGTCGTTGGCGACTTTGTCCGCCGGGAACATGTTGAGGCAGGCCGGATCGCAGACCCCGCGCGAGGTAAGCCACGCGTGCTCGGGCCAGTCGCGCATCAGGCCGGTGACAAAATCGCCCGCCCAGTCCGTCGCCTCGATCATCCGGGCAGGCGTCGGAAGGGGGCGCACCATCGTCATGCCGAGCCGCTCGATGGTGAACGTGGTCGGTGTCTCGTCCCAGGCGTCGAAGGCTTCACGGATGAACAGCTTGCGCGTGCCCGGTGTGGTGGGGAGCCAGTTCTTCTCCCGCGGCGCCCCGCCGACGATCACTTCGAAGCCGCCGTCGGCATCGGCTTCGATCTGATGGCCGAACAGATTGGCCTCGGGAATGCCCCCGAAGGGTTCGTGAAGGCTGGGCCACGGGGTCCCGGGGATCCTGTCCGGACGCGGGCCTTGCACCGTCACGTTGAGCCAGCGGGCGGTGCCCCGCTTGCCGCTGAGACGGTAGACGTGATCGCCGCAAATCCATGCCTGCCGGTAAGTAAAGTCGGCCAGATCGCCGCCCAGCTTCATGGTCGGCGTGGTGAACCGGTGGATCTGGGGAAAAGCCGGATCGCGCGTTTCGAGGGCAAGGTCGAAGGCTTGCCCGAGGTTTTGCGTCAGGAACCGGAAGGCATCGGCCCGCTGGAGCGGGTTGGCCGGATTGGCGTCCTTGAAGGCGGACATGCCCGCCTGCCGCAACCGGTTGCAGAAGCTGTCCCACGCGGCCTGGAGAGCGGCATCGTCGGGTCCGTCGCCATAGGCCATGCGTCAGGCTCCCAGCCTGGTGAGGAGATCGGAAAGGGTGTGGGCGGCGCGGGTGCAGGCGGCTGGCGCGCCCTCGGCCTCGATGCGCGGGCCGAGCAGTTCGAGATCGAGCAGGCCGGTATAGCCCAGGTCCAGCACGCCGCGCAGGATCGTCTCCAGCGGCACGGCGCCGTCGCCGGGAACCGCGCGGCAGGGCGTGCCGCGGTCGCCGGGGATATGGTCGCTCACCTGTATGAGGCCGGCAAGAGGGAGGGCCTCGGCCAGCTTTGCATCGAGGTCCGCTTCCATCCAGCAGGCGTGGAGATCGATGCAGAGGCCTATCTGCGCGCGCCGTGCCAGTCGCAGCGTATCGGGCAGGCTGTGGGCGATGTGGATGTCCACCAGGAGCGGCGAGGCGTTCTCTACCAGCAAGGCGATACCCTGCCTCGCGGCATGTTCGCGGCACGGAGCGAGGAGGCCCTCAAAGCGGGTTGCCGCCTGCTCCCACGACAGCGCACCGCGTCCGCCGGTGATGAGGTAGATGGACGGCGCGCCGAGCGCGGCGGCCATGTCGATCACGCGGAGGAGCCCCTGCGCGGCAGTGCCGCTGTCGCGCTCAAGGTCGGGATGGAGAGCAAAGGGGTGGTTGATGCAGCCGATCCGGACAGCTCCATGCTGCACCGCCTCGCGTGCAGCATGGAACGCGTTTTCCTGCAGCAGGAGCGGGGACACGAGAGTGGCATGCCGAACCCCCAGCGCGCCGCAGAATTCGAGAAAGGCCCCGGTCTCCCGCTCCATCATGGCCACCTGGTGAAGGCTGACGCGCGGGTGCATCAGCGCTGTTCGATCTCGACGCCGTAACGCGCGCGAAACGGCGCGAACTCCGCGTTGAGCGCATCGATGTCGTAGCCGGCATCGACCAGCACCTGGGCCGAGTAATGAAACGTGCCGTGGCGGTCGCCCTTGTTCTCGGCGAGGTAACGCCGCATCGCCGCCTCGGCCGCGGGCGTCAAGGGGCGCCGGGCGAAAGCGTAGTAATCGCGAATCACGCCGATCGGATCGGCCACGAAGTCGCGGTAGCGAACGTGGTGGATGCGCGGGTCGTTCGCCAGCGGATGGGCCATGGTCTGGCCGATCGACCAGCGCACGCGTTCGAGATGGGCGCGGGCTTCCTTCACCAGATCGATCCTGCCGACAATGCCGTCCATGATGTCCGCCATCATCATCGTCGAACTGGCCGCAACCATCACCGGATCGCGGTGCAGCCACACCAGCGAGGCATCGGGATAGGTATCGAAGAAGGCTCCCAGCCGCGTGGTGTGGAAGCCCTTCAGCACCCAGTGGCGGCTGGGGCGCCGGTATTGCAACGCCTGCAGCATGGCCTTGTGGATGCGGTACTGCGCGGGCGGATCGGTGGGCAGGCCGAAGGAGAGGGTCTGCATCGGCACGCGCCACCATGCCGTGGGTGTCATCACCCGGAAGTCGAAGGCCCAGGTGCGTTCGTCCTCCGGCAGACCGTTGCCGAGCATGTCGTTGTAGGGGTGGCAATGCAGCCAGCGCGGCATTTTCGCGTTGATCTCGCGCCATTCGGCATCGGCGGCGGCGATGCGGGGATCAGGGGTTTCCACCGTCCCCGGCGGCGGCGAGGGATGCATGACCTCCCAGAACCGCAGCGCCCGCGCTCCGGGATCGGCCGCGAGCAGCGCATGCATCAGCGTCGTGCCCGAGCGGGGTTCGCCGCTGACAAACATCGGGCGCTCGATCGCTTCATCGGCCAGCGCGAAGCGCTTGCGATCCTCGAAGAAGCGCAGGCGATCGGTCAGCAGCCAGAGCAGGTTGTCCGCCGCCGCCGCGCGGCCTGCCGCGTCCATGGCGACGGTGTTGATGTGCGCCGCCGCGAGGGCGAAGCGGTCCGGAAAACCGTCATCCGCCCAGTCGGAAAGGCCGGTGATTTGCTGCGCTTGTGCCAGCAATTGCTGCGCATCGAGACCGGCCATGTCAGCCCTCCACCAGACGGGTGATTTCGTCCTCGGTCGCGCGGACCTTGGCGGCGCTGCTGGCGGAGAACTTCATGCCGCCCATCGCGCCGTATTCCATCAGCTTGTAGACACGCATCCCGGCGTCGGCGAAGCCCTTGAGCTTGCGCGCGACCTCCTTCGGCGTGCCCACGGGCAGCACGTCGCGGATCGCCTGCGGGTCCATCTCGTCGCAGAATTTCAGCATCCTCTCGCGGCTGAGGCGCACCGGATCGAAGTCCATGATGCCGCGCCAGTCCGGGCCCATCGGATGCTCGTAACCGAACTGGGCGAGGTCCCTGGCGGTCATCATCAGGATGATCGACTTCACCATCGGCGCGCGCAGCATTTCGTCGATCTCGTCGGGCTCGCCGATCAGGCACATCTGGGTGAGCGCGGGAGTGAAGTGGCTCATGTCGCGCCCGGCGGCGTCGCCCGCATCGAGGATGACCTTGAGTTTTGCCGCATAGTCTTCCGCGGTCCACGAACCCGCCGGCCACCAGCCATCCGCCTCGCGCCCGGTGATGGCGAGCATGCGCGGGCCCGCCGCGCCCAGCCAGATCGGCGGCGGCTTGCCCTCGTGGAACTCGGTGTCCATGCGCGCGTGATGGAGGTGGAAGAACTGTCCTTCGAAATCGACCGGGCCGTCCGCATGCCACAGCAGCTTGATGACCTTGATGGCCTCTTCCAGCCGCCCCACCGGCTTGTCGAAATCGAAGCCGTAAGGAACCGTGTTTTCCAGTTCCCCCGAGCCGAGACCGAGAATGAAGCGGCCTTTCGACAGGTGGCTGATGGTCAGCGCCGTCTGCGCCAGCAGCGAGGGATGGCGGCGCACGGTATCGACCACGGTGGTCGCCAGCGGGGTGTTTTTCGTCAGCACCGCCGTCGCCGCCGCCACCGCCAGTCCGTCGAGATGGCGGTGCGGGCTGGGCGATGCCTTGGCGAGATCGGTGAACTCCGGCGTCCAGATCGAATCGGGCCAGAAGCTGACCATGTGATCGGGCAGCCAGATCGAGTGATAGCGCCCCGAATCGTAGTCCTGCGCCATGTCGATGCCGAGCGGCAGGGTGGTGCGCAGGAAGGCGGCGGGCTGCACTGTGCCGGCCTTGGGTCGTAAACTCATAGACGGCACCATCGAGGTTTGCGGCCTGGTCATCGCGTGTTCCTCTCC
Source organism: Novosphingobium sp. KA1 (assembly GCF_017309955.1). Taxonomy (NCBI): domain Bacteria; kingdom Pseudomonadati; phylum Pseudomonadota; class Alphaproteobacteria; order Sphingomonadales; family Sphingomonadaceae; genus Novosphingobium; species Novosphingobium sp. KA1. The sequence continues at coordinate 1,690,789 of NZ_CP021247.1, read as the reverse complement.
GTGCGGCATCCGGGCGCCGCTGGCCCGTACCGCCGGGGTGATGGTTCGCTGCGGTGCATTTTTCCCGCCGTGCTTGTGGGCTAGCCCTCGGCTCCGGAAAATTCCCATTTGGGGATCACGACGATACTGCAGGACAAGGATGCCGCGCAACTGTTGCCGCCGCTGATCGCGGGGCTGGTCGAGCAGCCGCCCTGGCAGGGGTTCCTCGAGGCGCTGCGCGCGCGGTTGGGGGCCGATTATGCCAGCCTGGTGTTCCGGCCCCTGCCGCTCGGAACGCCCGAGGCGCGGGTGATCCACCTCTATGTCGGAGTCCCCTCGCCGCCGGAGGTATCGCGCCACTACCGCGAGAACTTCTACTTGCGCGACCCGGTGCCCTACCACGCGATGGCCGAAGGGCGCTGCCATGCGCTTGCCGACCTGCTGGCCGCCCCCGTGACCGCGCCGCACGGAGCCAGCTACTTTCGCGAACTGCTGGCGCCTTCGGGCATGAACCACTTGCGGATGATCCGCTGCGCCGAACCGGGCGGGGTCAGCGGCTGGATCACCGTGACCCGGCGCGAGGCGGACTTTGCCGCCGGAGCCGATCGCCTGCTGGAGGATCTCGCCCCGCACTTGCGCGCCGCGCTGGCCGCGCTGGTTGCGCTCGAGCGCGAGCGACTGACCGCCGACATCACGCGCGAGGCAGTGCGGCGCATGAACTTCGGCTGGCTGACGCTCGATGCGGCAGGCCGTGTCTGCGACGGCGATGCGATCGGCGCCGACCTGCTGGCGGCAGCGGGGCTATCCGTACAAGGCCGCGATGGCCGCCTCACCGCGCGCGACCCGCAATTGCGCCGTCAGCTCCACGCGGCGATCCGCGAACTGGCCGAGCAGCCGCAGGCCCGCCCGCGCGCGCTGGTCATCCGCCGCGACCCCTGGCTCGACCTGCTGCTGGTGCCTTCGGGCGGGCGGATGGGCGCGACGCGGGCGACCCCGGCGGTGCTCTGTTACCTTCATGCCGATCACTGGTCGTCGGCGGACCGCTGCGAACAACTGGCCCAGCTCTTCGATCTCACCCGCAGCGAGGCCCGTCTCGCCCTCGCCCTCAGCCGCGGCGCGACGATCGCCGAGGCGGCCCCGGACATCGGCCTCACCGTCGAATCGGCGCGGACCTATTCGAAACGGATCTATGCAAAGACCGGCGCGCGCGGCGCGGCCGATCTCGTGCGGTTCATCCACCGCAGCGTGCTGGCGATGGCCTGATCGGGCCGATTGCGCATGACCAGGCGGCGTGAGACCGCGTGACGGGAAGAGGGGATGGGCAACCGCCCTCCCCTCAGGATGGACGCGGCGGTGGGAGAACAGGCCGCTGCCTGCTCAGGCCGCGCGCTGCAAGCCCGATTGATGGTCCAGCGCCAGGGCGCGAACGGCCGCCGGGCGGCTGCGGCAGCGCTCGATATAGGCATCCAGCGCATCATCCGCCGGGAAGGCACGGCGGCCGAAGCCCAGGGCGCTGCTGATCAGCAGGTCCGCCGCCGTGAAATCGTGCCCCATCACGTAAGGCCCCTGCGCCAGCACGCCGCGCAGCCTTGCCACCACCGCGTCATGATCGCGCTGCTGCCGGGGCGAGCCTGCCAGGGTGCCGGACAGTCCCGCGAACAGCGCCTGCTCCAGTTCGGTCGCATACCAGCCGATCCAGCCGAGATAGGCCCCGCGGCGCGCATCGCCCGGTGCCGGGGCCAAACCCGCCAGCGGGAAGGCATCGGCCAGATAGAGAACGATCGCGACCGATTCCGGGATCAGCGCCTCGCCATGAAGGAGGACCGGCACGCGTTTGTCGGGATGCGGGTTCGCCGGATCGGGCTGGCCCTCGCCGGTCATCGGGCGGAAGATTGAGACCGGCCGGATCTCGTAGGAAACCCCCAGTTCCTCCAGCAGCCAGATGATACGGGACGAGCGTGATTGCGGGGCGTGGAACAGGGTGATCATGGGACATCTCCTCGGTGGACATTTGCCCCGCAGGCCTTCGCCGCGAAGCATGGCCCTTGTACCGAGCCCCTGCTGACAGCATTCTGTCAGCAGGAGACCAGACCATGCGCCGGGCAGACAGATTGTTCCAGTTGATCCAGATCTTGCGCCGCTCGTCCCGCCCGGTGACGGCGGCCGAAATGGCACGGGAACTGGAAGTGTCCCCGCGCACCGTCTATCGCGACGTGGCCGACCTGATCGCGCAGCGGGTGCCCGTGCAGGGCGAGGCGGGCCTGGGCTACATCCTCGACGATTCCTTCGACATGCCGCCCCTGATGCTGACGCCGGACGAGATCGAGGCCGCGGTGCTCGGCGCGCAATGGGTCGCGGGACGCGGCGATCCGGTGCTGGCCAACGCGGCGCGCGACCTGATTGCCAAGATCACGCGTGTCGTGCCCGAACGGCTCCGGCCGATCATCGCCCATCCCGCCACCGGGACCCGGCCCGCCGCCGCACCGGCAGCCGCCCCCGCCGCCGATCGCATCGACCTGGCCCGCACGCGGGTCTGGATCAGGGATGGCCGCAAGATCGAGATCGCCTATCTCGACCAGCACGGGGACCGCACGGTGCGGACGGTCTGGCCGATCATCCTCGGATTTCTCGAGGATACCCGCATGCTCGCGGCATGGTGCGAGCTGCGGCAGGACTTCCGCCATTTCCGCACCGACCGGATCCTGGCAGCCACGTTCGTCGAGGAGCGTTACGACCTGCGCCCCGCCGCGCTCCGCCAGCGCTGGCGGCGGGACATGGAAAAACGCCGTGCCCGCGAGAGTGCCGCGTGACCGGCCCCGCCAGAGCGGCCCGCTATTGCCCGACCGCCGGCAGCGGCCCGGTACCGTTGAACTTGCCCGCCTGGTAATCGCGGATGGCCTCGCCGATTTCCTCGCGGGTGTTCATCACGAAGGGCCCGTGGGCAACCACCGGCTCGCCGATCGGATCGGCATGGCCGAACAGCAGCACCGCATCCTCCCCGGCGTCCTGCGGGACCGCCAGCGCGACATGGTCGCCGTCCGCCGCCATGGTGGCCAGATGCCACGCCGCCACGTCCGCGCCGCCGACTGTGGGGTGTCCGGACACGACATAGAGAAACACGCTGCGTCCTTGCGGGGCGGGCAGGTCGATCCGCGCGCCGGCCGAGAGCCGCAGGGTCGACATGAACACCCCGGTCAGCGACGGGATCGGCCCGGTCACACCCGCAAACGTGCCGGCGATGAGGTTCAGCGTGCCCTGTCCGTCCGCCACCGGGATCGCGGGAATGGCATCGGCCTGGACACCGGTGTAGCGCGGCGCCGTCATCTTGAGAGCAGCGGGCAGATTGACCCAGAGCTGGAGGATTTCCAGCCCCCCGCCCGCCTGCTTGAACGCGGGCGGCGAGACTTCGGCATGGATCAGGCCGGAGCCTGCGGTCATCCACTGCACGCCGCCCGCCTCGATCACGTTCTCGTGGCCGCCGCTGTCGTAATGGGCAAGGCTTCCCTCGAGAATGAACGTCACCGTCTCGAAACCGCGATGGGGATGCGGGCCGAACGGCAGGCCGTTGTTGCCCGGCGGATAGGTCTGCGGGCCGTGGTGGTTGAGGAACAGGAAGGGATCGACCTGATCGAGTCCCGGCCCCGGCACCGGCCTGCGGGTAACGAGGTCGGCGATATCGTCGCGCAAAGCGGGGTGGATCCCGGCGAGGGAGCGGCTGGGCATCGAGGTTCCTTGTTGGCGGCACGGGGGACGGGGAGGGGGAAAGGCCGCGCCGGCACGGCGGTCACCCCGCGATGTCGCCCCGCAAGGCCGGGATGGCAAGTGCGTTTTTCCGGGACCTCGGTTCAGAAAAGGCCGTCGTCGAAAAGCCCGTCGTCGAAAAGCCCGTCGTCGAAGAGGCCATCATCGCAAGATCCGCCGTTGTCGGATCCGGCCCCTGGGAGAGCCGTAGCGCCAACCGGCGCGGCGAGCGGCGTCATCCCCGGAAGCAGGAAGCCGTCGTGGACAAGACGTTCGTCGGCCATCGTGTAGCTGCGACCGATGGCGATGAGCAGCTCGCGGAGCGCCGCCTCCTCACCCGGCGCCGCCCCGCCATCCCCGTCGCCAACCCCGTCGCCGCAAGGCGACACGCCATCCCCGTCACCCCAAGGCGACACGCCATTTTCGCCGCCGCAAGGCGCCAGTTGCATGACGGCATCGCCGATCGTCTCGCCGATCGCGATCGCCTCGTCGAGCAGTGCCGAAGCGCGCTCGAGCATGCCGGTCACCCCGTGCGAGCGGCGGCCGATGTCGGTCATCGCCGTCTCGGTGCGGTCGGCGCAGTCATGGATCGCCGCCAGCGAGCGGGTCAGCCCGAGGCCGCCACCGACCTCTCCCTCGGCCTGCATGCGCATGCGCACCGAGACTTCGCCCAGCATGCCTTCGGCCCGGTCGATCTCGCGGATCACCGCATCGAACTGGTCCGACTGGCTGCGGATCTCGGCAGCTATGACATTGACCGGGCGGCCGATGACTTCGACCTTGCGGCATCGCAGGCCGATGTTGATCGCCATCTGCCGCACGTCGAGGCTGAGTTCGCGGATCGTCTTCACCCGCGCGGTGACGTCGCTGACGGTAAGCGCGATGACCTCCAGCGTGGCTTCGGCCTGCGCGTCGGCGCGCTGCAGCTGGTCGACCATGCCCGCCGCATCGGCAATGCCCTGTTCCAGCCGGTGAAGGAACACCGCGCCGTCGCCGCCCTCGCCCGCGCTTGACGCCCGCAGCGCGATCAGGCCCTCGGCATCCTTGCGCAGCGCGTGGAGCGCCAGTGCCAGCGCCGCCGCATCGCGCCGGTATTCATCCGAGGCTTCCAGCGCCAGCGCCGCGAGCAGCCGCCGGACATGCTGCCGCGCGCCCGCGCCGGGCAGCGTGCCCGCGGCCTGCGCCGCCTCCAGCAACCGGGCCCCCGTCACCACGTGTTCGAGCCGCTGGCGCGCCCGGTCGCCGACCTGGATCGCGCCCAGCGCGGCGCCGAGTTCCCCCTGGATCGAGCGCGCCAGCGTGCCGGTCGCCTGCGCCAGTCGCACCAGCCCGGCCTGATGGCCGCGCAGCGCCTCGGCATCGCCGATCAGCCGGTCGGGCACTTGCGGCAGGACCTTGCGGCACTCCGCCTCGAGCAGCGCGTCGTTGTGCAGCATGCAATCCATGCTGCTGGCAAGATCCGCCAGCCTTGCCGCAAACCCCTTGGCCTCCTCCTCGCCGATCTTGAGCTTCTCGCCCATGCGGTTGGCAAAGTCGACAAAGGCCTCGGCGCCGGAAGCGGCGATCTTGACGTTCATGCCGTAGATCTGGAGCACCCTGAGCGCGCGCTGCACTTCGCTGACGCTGCGCGCCAGGTGGCGCGAGGCCTGGCGGATCGCATCGGCCTCGCCGCCGCGCCGGGCGGCCTGGGCGGAAACGCCCGAAAGCCGCTGCGCCGCCTCGGTCAGATCGTTCACCGCGCCGGCCGCCTCGCCCTGCTCGAACATGCCGGCAACGGCCTGCAGCGCGGCAACGATCCGCTCGATGGCATCGACCGCGGCGCAAAGGCACTCGCTCGTCTCGTTGAATCGCGCATCGAGATCGCGGGCGATGCCCGCCAGCCGTCCGCCCGCCTCGACCAGCTGCGGATCCCCGGCCAGTTCACGGGCGGTCTCATCGGCCGGATCATCGGGCCGATGATCTGCCGGATCATCTGCCCGATGATCTGATGGCGCGTCCTGCGGCGCTGCCGCCAGTTCGTCGTGGGGATCGTCGGCCCAATGGTCGGCCCAATGGTCGCTCCGGTCGCCGGTTCCAGCTGCCGCTGCCTCGCCGGTGCCGCCCACGGCAGGATCACCGGGCGGATCGCAGCCTGAATCCGGGGCCGAATCCGGGTCCGAATCCGGGGCCGGGTCCGAATCCGGCTCCAGCTCCGGGCCTGCCCGTTCGAACGCGGCGGCGGGCATGGCCTCCATCCCTCAGCGTTCCGCCGCGTGCAGCATCTCGCGGGCGATCCCGCCCAGCGTCACCACCCGGTCCGCAGCGCCCCGCGCGATCGCCTCCTTGGGCATGCCGAAGACGATCGAGCTGGCCTCGTCCTGGGCGATCGTGCGGGCGCCTGCCTCCTTCATCTCGAGCAGACCGCGCGCGCCGTCGTCGCCCATGCCGGTCATGATCACGCCCACCGCATTGGCGCCCGCCGAACGCGCCGCCGAGCGGAACAGCACGTCGACCGAGGGCCGATGGCGGGAGACCAGCGGCCCGTCGCGCACCGAGACCAGATAGCGCGCGCCCTGCCGCTCCAGCATCGTGTGCTTGCCCCCCGGCGCGATCAGCACATGGCCGCGCATGACGGTATCGCCATCCTCGGCCTCCTTCACGCTCACTTCGCACAGGCTGTCGAGCCTGCGGGCAAAGGCGCGGGTGAAATGCTCGGGCATGTGCTGGACGATGACGATGCCCGGGGCATTGGCGGGCAGCACCTCGAGCACTTCGCGCAGTGCCTCGGTGCCGCCGGTCGAGGCGCCGATGCAGACCACCATCTCGGTCGTGCGGCTCATCGCCCGGCCGCTGGGCGGCGGCAGCACCGCGTCGGCGGTCAGCTTGGCCTGCGGTTCGAGCGGGCGGACCGCCGGGCGGCGCCCCTGCACCCGCGCACGGGCGGCGCCCTTCACCACCTCGCGGATCATGTCGCGCGCCTCGTTGAGATGATCGGCCACCCCCATGCGCGGCTTGAGGATGACGTCGACCGCCCCCGCCTCCAGCGCCTGCATGAGCGTCTCGGAACCTTCCTCGGTGAGCGAGGAACACATGACCACCGGCACCGGGCACTGGCTCATCAGCTTGCGCAGGAAGGTGATGCCGTCCATCCGCGGCATCTCGACGTCGAGGGTGATGACGTCGGGCACCTCGCTCTGGATGCAGCGGGCGGCGGCAAAGGGATCGGCGGCGGTGGCGATCACCTCGATCCCGGGGTCCTCCTCGAGGATCGCCTTCATGGTCTGGCGCACGGTGGCGCTGTCATCGACAATCAGCACGCGGGTCTTGTGGGCGCCCATGGGTCTATTTCCTCTGGAAGACAGTGCCGCCGACCGGCTCCAGGCAATGGCGGAAACCGCTGATCGATTCCGAATGACCGAGGAACAGGTAGCCGCCCGGCTGGAGCTGGTCGCAGAGCCGGGTGACGACCGCCTCCTGGGTGGGCTTGTCGAAATAGATCAGCACGTTGCGGCAGAATATCACGTCGAACGGCTCGCCCAGCGGATAGAGCCGGTCGATCAGGTTGAGGCGGCCGAAGCCGATCTTGCGGCGCAGCTCGGCCGCGATGCGCACTTCGCCGCGCTCCGGGTCCCTGGGCTCCAGCACATAGCGGCGGCGCAAATGGAGCGGCACCGGCTCCACCATCTCGCGCGGATAGACGCCCCGGATCGCGGCCGCCAGCACGTCGGTGTCGAGGTCGGTCGCCACGATCCGGTAGTCCGGCCCGCCGCGCCGCTCGGAAAATTCGTCGAGCAGCATCGCCAGGGTATAAGGCTCGGCACCGATCGAGCAGGCCGCGCTCCAGCAGCGGATCGTCCGGCGCCCTTCCTCCAGATAGGCGGGCAGCACGCTGTCGACGAGGAAATCGAAATGGCGCGGCTCCCGGAAGAAGTCGGTCTTGTTGGTGGTCACCGCATTGATGAGGTGCTCCAGTTCATGGGGGCCGACGGCGGGGTCGAGGATAAAGGCGCAGTAATCCCTGAGGCTGGCATGGCCGGTGCTGCGCGCGCGGCGGCGCAGCCGGCCTTCCAGCATCGTCTGCTTGGAGGACTGCAGGTTGATCCCCGCCTCGGCATGGATGAGCGCGGCAAGCGCCTCGAACTGGGCGGGATCGATCCGGTCGGGACAGTCCGGCGGTTCGAAAAAGACGGACGCCAGCTCGCTCATGCCGCGCGGCCGAAGTCGCCATCCTCGTCATCCGCCCCCCCGGACGTGAGATCGAGCGCAAAGCCGCGCACCCGCTCCTGCTGGTGGGCGACCGATCCGGGGCGGGGCTTGCGGGGGGCGGCAGTCACGCGCTTGCCGCCGTCCTTGGTCGTCACCTTGGCCGCCCCGCCGCCATGGGCCGCGCGGCGCGCCGGGGCGGCCGGCGCGGGGCTGCGCGGGGCTGCGATGCGGGCGCCGTCCTCGTCGGCAAGGCGGAAAAAGGTGATCGACTGCTGCAGTTCCTCGGCCTGCGAGGCAAGCGCCTCGGAGGTCGAGGAAATCAGTTCGGAGGCGCTCGCGTTCTGCTGGGTCACCTTGTCGAGCTGCTGGATCGCCTCGTTGATCTGGGCCGCGCCGATGTCCTGCTCGCGGCAGGCGGCGCTGATCTCGCTGACCAGTTCGGCGGTGCGGCGGATGTCGGGCACCAGCTTGCCCAGCATCTCGCCCGCCTCGGCCGCCGCCTTGACGGTGTCGGAGGAGACCGCGACGATCTCCGCCGCCGCGCTCTGGCTGCGTTCGGCGAGCTTGCGCACTTCCGAGGCGACCACCGCGAAGCCCTTGCCGTGCTCGCCCGCACGCGCCGCCTCGACCGCCGCGTTGAGCGCCAGCAGGTCGGTCTGGCGGGCGATTTCCTGGACGATGGAGATCTTCTCGGCGATCGTGCGCATGGCATCGACCGCCTTGTCCACCGCCACGCCCGACAGCTCGGCATCCTTCGAGGACTGCCGCGCGATCTTTTCGGTCTGCGCGGCATTGTCGGCGTTCTGCTTGATGTTGGCGGCCATCTCTTCCATCGAGGCGGAGGCTTCCTCGGCCGAGGCGGCCTGCTCGGTGGCACCTTCGGACAGCTGCTGCGAACTGGTCGCCATCTGGTTGCTGCCCTGCGCCACCTGCCCCGCCGCCACCCCGACATTGCCCGCAAACGTGCGCAAGTTGGCGACCAGCGCATTGATCGAATTCTTCATGTTCTGGTGATCGCCCTGGCAGGCGATCTCGACCTGTTCGACCAGGCTGCCGGTGCTGACTTCGCCCAGCACCCGGTTGCCTTCCTCGATCGGCAGCAGGATCGCATCGAGCATGCCGTTGATGCCCGCGACCAGCGCGCCGAAATCGCCGACAAAGCGCCGGTCGTCACCGCGCTCGTCAAGCTGGCCGGCGGTCGCGGCGGCGATCAGGCGGCGGATCTCCTCGGTGATCGCCCGCAGGTTGCCGCGCAGCGTCTCGATGGTCTCGTTGATGAAGGCCTTCTTGCCGGGGAACGCCTCCAGATCGGCGTCGAAATCCCCTTCGCCGAACGCCTTCACGCAGGCCATCGCCTTTTTCTTCACCTCGATGTGGCCGGCCACCATCTTGTTGATGCCGTCCGCCACCACCCCGAAATCGCCCTTGAACCGCTCGACCGGGACAATCACGTCGATGTCGCCGCGATAGTGCTCGGCCGACATGTGGTTCATCTCGAAGATCAGCCCGGTGAGATTGTCGCGCAGCGTCTCGATCGTATCGTTGATGAACGCCTTCTTGCCGGGGAATACCTCCAGCGGGGCCGAGAAATCCCCTTCGCTGAAGGACTTCACGCAGGCCATCGCCTTCTTCTTGACGCTGATATGCCCCGCCACCATCGCGTTGATCGCCTCGGCCATGGCCGCATAGTGGCCGCCGAACTCCTGCACCGCGATGACCACGTCGATGTCGCCGCGATCATGCTCGGCCGACATCGTGGCGATGGCCGCCGAAAGCCCCGAGACCGGCCGCGCGGCGCTGTCCAGCAGGCGATTGACGGAGGCAAGAACCTCGCGCGTGCCGCCCGCATAGGCATCGCAGTCGGCGCGCTCGGCAATCTCGCCGCGCGCCAGCGCCGCTTCGAGCCGGGCGATCTCGGCCTGGACGATCCGGGAAGAAGGAGGAGAAAACCAGCTCAGCGACATGGGGCGACCTTTCGGCTTGGGTAACGGGAACGGGAAACGGCGGCGGCTATCCGGCCGCCCTGCGCAGGGACGGGGGAACGGCGGCAACATCCTCGGCCGTGAAGATCCGGCCGACGTCGACCATGACCACAAAACCGTCCTCGCGGCGCACCACGCCGGTGATGTAGTCGCAGTTCCAGCGCACGCCGATGTCGGGCGCCGCCTCGATGCGGGCGCGCTCGTAGCTGCTGACGTCGAGCACCCGGTCGATCACCACGCCCAGCGTCAGCAGGCGCTGCTCCAGCGGCACGTCGAGGATGAGGATGCGCGTCGCCAATGTCGGCTCCGCCTGCGCCATGCCCAGCCGCAGCCGCAAGTCGACCGTCGGCACCCCCTGCCCGCGCACGTCGGTGAGGCCGAGGAAATGGTGCGGGCCATTGGGCACGTGGCAGGGCGGGCGGTAGTCGAGGATCTCGCGCACCAGCGCCACCGGCACCGCAAAGACTTCCTTGCCGAGCCCGAACTCCACCACCTGCACTTCGGCGCCGGGCGTCGCGCCGCCCATCGCGCTCGCAGCTCCGGTCTCCGCCTCCGGCCTGGCCAGATCATCCCCGCTCATGCCGCCCGCCCGAAGTCCGCATCCTCGGCATCGGCGGCGCCGTCGGTGAGGTTGAGTGCGAAACCGGCTACACGTTCCTGCTGGTCGGCAATCGAATTGCGCTTGGGCGTCCTGGCGACAGGGCGCGTCCGCGCCCGTGACGGCGCACCGGCCGGAGCGGACACCGCCTTGCCGCGCGCGGGGGCCGAGGCCGCGCGCGTCCGCTGGCCACCGATCTCGAAAAAGGCGATCGCGTTCTGGAGTTCCTCGGCCTGCGAGGCCAGTTGCTCGGACGTCGAGGAAATCTCGTCGGAAGCGCTGGCGTTGAGCTGCGTCACCTTGTCGAGCTGCTGGATCGCCTCGTTGATCTGCGCCGCGCCGATGTCCTGTTCGCGGCAGGCGGCGCTGATCTCGCAGACCAGTTCGGCGGTGCGGCGAATGTCGGGCACCAGCTTGACCAGCATCTCGCCCGCCGCGGTCGCGGCCTTGAGGGTATCGCCCGAGACCGCGACGATTTCCGAGGCGGCCGTCTGGCTGCGTTCGGCGAGCTTGCGCACTTCGGAGGCGACCACCGCGAAGCCCTTGCCGTGCTCGCCCGCGCGCGCCGCCTCGACCGCGGCGTTGAGCGCCAGCAGGTCGGTCTGCCGGGCGATCTCCTGGACGATGCCGATCTTCTCGGCGATCGTGCGCATCGCCAGCACCGCGTTCTGCACCGCCTCGCCCGAAGCCTCCGCGTCCCGGGAGGACTGGCGCGCGATCTTCTCGGTCTGCGCGGCATTGTCGGCGTTCTGCTTGATGTTGGCGGCCATCTCTTCCATCGAGGCGGAAGCCTCCTCGGCCGAGGCCGCCTGCTCGGTGGCGCCCTGCGAGAGCTGCTCGGAACTTTCGGCCAGCTGGCGGCTGCCGATCGAGACGTTCTCCGCCGCCGCCGTGGTCCCGCCCACCACGCTGCGCAGCCGCTCGATCATGCTGAGCAGCGAGGTGCCCAGTTCGTCCCGCTCGGAGAGCTTCTCGTGTTCGACGGTGAGGTCGCCCTGGGCGATGCGATCGGCCACTTCGGCGGTCCTGCGCATGCTGTCGACCAGCAGGTTGATGGCGTCCTTCATGCGCTGGTGATCGCCGTGGCACGCGATCTCGATACGCTCGGCAAGATCGCCCGCGCTGAGCCGCCCCAGCACGCGGTTGCCCTCGGCGATCGGCAGCACGATGGCATCGAGCATGCCGTTGATGCCCGAGACCAGCCGCGCATAGTCGCCCACGAAACGCCCGGCATCGCCGCGCTCTTCCAGCCGTCCGGCCGTGGAAGCCGCGATCAGGCGCTGGATCTCCTCGGTGATCTCGCGCAGGTTCCCGCGCAGGGTCTCGATGGTCTCGTTGATGAAGGCCTTCTTGCCCGGGAACGCCTCCAGCGGGGCGGAGAAATCCCCCTCGCCGAACGCCTTCACGCAGGCCATCGCCTTTTTTTTCACCGCGATGTGGCCCGCCACCATGGCATTGATGCCGCCCGCCATCACCGCAAAGTCGCCCCGGAACTTCTCCACCGGCACGACCACGTCGATATCGCCCCGGTCATGCTCGGCCGACATGTGGTTCATCGCCGCGATCAGCCCGACCAGATTGCCGCGCAGCGTCTCGATCGTCTCGTTGATGAAGGCCTTCTTGCCGGGGAACGGCTCGAGCACCGCCTCGAAGTTGCCCTCGCCGAATTCCCTGACGCAGGCCATCGCCTTCTTCTTCACCGCGATGTGGCCCGCCACCATGGCATTGATGCCGCCCGCCATCACCGCAAAGTCGCCCCGGAACTTCTCCACCGGCACGACCACATCGATATCGCCCCGGTCATGCTCGGCCGACATGTGGTTCATCGCCGCGATCAGCCCGACCAGATTGCCGCGCAGCGTCTCGATCGTCTCGTTGATGAAGGCCTTCTTTCCCGGGAACGGCTCGAGCACCGCCTCGAAGTTGCCCTCGCCGAATTCCCTGACGCAGGCCATCGCCTTCTTCTTCACCGCGATATGGCCCGCCACCATCGTGTTCACCGCCTGCGCCATCGCCGCGAGATCGCCGTTGAAGCCGCTGACCGGGATGACCACGTCGATGTCGCCGCGGTCATGTTCGGCCGACATGCGCGTGATCCCTGTCGCCAGTTCGCCCACCGGCAGCAGCGCCGCATCGAGCAGCCGGTTGAACGCGGCGAACACCTCGGCGGTCTGGCGCGTGTGCCCGCCGGAATCGAGCCGCCGCGACAGGTCGCCGCGCGCAAAGGCGGCTTCGAGACGGGAGACTTCATCGAGGATCGCTTCGCTGGACGGCTTCGAGAAAAGGGTCAGTGGCATGGCGTTTCCCTGTGGTGGCTGCGGTCTCTGGGGCTTCGATCGGCCTGGATTGGGGGTCCGGTTCGGGGTCCGGTTACTCAGTGCTGGAGAGTGCTCGTCGTGGTGCCGGGTATGGCGCCGAAGATGTTCGCAAGGTCGGGGATGACAACAACCTCCTCGGCCAGCCGCACCAGTTCGCGCACGTACTGGCGGCGCCAGCGCATCCCCAGCACCGGCGGCTCCGAACTGCGGGAGCGTTCGAGGATCGTCACTTCGTGGACCTTGTCGGTGCGCAGGCCGATCTGCGTTGCCTCGCCGTCCAGCTCGGTCTCGATCACGACGATGCGGTTGTCGGCCGTCGCCTCCTGGATCGGCATGCCGAAAGCGACCCTGAGGTCGGCGATGGGAATGATCTTGCCGCGGAAGTTGACGACGCTGGCGACCAGCGCCGCCGCCCCCGGCACCCGCGTCTCGGGCAGCAGATCGAGGATCTCGCGGATGCTTACCGCCTCGATCGCCAGTCGCTCGTCGCCGATGTCGAAGGTCAGCACTTCCAGCTGGCCGCTGGCATCCCATTCGGTGGTGGATCGTTCGCTCATGGCCCTCACCCGGCGGCGCGCAGCCGCTCCTCCTGCTGCTGGCCCAGCGCGACCAGTTGGACGACATCGAGGATCAGCGCGACGCCGCCGTCTCCCAGGATCGTCGCGCCCGAGAAGCTGGGGATGCCCCGGTGCAGGCACGACATCGACTTGATAACCGTCTGGTGGCTGCCGATGATCTGGTCGACCACGAGGCCCACCCGCTCGCCGCCGGTGGCGATCACCACGATCTTCTGGAAGGCGTCGGGGCGGGTACCGGTATCGAACAGCTCGCGCAGCCGCAGGAACGGCACCAGCTGTTCGCGCAGCTGGATCATCGAGCGCCCGCGCGAGCGGATGTCGTCCTCGAGGCTGAGCTCGATGCATTCCTCGACCGCGGCCAGCGGGATCACGTACTTGCCCTCGCCCACCCGCACCAGCAGCCCCTCGATGATCGCCAGGGTCAGCGGGATGCGCAGCGTCATCACCGAGCCGCGCCCGGGCTGGCTGGTCACGTCGATGGTGCCGCGCAGCGCCTCGATGGTGCGCTTGACCACGTCCATGCCCACCCCGCGCCCGGAGAGGTTGGTGACCTGCGCGGCGGTGGAGAAACCGGGCTGGAAGATCAGTTGCAGCAGTTCGCCATCGGCCAGCACCTGCCCCGGCTGGATCAGCCCGTTCGCCTCGGCCTTGGCGCGCACCCGCTCGCGGTCGATGCCGCGCCCGTCGTCGGCGATGGTGATGAGCACTTCGCCGCCTGCCTGCTCGGCGGCCAGCCGCAGGCGGCCGCCGGCCGGCTTGCCGGCGGCAAGGCGCTCCTCGGGCGGTTCGAGGCCGTGGTCGCAGGAATTGCGGATGAGATGGACGATCGGATCGGCGAGGCGCTCCGACACGGTCTTGTCGATCTCGGTGCTCTCGCCGTCGGTGACCAGTTCGATCACCTTGCCCGTCTCGCGCGCGAGGTCGTGGACAAGGCGGCGGAACCGCCCGAACAGCGTGGCGATCGGCACCATGCGCAGGACCATCGTAGTATCGCGCAGTTCATTCGCCAGCCGCTCGACTTCCTCCGAGATCGAGCGCAGCGCCAGTTCGCCCGCCGGGCCGTTGATGCCGCCGCTGGCAAGCTGGGCAAGGCGGCTCTGGACAATCACAAGTTCGCCGACGCGGTCCATCAGCACGTCGAGCCGCTCGGCCGGAACACGCACGCTTTCGCCCGTCGCCCTGGGCGCCCGCGCCGGGCCGGGCTCGGCCGGTGTCTCGGCGGCGGGTGGGGGAGGCGCCGGCGCCGCAGGCCCGGCGGCAGGCCCGGCGGCAGAACTCTCCGCCGCCCCGGGCTCCGCCTCCACCGGCGCGGCGGCGGTCAGCGGTTCGAGGCGCAAGTCCATGTCGTCCATCACGAAGATGAAGACATCCTCGATCGCCTCGCGCGTCGCCGGCCCGCGCAAGGTCACCTCCCAGCCGAGATGGCACTCCTGCGCCTCCAGGACATCGAGCGGCGGGATCGCGCCGGTCCGGGCAACAACCTCGGCCTCGCCAAGATCGCGCAGTTCGTCGAGCAGGATCAGCGGGTTGGTGCCATTGGCCATGGCATCGGCGGGCAAGCGGAAAGTGATGCGCCAGCCGCCTTGCGCTTCCCCGGCCCCGGCACCGGCACCGGCACCGGCATCGCCGCCGTCGCTGCTGCCGGTCGCGGCATCGCGGGCTGGCGCAGGAGGCGGTACGGCGGTGTCGCCGATCGCCGCATGAAGCTGCGCCAGGATCGCCTCTCCCGCCGCCGCGATGCCCGCCCCCGATGCTTGCCCCTGCACTTCGACCAGCGCGCGCATGTGGTCCATCGCCGAGAGCGTGACGGCCACCAGCTCCTGCGTCGCCGGGGCCAGTCCCTTGCGCACGCGGTCGAAGGCGGTCTCGCAGTGGTGGGTAAAGGCCGCGAGGGCATCGAAGCCGAACATCGCCCCCGAGCCCTTGAGCGTGTGCATGCCGCGAAAGACGGTGTCGATCAGCTCGCGGCTGCCGAGGTCATGGGTGAGGTCGAGCAGCGCCTGCTCGGTGCCGTCGAGCAGGTCGGCCGCCTCGACGCGAAACGCCGCGACCGGATCCTGTCCTGCCCCCGCCCCGCTCACTGCCCCAGCACCTTGCGCACGACCCTCAGCAGGTTCTCCGGCTCGAACGGCTTGACCAGCCAGCCGGTCGCCCCGGCGGCACGGGCCTGCTGCTTGAGCCCTTCGTCGGATTCGGTGGTGAGGAAAATGATCGGCGTGCCCGCCTGGACCGGCAGCTTGCGGATCTCGCGGATCATCTCCAGCCCGTTCATGTTGGGCATGTTGAGATCGGTGATGATGAGGTCGAACTTGGCATTGCCGGCACTGGCAAGCCCCTGCACCCCGTCGCCCGCCTCCTGGACCGTGTGCCCCGCCCCGGACAGCGCGATGCGGATCGCCATGCGGATGCTGGAGGAATCGTCGACGGTGAGGATCGTGCTCATCGGCCCTGCTCCTCGCCCAGCCAGAACCCGCGGTCAGCCGGCGAAGGCGCGGTCAGGAAGCCGCCCCGGCGCAGCAATGCCTCCAGCGCTGCATTGACCGGGGCGCAAAGCGCGAAGCGGCGACCGCTGCGGGCGGCATGGACCCGCGCCGCCTCGACCAGCTGGATCAGGCTGAGATCCGCCTCGACCACGGCGGTGGCATCGAGTTCGACATCGCCATGCTCATCGAAGGCTGCAAGCAATGTCTCGCAGATCGTCTCGGCATTGCGGATGGTCGCAGATTCTCCAAGGGGAACAAGCATCTGCCCTCACCGGGAAAGGAATGGGATAGCCCTGCAATACCGATCAAGGGTGAGCATATCATTCGGCCCCGCTAGCGGGGTTTACGGGGATCACCGGCTGCGGTTTGCTGACGGATCAGCGCGCCGAGGTCGACCACGGTGTAGACATGCTCGCCCCGCGAGATCGTGCGCGCCAGCAGCCCCGCCGACCCTGCGCCCTGCTTCTGCTGCAGCATCTGCACGGGCGCGCGTTCCACCGAGATCAGCTCGTCGACCTCAAAACCCATGCGGCGATCGCCGTCGGACGAGATCACCGAGAACCCGCTTCCCGCCGCCGAGCGGCCATGGCCGATCAGCCCCGCCAGCGAGACCAGCGGAATCGCGTGCCCCCGGTGGGTGATCAGCGCCTGTCGCAGCCCCTGCCCGGCCAGCGCGATGCGGCGGGCGCTGTGCGGCAGGATCTCCTCGATCTGCTCCAACGGCAGAGCATGACGGGAACTGCCCAGCCGCACGATCAGGAACGGCCGGCTGGCCGCGTAGCCCCCGGATGCCGGTACGCCCTGCCGGGCGATACCGGCCGCTCTGGCCGCTTCGTCCGCTTCGGTTTCGCCCGCTTCCTCCAGGCCCGCGAGCGCCAGCAAGCCCGGCCATTGCCGCAAGGCCGCCGCATCGACGACCAGCCGCAGTACCCCGCCAGATTCGTGTACCCCGGCAAACAAGTCGCCATGGGCCAGCGCGCCGGGCTGGAGCGGCAGGATCTCGCTGGTGCGCAGCTGGATCATGTCGTGCACCGCATCGATGCGCAGCGCCATCAGGCGCTCTTCCGCCCCGACCCGCACGACCAGGCACGGCGCCATACCGCAAGGCTGCGCCTGGCCCAGCCCGAACAGCCGCAAGGTATCGACCACCGGGATCCGCCGCCCCTTGTGCTGCAGCATGCCGATCCACACCGGGTCCTGCACCGCGCAAGGCAGGATCGGCCGCTCGGGCACGGTCGCGTCGATCACCTCGGCCGCGAAGGCGAAGCCGTGCTCGCCGATGCTGACCAGGAGCTGCGGCTGTCCCTTGGCGATGCCGTCCGCCGCCGCCTGCATCGAGGAGCGCGCGCTCGGCATGCCCTCCAGCGCCGCCAGCGCCGCCGCATCGACGATCACCCCGCTGCCGAGCGCGGTGACAAAGGCCGCAGGCGTTGTCACCCCCTGCCCCGAACCGACGCGGCGCAGCGGCGTGATGCTGGAGGCATCCAGCCGCACCACGCCGCAGATCTCCGAGATCACGAGGCCGAAGACATGTCCGTCATGGCGCACGATCAGGATGACCGGCGGGCTCTCCTGCGCATCCTCCGAATCCTCCGCGTCAGCCGGGCCGGCCGCATCGGCAGGAGCGGGCGGCCCGCCGCCCTCCAGCTGCAGCAGCGCCCCGAGGTCAAGCACCGGCACCACCGAACCGCGCAAGTCGAAGCCGCCGCGCAGCTCCGGGCGGGCATGGGGCCAGGCCAGCAGTTCGGGCGGATGCGGCACGACCTCGCGGATGCTCTCGATCGCGAAGGCCGCCTTGAGCCGCCCGGCGCGGATGATCCCGTAGAGCCCCGGAACCGGCGGCCCGGTCACCGCTTCGGTCACCGCTTCGGCCGCCGTCGCGGGGCCTGCCGCCGCCTCCCGCCGCCGCCGGGACTTGCCCGCCGCGATCGCGTAAGTCCCGGCGGCGCGTGCCTCACTGCGGGCTGGCGGCATTCGTCAGCTTCTGGATCAGCGCGACGACCTCGTTCGAGACCTCGTGCTGCGTCTTGGCCGATCCGGCGATCGCCTCGATGGCATCGGCGGTCTGGTGCACCGAGTTCTCGATATCCTCGAAGGCATCCTTGGCTTCCTTCGAGCGCTCGGTGCCCTGGACGATGCAGCTCAGCGAATCCTCGATCAGGCGGCTGATGTCGCGCGCCGCCGTGCTGGAGCGCTCGGCCAGGCGGCGGACCTCGCCGGCCACCACCGAGAAGCCGACGCCGTGCTCGCCCGCCCGCGCGGCCTCGATCTCGGCATTGAAGGCCAGCAGGTTGGTCTGCCCGGCGATCTCGCTGATCACCTTGACGATCTCGGCGATGCCCGAGGCCGATTTCTGGATCAGCTCGATGGTCTCGATCGCCCGGCCCAGCGCGGTATTGCCCGCCGTGGCATCCAGCCGCGTCTTGCCCGCAAGGCCATGGGCCAGCTCGGTGGAACTGTTGATCGCGCAGATCGACCCGGTCAGCCGCCCGACCAGCCCGTCGAGATCCTTGGCCCGCTCGGAAATCTGCCGGTGCAGCATGACCTCGTCGGTCACGTCGT
Source organism: Novosphingobium sp. KA1 (assembly GCF_017309955.1). Taxonomy (NCBI): domain Bacteria; kingdom Pseudomonadati; phylum Pseudomonadota; class Alphaproteobacteria; order Sphingomonadales; family Sphingomonadaceae; genus Novosphingobium; species Novosphingobium sp. KA1. Next base: position 1,672,363 of record NZ_CP021247.1, on the reverse strand, counting down.
GGGCGTACTTGATGATCCGCTCCGGCTCGCCGCGCAGGTTCAGCACCGGATTGTAGGTGGCCTGGATGAAGATGTCCCGGTCATACTTGCCGACGCGGTGGAAGGTCCCCGAATGCGGCTCGCCCTTGTTGAGGATCAGCCAGAAATCGCGGTAGTCCTGGCTGCGGATATAGTCCGGGGCGCAGAACATCGAATGGTGCTGGCCCTTGATCTCGCGCAGGCTGTAGCCGGTGATGCGCAGGAAGTTGTCGTTGGCGGTGATGACCTTGCCGTCGAGATCGAACTCGATCACCGCCTGCGACTTGCTGATCGCCTCGATGCGCGAGCGGAAGTCGTTGGCAAGGCACTGCTGGTCGGTCACGTCGAGCGCGTACTTGATGACCTTGATCGGCTTGCCGTTGAGGTCGAATACCGGATTGTAGCTGGCGCTGATCCAGACATCCTGCCCCCGGCTGTTGATGCGCCGGTATTCGCCGGTATCGCATTCGCCGCGCGCCAGCTTCTCCCAGAACGCGGCATAGGCCTCGCTCTGGACATGGGCGGGGTCGCAGAAGATGCGGTGATGACGCCCGCGCACCTGATCCAGCGAATAGCCCATGAGCGCCAGGAAGTTGGCATTGGCGTCGAGAACGTTGCCCTTGAGGTCGAACTCCACCACCGCCTGCGCCCGGTCGATCGCGCGGGTGCGCCCTTCCAGCTCGATCGTGCGCTGGTTCTGCTCGGTGACGTCGGCGGCGAACTTGACGACCTTGATCGGCCGCCCGTCGAGCCCGAAGATCGGGTTGTAGGTGGCGGTGATCCACAGTTCGCGCCCGCCATTGGCCAGCCGCTTGAACTGGCCGCTGACAAACTCCCCGGCCCGCAGCTGGCGCCACAGGCTCTGGTACTCGTCGGTCTTGGCATAGGCCTCGTCGCAGAACATGCGGTGGTGCTGGCCGACGATGGCGGCGCTTTCGTATCCGAAGATCCGCAGGAAATTGTCGTTGGCCTTGAGCACCGTGCCCGTGAGGTCGAACTCGATGACGGCCTGCGCCCGGTCGATCGCGGCGGCATGGCCGCGCGCTTCCTGCGCCGCCATGCGCCGTTCGGTGACGTCGAGCGCGAGCTTGAGGACCTTGACCGGATTGCCGTCCTGGTCGAGCACCGGATTGTAGCTGGCCTCGACCCAGACCTCCGAGCCGTCCTTGCGCCGCCGCCGGTATTCGCCCTGGTCCAGCTCGCCGCGCCCCAGCCGCTCCCAGAACTGGCGATAGGCCGGGCTTGCGACGTAGTCGTCGTCGCAGAACAGGCGGTGGTGCTGGCCGACCAGGTCCTCGGCCTCGTACTGCATCAGGGCGAGGAAGTTCTCGTTGGCGGTCAGGATATTGCCCGCAAGGTCGAATTCGATGGTGGCGAAGCCGCGCCGCAGCGCCCGGCCGATCGAATCGGCGGCAGCCTTCTCGAACTCGCGCGCGGTCACGTCCTTGGCATAGACCAGCACCGAGAGCACATCGCCGCGCTCGTCGCGGGTCGGCACGTACGTCTCCTCAAGCGAGACGCGGGTCCCGTCACGGTGGGCAAAGGCGCGCAGGAACGTGGTTTCATCGGCGGCCAGCACCGCGCTCCAGACCGCCTCGGGCGCTGCCTCGCCGTGATCGTGGAGGGCCGAAAACGGCTGGCCGACCAGCTCCGCCTCATCCTTGCGGACATAATCGCAGAAGCGCGGATTGGCATGGAGCAGCACGCCGTCCGGCGAGAACTGGCAGATCGCGAAAGCATGGTTGATCGCATCGAAGCGATGTTCGAGCAGCGCGGTGTTGGCGGCGACCCGGGACAAGTCGCGATCGAAGGAATGGTCGGCCATGGAGTGCTTTCGCCAGCAGGAAACCTGCGCTGGCCATAAGCGCAAGATCCCCAAGGCACTCACAATCGCCATCCTGGGGAGAATACCTGAGCGGCCCCGTCCGCCGGGGACGGACGGGGCCGGATGCGTCAGGACCGGATGCGTCAGGACCGGATGCCTCAGGGCCGGATGCGTCGGAACCGGGCGCCTCAGGGCCGGTAGGGTGCCTGGTCCGGCAGGATTACGTTGTTGGCCCTGGCATAGGCATCCCAGTCCGCGGCCAGTTCGTCCCGCTTTTGGGGATACCGGTCCGAAAGATCACGCGTCTCGCCGGGATCATGGGCAATGTCGAACAGCCGCCACTGGCCATCGCCGATGTCGGTCACCTTCCAGTCCCCCTTGCGCAAGGACCGGCTGCCGAACAGTTCGGTGCCGAGCGGCTCGTCGGCGCCGTGGACGGACCTGGCCCTGCCCTGCAACCAGGCTTTCGCGCTCCTGCCGGTGATCGGCAGCACCCTGCGGCCCTCGAAGCGCGTTCCGGCGGCGGGAATGCCCGCGTAGTCGAGCAGGGTCGGGGCGATATCGGCGACGCCGACATAGGCGCCCTCGATGCGGCCGGGATGCGCCAGCCCCTTCCAGTTGACAAAAGCCACCGTGCGGGTGCCGCCTTCCGAGGCATAGGCCTTGGTCAGCCACGAGGGCGCGGTGCCCGCCTGCGCCCATTCGGGGCCGTACGTGGCATAACTGGTGCCCTTGCCGAGATTGCCCAGGCTGTTGTCGGCACCGGAGGTATAGCGGGCCAGCATCTTCGCGCCGGTGGTCCTGGCGTCGAGCGCCTCGGCGCCGTTGTCGGCCAGGAACACGATCACCGTGTTGTCGAGCTCGCCGCTTTCCCGGAGCGCCGCGATCACCCGGCCGACATTGGCATCCATGCGCGCGACCATCGCGGCATAGATCTCCATGGTGCGCGCCGCCTCGCGCTTGTCGGCGACCGAGAGGCTGTCCCAGCCGCCGCGCGGCGCGCGCGGGCTGTGGGCGAGCGTGCCCTTGGGCAAGAGGCCGAGCGCTTCCTGCCGGGCCAGGCGCGCGGCGCGGATCGCCTCGAACCCGGCATCGTAGCGACCGCGCTGGCGGGCGATATCCTCGTCCGGCGCCTGCATCGGCCAGTGCGGTGCGGTGAACGTCAGCAGCGCAAAGAACGGCTTGTCCGGGGTGTCCCGGCGGCTGCGCTGCAACTCGTCGATCAGGTTGCCGGCAAAGCTGTCCGAGGAATAGAAACCCGGCTCCAGCGCGGCCAGCACCTTGCCGTCGCGGGTATAGACCGAACCCCTGGCGGGATCGCTGGCCTGGTCGAGGCCGAAATGATTCGAGGCCCCCTGCAGCAGCGCATAACTGTACTGGAAGCCGCGCGCATGGGGGTCCTGCTCGGGCTTCAACCCGAGGTGCCACTTGCCGGAAATCAGCGTTCGGTAGCCGCCTGCGGCGAGACGCTCGGCCAGCGTGGCGACTTCGGGGCGCAAGTAGCCCTCGTAGCCTGCGTGGTCCTTCTGGTTGGGCGCGGTCAGTTCGGCCATGTTGCCAAGGCCGGCAAGATGGTTGTCGGTGCCCGAGAGCAGCATCGCGCGGGTCGGCGAGCAGGTCGGCGCGGTGTGGAAACCGGTGAGCCGCAGACCGCCGAGCGCCAGCCGGTCCAGATTGGGCGTGGCGATCTCGCCGCCGAAGGCACCGAGGTCCGACCAGCCGAGATCGTCCGCCACGATCACCAGGAAGTTGGGACGCGCCGCTGCCGGTACTGCTGCCGGTACCGCTGCCGAAAGCGGGGGCGAAAGCGGAGCCGGGAGCGGGGCCGTTTGCGCGGCGGCGGGCATGGCCGCCCCGGCCAGCAGTGGTGCCGCCAGCGCGCTCGCCCCGAGGAAGCGGCGGGAAAGACGTCGAGAAAGCATCGGGATTTCCTTGGGGAATTCGAAAAAGCCCGCGCCGCACGGAAAGTGCGGCGCGGGAAGTGGACGGCCTCAGCAGAGATCGGGTCGATCAGGCCGGTTCGTAGACAGTTGCCTTCTCCTTGCGGGTGGTGCGGCTGCGGCGGCCGTCGATGGCCACCGGCACTTCACCGGCGATGGTGGCGCGGCGCAGGGTGCGGCGCTGGAGGCCGAAGTCGGCGACGGCGCGGTGCTGGGTCGCCTGGTTGTCCCAGAACGCCACGTCTCCCGGTTGCCAGCGCCATCGCACGACATTCTCGGGCCGGGTGATGTGCTCCTGCAGGATCGCGAAGATCCGCGCCGAATCCGCCTGATTGAGCCCGACGATCCGCTTCACGAAGTGGCCCAGCAGCAGGCTGCGCTGACCCGAGACCGGGTGGACACGCACCAGCGGATGCTCGGTCTCGTAGACGGTCGAGGCAAAGACGCTCTTGTGCTCCTTCACGCGCTCTTCGATGCCTTTGCCGGCCTTGGGCGTATTGGCGAGGATCTGGGCATAGTCGTAGTCGTTCGAGTGTACCGCCCAGAGGCCGTTGACCAGCTGGCGCAGGCTTTCCGGCAGGCCTTCGTAGGCGGTCTCGCCATTGGCCCAGACGGTATCGCCGCCCGCTTCGGGAATGGTGATCGCGCGCAGGATCGATCCGGCCGGATAGGCATCGGTGAAAGTCACGTCGGTATGCCAGCTGGAGGCGGCGTAGCCTTCCTTGCTGTCGAGTTCGAGCAGGTAGCGCGAGCCTTGCGCCACCGGCACCGTCGGATGGGCGACCGGCGCGCCGAACAGCGAGGCAAAGGCTTCGTGGCGCTCGTCGTCCAGTTCGTGCTGGCCGCGGAAGAACACCACCTTGTGGCGGACCAGCGCGTCCTTGATCTGTTGCACGGTCTCGCCGTCAAGATCGCCCGAGAGCGTCAGGCCCCGGATTTCGGCGCCGATGGTGCCGGTGATCGGCACGATGTCGAGCGGGGAATGGGGTTCCCTGGCATTGGCGTAAGTGGCAATCGAAGTCATGGCATTTACTCCTTCGTCGTGGATTCCGGGGCCGGAATTCCGGCAATCATTCGGCCGGGACCAGCGCGGCGGCGTGGACCTCGTCGCCGTTCTCGATCTGGCGGCGGATGCGGGCATGGCGCGCGGCATCGAGCGGGAAGCGCCAGACCAGCGAGGCGGCCACGGTATGGGCCAGCGCCGGGCCGAGCGCGAAGACCAGCAGCAGCGCATTCAGGGCTGCGGGCGGGTTGCTCGCGGCCTTGGGATCGAAGCCGAAGGCCGCCACCAGCGGCAGCGCGATGCCCAGCGCCAGCGCCCCGCCCAGCTTCATCGAGACACTGAACACCGAGTAGTAGAGGCCGACACGGTCCTCGCCGGTTTCGGCGCGGTGAAGGTCGGCGATGTCCGCCACCATCGAGCGCAGCATCAGGTTGCCCGAGCCTTGCGACAGGCCCTGCAGCGCGGCGAGCAGCAGCATCAGGCCGAAGCGGTCGGGGGTGAGCAGCACCAGGCCGAAGTTGATCGCCGCCTGCACCAGTTCCGCCGCCACCGCCGCACGGCTCTTGCCGAGGGTGAGGCCGATGCGCTGCCAGATCGGTCCGGCCAGCACGCCGAAGGCATATTGGAACAGGAAGATGCCGGCCGCCCATTCCGGGCGCTGGAAATAGAAGGTGACGATGAACAGCATCAGCGAAGTGCGGATGCCCTGCCCGGTCAGCACCGCGGCATCGGCGGCCAGCACCCGCAGCAGCAGGCGGTTGCCGAAGACCGCCCCCAGCGTGCGCTTGAGGTGGAACGGCTCGCCATTGTCGGGCGCGGTGCGATCGGGCAGCGCGGTGAGCGTGAGCAGCAGGCCGGGAATGCCGGTCAGCACCACCAGCACGCCGAACAGGGTCAGGCGCAGCGGACCGTCGCTGGGGCGCAGCTGGTCGGCCAGTGCGGGCAGCAGCAGGGTCAGCACCAGCGCGCTGGCCGAAAGCAGGGTGAACTGCGAGGCGATGCGGGTGCGCTCGTTGTAGTTGCCGCTGATCTCGCCCGACCAGGCCAGCAGCGCGGTCTGCGCGGCAGAGGCGCCGCAGTAATAGAGCAGCACGCCCACCGCGACCCAGCCGAGCCCGACGCCCGCCGGCGGGAAGAACAGCATGCTGGCGCCGATCAGGAACAGCACCCCGCCCCCCGCGATCCATGGGCGGCGGCGGCCGAAGCGGCTGCCGGTGCGGTCGCTCAGCGTGCCGATCACCGGGTCGAGCAGCGAATTGACGACTTGCCCGATCAGGTAGACGAGCCCGAGACCGGCAAGCGGGATGCCGTAGTCACGGGCAAGGATCGCGGGCACGAAGGCAATGACCGGCTGGGCGGCGGCATAGATCGGGATCGACAGCGCGGTGAAGCGCAGCAGGCGCAGCGTTTCGATCCCGGCAGGCGGTTCGGCCCGCTCGCGGCGCTGGGCGAAGGCGCGGTAATGCATGCTTGGGGTCCTTCCAGGGGGGCCTTCCGGGGCTCGAAAGCGCGGAACAGGGCAGCGGAAAAGCGGGCGGAAAAGCGGACGTCAGCCATCGTCCAGCGCAGCGGCGCGGTGACGGCCGGCCTCCGGCACGGAGGTCCGGGCGGGGAAGTCCGGGCGGGGAAGTCCGGGCAGGGAAGTCCGGGCGCGATGGCCACGAGGGCCGGTGCCGGACGATACCGGCGGGCCGGTCAGGTGCCGGTCGGAATGGTCTGGATCATGTGCATCGTTTCACCTCATCACCAAGAGAGGGGAACACGAGACTTGGCGTTGTCGCCCGAGCATCGCGCGCTTTAGCGGTTGGTAACGCGGAGCAAGCTGCTTCCCGATCAAATGCCGCGGACCCGGTTGGCAGGATCATGCGCGGTCGGCCAGGTCATCCCGAGCCGCGCCCTGCCTTGTCTACCTATTAAGTTGAGAAACGAAGGTCAAGCGCAAGCTTTTCTGTTGCGGCCGATGGACAAACTTGCACGCCGCATGCGTTCCGGCTGCGTCTGCGCCCTCACATCGCCAGCGCGGCGGAGAGGAACACCGTGGTCGGCGCCTGCGGCGTGTACTGGTCCATCGTGCGGTACCGCAGCGGATTGCCGAAAGCGAAGACGTTGCCCTTATCGCCCAGCAGGTTCTGCGCGGTAAGCGCCAGTTGCCAGGGGCCATGCGCAAGGTGCAGCTCGAAACTGCTCTCGACATAGTCGCCCATGTGGCGGTCGAGATCGGGATCGAAACTCATCCGCGCCGGCCCGACGTAACGCGCCGATAGCCGCGCCCAGAGGCCGAGCGCGCCCAGCGTGAAATCGCGCCGCAGCGCCGCGCGCGCGGTATATTCGGGCACGACCGGCAGGCGGCTGTCCTCCAGCTTGTAGCCGAGCGCGTTGCGGGTGAGATGGGCATCGGTGAAATTGCCGCCCAGTTCCGCCCGCCAGCGCGGCCCCAGCGGCAGGACCAGACTGCCCTCGACACCGAAGATGCGGGCATCACCGGCATTGGTCGTGGTGATGAGGCCGTTGTCTTCCAGCACGTCGCTCTGCACCCCGTCCCAGCGCGAATACCAGGTGCCGATGTCGATCTGGCCGCCGCCCGCCAGCTGCTCGCGCCAGCCCGCCTCCAATGAGGCAAGTTCGTCCCCCTTGAGCGACGCGGCGGTGCCGTCGGCGCCGATCTTGGTCCCGCCCTGGCGGAAGGCCGAACCGTAGCGCAGATAGAGCAGCCGCCCGTCCCGCGGCTTCCAGATCAGCGCCAGGCTGGGCGTGGCGCCGGACTTGTCCTGCTCACGCGTGACCATGCCGCTGTCGAGCCTGCGCTGCTCGCGGGCCGAGGCGACGAACAGCCGCGCCCCACCATCGAGCGACAGCGTGCCGGTGAGCGGCAGGGTCAGGTCGAAGTAGGCGGCGGTATCGTGGCTGTCGCGGTGGTCGCGGTCGACCACCAGCGTCTCGCCGCCCGCGCCCTGCAAGCTGGCGGCGAATGCCTGGCGGGCATCGAGGTGCGACAGCCCGCCCAGCCATTCGAGGCTGCCGATCCGGCCGCGCAGGCGCAGTTCGCTGTCCCAGGTACGATAGTTGGTGCGATTGAACAGGAACATCGGATCGGCCAGCCCGAAGCTGCCTGCACCGATCGTCGCGTCCAGCCGGTCGTCCACGCCCTGCCAGGTCATCGCGCTGGCCAGCGTGACCTCCGTCTGGCCGATCGTGCCGGTCAGCCGTCCGGCAACGTGGGAGAGGTCGTTGTCGTGCGGCTCGGCCAGCTGGGCGGCGCGGCGGTAGCTGTGGCGGGCATAGACGTAACGGCTGTCGCGCGAATCGATCCACTGGCCGAGCCCGGTCAGGTCGAGCCGCCAGCCGCCGACCGGCTCCACCCCGAGCGTGCCGCGCAAGCCGACGACGCGGGTGGAATTGGCATCCTCGCGCGCGCCGGTGTCGACCCAGCCCGGCTCCTCGGCGCCGTAGCCGACCAGCCGCAGCGCGGCAGTGTCCGGCAGCAGCGGCAGGTTGGCCACCACCGAGCCGGAATAGCCCATCTCGCCGTGGGTGGCGGCGCTGCCGCCGCCGGTCACCGAAAGGCTGGTCCCGGCAAGATCGGCCCGGTGCGAGACCATGCGGTAGATGCCGCCCAGCGCGCCGGTGCCGTACAGCGAGCCCTGCGGCCCCTTGAGCACTTCCACCCGCTCGATGTCGACCAGCCGCAAGTCGGGATCGGGAGCGGCATAGGTCAGGCGCGCCTCGTCGAGCACGACGGCCACGGTCGACTGGCTCTCGCCGCCAAAGGCGCTGTCGGCCACGCCGCGCAGGAACATGCGGTTGCGCCCCGGCCCCAGCGCGGTCAGCGCCAGCCCTTCGACCTGCCCCGCCACCGCCATGCTGGAGCGGCGCGGATCGTCATGGCCGAGCCCCTCGCCCGCCAGCACCGAAACCGCCGCGGGGACTTGCGACAGCGCAAACGGCTGCTTGGTGGCGGTGACCACGATCGGCGCCGCGCCCACCGTTGTCGGCACCTCCACATGCGCCGGAGGGGAGGCGGGGGCGGAAGCCGCGCCGGATGGCGATCCCGCCCCCGGCGCACGCTCGATCCGCCAGGCCGTCGCGCCCACTTGCCGCGCCCGGTAGCCGCTGCCCGCCAGCAGCCGCGCCAGCGCCTCGCCCACCGCGATGTCGGCATGGATCGCGCGGGTCTTCAGCGGCGGCAGCGGGCCATCGGTGCCGATCGAGACGCGGGCCTCGCGCGCAAGCTCGGTGATCGCATCGGGCAGCCGCGCCGCGGAAATGTCGAGGCGTGCAGAAGGAGTTTCGCGGCCCGCTTCATGGCCAGCCTCCCGGGCAAGGGCCTCAGGGCTGCTCCAGACGCCAAGCGCCAGCGTGGCCGCCGAGGCGCAGCCCCATGAGCTGGACCAGATCGCGCAGCGCCGCATCCCCATTATCGACAATCAGGGTCCCCGAAAAACGCCTCTCCCGCAAGGCGGGCGGGACATCCACCATGACCCCGGCATAACGATGCAAATCGCCCGCGACCAGTGCCAGCGGCGCGTTGTCATAAGTCAGGCGGCCGTCTTTCCACGATCCGACGTCGCCGGAACGGACCGGCCCGACAACCGCGGTGCGGGCACCGCGATCGTAGGCGAGCCCGCTGCCGGCGGAAAGCTGCAGCGGCCCGTCCATCGCCTCGGCGCGCACGTCCACCTTGCCCTCGACCACCGCCACGCGCACCGCATCGTCGCCGGCCTGGACGTCGAACCGGGTACCGATATCGCTGATCGCCAGATCCCCGGCAGTGATCTCCAGCGTGCGGCCGGGATCGTGGCGGATGTCGAACAGCGCACCGCCCGACAGCGCGATGTGCTCCTGCCCGCGCCCTGCCACGGTGAGCCGGCTGCGCGGGGCCAGCAGCACCGTCGAACCATCGGCCAGCGTGACCTGCCGCGAGGCGGCATCGGTGGCATAGACCTGCGCGGGATCCGCCCCGAACGGGCCCATGAACCGGGGCACCGCCAGAACCGCAACCAGCGATGCGGCGATGGCAAGGCCGGCCCAGCGCCAGCCACGCCCGCCCTGCCCGCCCTGCCCCCCCTGCCAGCGCCGCATTGCCGCACGCCGGGGCACGTCCCGGGCGGCGGCGGGCGCTGCTTCAAACGGGGTCTCGGGCGGGGCCCAGAGCCCGGCGCGGTGTTCGGCGACCAGACGGTCGGCAAGGGCGATCTCGTCGAGCGCGCGGCGATGGCGCGGATCGGCCTCGAGCCAGCGCGTGAAGCCGTCCCAGTCCATGGCCTCCGCCATGGCGTCGTCCTCGCTCGCCAGATGCCAGCGCGCGGCCTGCGACAGGATGGCGTCGGGCAGCGGTTCGTCCGCCTGCGGAGGTTCGGTGTCCTGGTTCATTGTCCCTGTTCCATCTGCGGCTCCGTGCCGCTTCTTGCCCCCTGCCCCGAAGACGCCGCCGTCTCGAACGATCCGCAGCCGGTCAAGGCCGAGCGCAGCCGCTTCATCGCCAGCGCCAGATGCTTTTCCACGCCGCTGCGGCTGATTCCCATGACCCGCGCGATCTCGCTCTGGCCAAGGCCCTCGAACCGGTAGAGCCTGAGGGCCCGCCCCGCCCCTTCGGGCAACGCGGCGATCGCCCGGTGCAGGACCTCGGCTTCCTCGCGGCGCGCCAGCACCTCGTCGGCTGCCTCGCCGGGATCGCGCCGGTCTTCCACCGCCACCGCGACCCCGCCGTTCTCGGCCTCCAGCCAGACCCGCTCGCGGCGCATCGCCCGCTGGCGCCCGCGCACCTGGTCCAGCACGAGATTGTTGGCCATGCGGAACAAGTAGGCGCGCGGCGCGGCGATCGGCCCGCGCGCCTGCGCGCCGACCTTGAGCCAGAGTTCCTGGAGGAGATCCTGCGCCTCGTCCGCCGAACCGCAGCGCGCGGCCAGGAACTGCAACAGCGCGCGCCGGTTCGCTTCCAGCACTTGCGCCAGCCCCGAGCTGCCGGTGTCTTGCGGGTCCGGCGCCGGCGCGGCCGGCCCCTGAGGCGACGATGTCATTCCCGTCTCCGCCTGGACCACGATCAGCACCGGCGGGCAGCGACGAGGGCCGCGCGCCGACACCTCAGCACCCCTTCATGCACGGGGATCCGTGCCGCTGTAAACCCCGAGGCAAACCCTGAGGCAAAACCCGGGGCAAACCTCGGTGCAATCCCCGGTCCGGTCCTCGCGCCGCCATGGGCGAGCGTGCATTCATCGTGTCCAGCTCCTCGTTCGAGGAGAAGACGCCGCAAGGCGCGGCTATCCGCAGCCGCGCCCGCGATTTTTCCGATCCCGCCTCATTCCCTGGCACTCGACATCGAATAGGGCCGCGCCGATCGTGCGGTGCCCCAAGCGCGGTTGGGGCTGGCCTGCATGGTGAAGCGCAGTTCACCGCCCGCGCGGATCTCGGCATCGCGGATGAAGGTGCGCTCCAGCGGCGTACCGTTCAGCATGACCGATCCGACATAACGATTGGCGTCCGACAGCCCCTCGGCGACCACGGTGAAACGCTTGCCATCCGGCAGGTTCAGCACCGCGCGGCGGACAAAGGGACGGCCGATCACGTATTCGTTGGAGGCAGGCGCGACGGGATAGAAACCGAGCGCGGTGAACACCAGCCAGGCCGACATCTGGCCGAGGTCGTCATTGCCGGCAAGCCCGTCGGGCGCGGGCTTGTACTGGCTCTCCACGATCTGGGCGAGCCGCTCCTGCGTGCGCCAGGGCGCCCCGGCATACGTGTAGAGATAGGCGACGTGATGGCTCGGCTCGTTGCCGTGGATGTACTGGCCGATCAGCCCGGCGATGTCCTCGGCATGGCTGTAGTCGAGCTTCGCGTTGTCATAGCCAAACATCGCGTCGAGCTTGGCGACAGCCCGGGCGTCGCCGCCCAGCACGCGGAACAGCGCCGCCTGATCCTGCGGCACGAACCACGAATATTGCCAGGCATTGCCCTCGGTATAGTCCGATCCGTAGTTGATCGCGGTGGGATCGAACGGGGTGCGGAACGCGCCGCTGGAAAGCCGCGCCCGCAGCCAGCCGGTCCTGGTATCGAAACTGTTGCGCCAGTTTCCGGCGCGCCTTTCGAAACGCTCGGCAATCTCGCGGCGCCCCATGGCGCGGGCCATGCGGGCGATGGTCCAGTCGTCAAAGGCATATTCGGCCGTTTTCGACGCCGCCTCGGGCTCCTTGTCGATCGGCACGTAGCCAAGCGCGATATAGTCGCCGAGGCCGCCGTAGGCCGCATGGTCGGCGCTTGCCACCATCGCCGCAAGCGCCGCCTCGGCATCGAAGCCGCGCATGCCCTTCATGTAGGCGTCCGCGATCACCGGCACCGCGTGATAACCGATCATCGTCCAGGTTTCCCGGCCCGCGAACTGCCAGACCGGCAGGATGCCGTCGGGGCTGTGCTGCTGGCTGGCGACCAGCGAATTGACGACATCGGCGGTCACCTGCGGCGGCTGCACCAGCGTCAGCAGCGGATGCTCGGCCCGGAAGGTATCCCAGAGCGAGAAGGTGGAGCGGAACGTGAAGCCCTGCGCCTGATGGACCTGATCGTCCGGCCCGCGATAGCGCCCGTCGGCATCGCCCCAGACGCTCGGCGCCAGCAGCGCGTGGTAGAGCGCGGTATAGACATTGCGGCGCATCGGCTCGGGCGCGTCGATCTCGACGGCGGAAAGCGCCTGCCGCCATGCCGCCTCGGTCCGGGCGCGGATCGCATCGAACGTGCCGGGTTCGGCATCGAGATTGGCCAGTGCCGCATTCTCGTCGACCCCCGAAAGCGCGACTTTCACTTCCAGCGGCGCATCCAGCACCCCGAAGTCGAGCCGGGCTTCGAGCGCCTTGCCCAGCTTCTCGGCCCGCGCATCGGTGCCGCGACCGGGCCCCTGGAAACCCTTGTAGGGAATGCTGGGGTCACGGTCGATCAGGGCATGACCGGTCAGCGGCGCGGAAAAGCGCATGGCGAAGAACAGCTTGCGCCCGGGCGCCCAGCCGCGCGTCTCGCGAAAGCCGGTCAGCGTGCCGTCGGCGCGCAAGTGCAGGCCGGACCACAGGATCTTGCCCGGATAGTCGTAGAGCGAGGTGCGCAGGTCGAGCAGCAGGTGCGCCGCCTGCCCCGCCGGGAAACGATAGCGATGGACCCCCACGCGCGTGCCCGCCGTCAGTTCGGCGGCGATGCCGCTGCCTGCCCCCGTGCCCATGAGCGTGACCGCGTAATAGCCCGGCCGCGCCGTCTCGCTGGCATGGTCGAAGCGCGAACGATAGCCCGAGCCCGCTTGCGCCGGATCGCCGGGATCGAGCTTCACCGCATCGCCCGCCTGCGGCATGACGAGGATATCGCCGAGGTCCGAATGGCCCGCGCCCGAGAAATGGGTATGGCTGAAGCCCTGGATCGTCGGGTCTTCATAGCGATAGCCCGCCGCGTGGCCGTAGCACTTGCGGATCTCGCAGGTCACGTCGGTATCGGGCGAAAGCTGGACCATGCCGAACGGCGCGGTGGCGCCGGGGAACGTGTGCCCCTCGCCGCCGGTGCCGATCATCGGATCGACCGCGGCAACCGGGTCAAGGCCCGGACCCGCAGGTGCTTGCGCGGCCGCGCAGGTGGACAGCAGCAGGGCGGGCAGGATCAGGCGTCGCATGGGCGAACTATGACAGGCTTTTCAGGGGCCTGTCCACGCCGCTCAATCCTGGCTGACCAGCCGGTAACCCACCCCCGGCTCGTTGCGCAGCAGGCTGGGGCTGGCGGGATCGTCCTCCAGCTTGCGGCGGATCCCCCGCGCGGCCACGCGCAAGTATTCGACATCGCTCTCGTGCCCCGCCCCCCAGACCGTGCGCAGCAGCTGGGCATGGGTGATGACCCGCCCGGCATTGCGCGCCAGTTCGGCCAGGAAGCCGTATTCCTTGGGCGTGAGGTGGACTTCCGCGCCGCCCTTGCGCACCAGCCGCGCGGCAAGGTCGATCTCGACGTCGCCGCGCCGGACCGGGCGCTCGGCAGCCTCGGCGGGTACGCGGTGGCGCAGTGCGGTGCGGATGCGGGCCAGCACTTCCTCGCTGTCGAAGGGCTTGGCCACGTAGTCGTCGGCGCCCAGGTCCAGCGCGGCCACTTTCTGGTCGGTCGCCTCGCGCGCGGACACGACCAGGATCGCCGCCTGTCCGCGCATCAGCGGGATCAGTTCCAGCCCGTCGCGGTCCGGCAGGCCAAGGTCGAGCAGCACGACCTCGGGCTTGTCGATCGCCATGGCGTTCAAGGCCTCGCGCGCGGTGCCCGCCTCGACCACGGCATAACCGGCGCGGGAGAGGCCGGCATGGAACAGGCGGCGGATGGCGGGCTCGTCATCGACGACGAGGATGGTGATGGGCTGTGTCATGCTTCGGGCCATTCCCTGAGATGGGCCTTGTCGAACCGGATGGTGAAACGCGCACCCGGCCCGTCATCGCGGTTGGCGGCGGATACGGTGAGGCCCATGGCGGCCGCGAACCCCTTGACGATGGCAAGGCCGAGCCCGGTGCCGCCCTTGCGGTCCGACCCCTCGATCCGCGCGAACGTCTCGAAAATCCGCTCCTCCTCGCCCGCCGGGATGCCGGGGCCGCGGTCGCTGACGGTGAGGTCCAGCCCCCCGGCGACGCGTATCGCGGCAATGGCGATGGGGGCATCGGGATCGCCGTACTTGGCGGCATTCTCGATCAGGTTGGTCAGGCACTGGTGGAACAGGTTGGGATCGACCAGGACCATCGGCGCATCGGCACAGATCGCGGTCTCGACCGCATGGCCCGCCAGCAGCGCGCGCAGCTGATGCAGCGCCTCGCCGACCGCCTCGTCGAGATCGACCGGCTCGACCTTGCCGTGCAGCGCCCCCGCCTCGATCCGCGCCATGTCGAGCAGGTTGGTGACGAAGCGGTGCAACCGCTCGGCCTCGCCCCGGGCGGCGGCGATGGGCGCGGCCTGCTGCGGCTCGCGCGCCTCGATGGCGGCCAGCGTGCCCATGATCGTGGTGAGCGGCGTGCGCAGGTCGTGGCTGACCGAGGAGAGCAGCGCATGGCGCAGCCGGTCCCGCTCGCGCGCCTGCGAGAGGTCCGCCATCTGCCCTTCGAGCGCCATGCGCTCCATCGCCAGCCCCGCCTGGTCGAGCAGGCTGAGCAGCAGCGGCAACTGGTCCGGCCGAACCGCGCTGCGCGCATCGCTGCGGGCAAGGCCGAAGACGCCCATCACCGCGCCGCGTGCCGCCAGCGGGTGGAACAGCCACTCGGACGCGGTGAGCGTGTCCGATCCCTGTCCGGCGGGGGTATTGTTGTCGAAAGCCCAGTTGGCGGCGGCAAGGTCGAGCGTCTCCAGCCGCGCCGGACGCGGCCAGCTCCAGCGGCGCGAGAGGCCCTCCTCGCCCGGCATCAGCAGCACGGCATGGCCATCGAACAGCCGCCCCACTTCGCCGCAGAGCACATGGGCCAGTTCGTCGATCGTGCTGATCCCGGTAAGCTGGCGCGCGAACCCTGCGAGCGCGCTGTTCTGCGCGGCGCTCGCCTGCGCCTGCAGCGCATGTTCGCGCACCCGCGCGGCGAGCTGGCTGGAGACGATGGCGACGGTCAGCAGCACCAGCACGGTGATGAAATTGCGCGGGTCCTCGATCGTCAGCGTATGCGTGGGCGGCAGGAAAAAGAAATTGTAGGCGAGCGAGGAGGCCAGCCCCGCCGCGACGCCGGTGCGCAGACCGTAGCGCGTCGCCGCGACCATGACCGGCAGCAGGTAGAGCAGCCCGAGATCGGTGATGTTCCCGCTCGACAGGATCAGCGTGCCCAGCAGCGTGACCGCCGCCGTCAGCCCCAGCGAGACGAGATAACCGACCGGCGATCCCCACGCCCCCCCCGATCTGCCCGCCGGCCCGCGCCCCTCTCTGCGGACCGCCGCGCGGCCTTCCAGCGGCGCGGTCGGCAGGACCTGGATCGACAGCCCGGGCATCTCGCGCACCAGCCGGTCGACGATCGAGCCGTGGCGCAGTTCGAACCAGCGCGAGCGGGCCGACTTGCCGACCAGCAGCTGGGTGGCGCGGGCCTGCGCGGTGAAGCTCTTGAGCCCGTCCAGCACGGTTTCGGCCGGCACGCTCGCCACTTGCCCGCCAAGCTGGGTGGCAAGGTGCAGGGCATCGGCGAGCTGCGCATTCTCGGCATCGGTGAAGCCCGCCGCGCGCGGGGTCTCGATATGCACCGCCGTCCACGGCGCCCGCAGGGCATCGGCCAGCCGCTTGGCCGCGCGCACCAGTTCGAGCGCGCCGGGCTGCTCGCTCACCGCCACCACCAGCCGGTCGCCCGCCCCCCACACCCCCTCGATGGCATGGGCGCGCACATAGTCGAGCATCTGCGCGTCCACCGTCTGCGCCGCGAAACGCAGCGCCAGTTCGCGCAAGGCCGAAAGGTTCGACTTGGAGAAGAAATTGCCGAGCGCCCGGGTCGCCTCGTCGGGCACGTAGACCTTGCCCTGCCGCAGCCGCTCGATCAGTTCGTCGGGGGGAATGTCGACAACCTCGATCTCGGCATCGCCCAGCACCTTGTCGGGCAGCGTCTCGCGCACGCGGACCTTGGTGAAGGAGGCGACGACGTCGTTGAGGCTCTCGATATGCTGGATGTTGAGCGTGGACCAGACGTCGATCCCCGCCTCCAGCAGTTCCTCGACATCCTGCCAGCGCTTGTCGTGGCGGCTGCCGGGCGCATTGGTGTGGGCGAGTTCGTCGACCAGCACCAGTGCCGGGCGGCGGGCCAGCACCGCGTCGATGTCCATCTCGTCGAGCACGTGGCCCTGGTAGGCGACCGGCACCCGCGCGACCGTCTCCAGCCCGCGCAGCCGCGCCGCCGTCTCGCCGCGGCCATGGGTCTCGACCACGCCGACCACCACGTCCACCCCGGCTTCGCGCCGCGCCAGCCCCTCTCCCAGCATCTCGTATGTCTTGCCCACGCCCGGGGCCGCCCCAAGGAAAACCTTGAGGCGGCCCCGGTGCTCGCGCGCGGCGGCGCGCAGCAGTGCTTCGGGATCGGGACGCGGGTCGTTCACGGCTGCGCTTGTGCGCTGCCGGCCGCCATGCTGTCGAGAGCGAGATTGAGTTCCAGCACATTGACCCGCGGCTCCCCCAGGAAACCCAGCATGGGACGCGCGACGTGCTGCTCCACCAGTGTCTTCACCCGCGCCGCTTCCAGTCCGCGCGCACGGGCGACCCGTCCGGCCTGGAAAAGAGCCGCCTCGGGGCTCACGTCAGGGTCGAGCCCCGAGGCGGAAGTGGTCACCAGGTCGGAAGGAACTCGGGAACCTGGGATTCTGGGAAGGGCGGAGACGTCGGCCTTCACGCGGTCGGCCAGCGCCTGGCTGGTGGGGCCGAGGTTGGAGCCGGACGAGGCCATCGCGTCGTAGCCCCCCTGGGCAGCGGCGCCCGCGGCCGAGGGGCGGCCGTGGAAGTAGCGGTCCTGCGTGAATCTCTGGCCGATCAGGGCCGAGCCGACGACATGGCCATCGCGCTCGATCAGGCTGCCGCCGGCCTGACGGGGGAACAGCGCCTGCGCGAGGCCGGTCAGCGCCAGGGGATAGGCCAGCCCCAGCAGCAGGGCAAAGAGCAGCGTCATGGCCAGGGCCGGGCGCAGCGAGGTGGAAATGTCCTTGAGCATGGGAAATCGATCCTCAGACGAGGTGGAGCCCGGTGACCGCGAGGTCGATGAGCTTGATGCCGACGAACGGGGCGATCAGGCCGCCAAGGCCGTAGACCGCAAGGTTGCGGGCGAGCAGCGGACCGGCCGCCGTCGGCCGGTAGGTGACGCCCCGCAGCGCCAGCGGCACCAGCGCGGGAATGATCAGCGCGTTGAACACGATGGCCGAGAGGATCGCGCTTTCGGGCGAGGCCAGCCCCATCACGTTGAGCACGCCGAGCCCGGGGTAGAGCGCCACGAACATGGCCGGGATGATCGCGAAATACTTGGCGACGTCGTTGGCGACCGAGAAGGTGGTCAGCGCCCCGCGCGTCATCAGGAGCTGCTTGCCGAGGCCGACGATCTCGATCAGCTTGGTCGGGTCGCTGTCGAGATCGACCATGTTGCCCGCCTCGCGCGCGGCCTGGGTGCCGGTGTTCATCGCCACGCCGACATCGGCCTGCGCCAGGGCGGGCGCATCGTTGGTGCCGTCGCCGCACATGGCGACAAGCCTGCCGCCCTGCTGTTCGCGGCGGATCAGCGCCAGCTTGTCCTCGGGGGTTGCCTCGGCGAGGAAATCGTCGACCCCGGCCTCGGCGGCGATGGCGGCGGCGGTCAGCGGGTTGTCGCCGGTGATCATCACCGTGCGGATGCCCATGCGGCGCAGCTGGGCGAAACGGTCGCGCACCCCCGCCTTGACCACGTCCTTGAGCGCGACGATGCCCAGCAGCCGCCCGTCGCGGGCGACCGCCAGCGGGGTCTGGCCGCAGCGCGCGATCTCTTCGGAAATGCGGCGCAGCTCGGCTGCCTGCGGCGCCGCTGCCGCCTGCGGATTGGCGCGCAGGATCGCATCGACCGCCCCCTTCTGGACCAGCCCGGCCGCGCTCCGCACGCCCGAAATGCGGGTCTGCGCGGTGAACGGGATGACCTCGGCGCCGGCCGGCAGGCCTTCGAGGCTGAGCCCGTGCACCTCACGCGCCAGCACCACGACCGACCGGCCCTCGGGCGTCTCGTCGGCGAGGCTGGCGAGCAGCGCCGCCTCGGCCAGCATCCGCGCATCGACACCGGCGACCGGGCGGAACTCGGCGGCCTGGCGGTCGCCCACGGTGATCGTGCCGGTCTTGTCGAGCAGCAGCACGTCGATGTCGCCCGCCGCTTCCACCGCGCGGCCGGACTTGGCCAGCACGTTGAAGCGCACCAGGCGGTCCATGCCGGCGATGCCGATCGCCGAGAGCAGCGCGGCGATGGTGGTCGGGATCAGGGTGATCAGCAGCGCCGCCAGCACCGCCACCGGGATCGCCCCGCCGGCGAAGCGGGCAAAGGCGGGAATCGTGGCGACCGCGATCAGGAACACGATGGTCAGGCCGACCAGCAGGATGGTCAGCGCGATCTCGTTGGGGGTCTTCTGCCGCTCGGCCCCTTCGACCAGCGCGATCATGCGGTCGAGAAAGCCCTGCCCCGGCTCCTGGGTGACCCGCACGCGGATCTCGTCGGAAATGACGCGGGTGCCGGCGGTGACGGCGCTGCGGTCGCCGCCCGCCTCGCGGATCACCGGCGCGCTCTCGCCGGTGATCGCGGCCTCGTTGACCGAGGCGACACCGGCAATCACCTCGCCGTCCGCCGGGATGAGGTCGCCGCTGCGCACCACGACTTCGGCGCCCTTGCGCAATTGCGAGGCGGGAACCACGCGCCCGTCGGGGAGGCGCGCGGTGAGCTCCGACTTGGCGGCGCGCAGCGAGGCGGCCTGCGCCCGCCCGCGCCCTTCGGCCAGCGCCTCGGCGAACGTGCCGAACAGCACGGTCAGCCAGAGCCAGACGATCAGCTGGAGCTGGAAACCCAGCGGCAGCGGCTCGCGGCCGGCGACCAGCAGGACGCTCAGCAGCAGCGCGACCACGGCGGTGGTGAACAGCACGGGGTTCTTCACCAGGGCGCGCGGGGTCAGCTTGCGGAAGGCATCGCCGATCGCGGGCACCACGAGGCGGGCCGAGAACAGGGAACTTGGTGTCGTCATGACAGGCGCTTTCAGAACAGCTGGCCCGAGATCATCGCGAGATGATCGGCGATGGGCCCGAGCGCGAGGCTCGGCAGGAAGGTGAGACCGCCCAGGACCAGGATCACCGCGATCAGCAGGCCGATCCACAAGGGGCCGGTGGTCGGGAACGACCCGGCGGTCTCCGGCGTGTGCTTCTTGGCGGCAAGGCTCCCGGCGATGGCCAGCACCGGCACGATCACGAAGAACCGGCCGATCCACATCGCCGCCGCGAGCAGGCCGTTGTAGAACGGCGTGCCTGCGGTGAGCCCGGCAAAGGCCGAACCGTTGTTGCCGGTGCCCGAGGCAAAGGCGTAGAGGATCTCGCTGAAGCCGTGCGGGCCCTTGTTGAGCGGCCCGGCGAGCCCGTCCGGCAGCACCGCCGAGAGCGCGGTGAGGCCAAGGATGCACAGCGGCAGCACCGCGACCGCCAGCACCGCCAGCTTCACTTCGCGCGCCTCGATCTTCTTGCCCAGATATTCGGGCGTGCGGCCGACCATCAGCCCCGCCACGAAGACCGCCAGCAGCGCAAACAGCAGGAAGCCGTAGATCCCGGCGCCGACGCCGCCGACCACCACTTCGCCCAGCTGCATGTTGACCAGCGGCACCATGCCGCCCAGCGCCGTGAAGCTGTCGTGCATGGCGTTGACCGCGCCGCACGAGGCAGCCGTCGTCACCACCGAGAACAAGGCGCTGGCGGCGATCCCGAAGCGGACTTCCTTGCCCTCCATGTTGCCGCCCGCGACGCCGAGGTGATGCAGCACCGGATTGCCCGCGGCCTCCTGCCAGTAGGTGACCGTGGTGCCGACCAGGAACATCGCCAGCATCGCCGCCAGGATCGCCCAGCCCTGCCGGGTGTTGCCCACCGCCTTGCCGAAGCACCAGGTGAGGCCGGCGCCGAGCGCGAAGATCGAGAGCATCTGCACGAGGTTGGTCAGCGCGCCCGGGTTCTCGAAGGGATGCGCGGAATTGGCGTTGAAGAAACCGCCGCCGTTGGTGCCCAGCATCTTGATCGCCTCCTGCGAGGCGACCGGGCCCAGCGCGATCGACTGGTGCAGGCCTTCCAGCGAGGTGGTGTCGGCCATGGCCGCAAGCGTCTGCGGCACTCCGCCGGCGACCAGGAACAGCGCATAGACGAGGCAGGCGGGCAGCAGCAGGTAGAGCGTGACGCGGGTGCAGTCGGCCCAGAAGTTGCCCACCGTGCGCGCCTCGCGCCGGGCAAAGCCGCGGAACAGCGCGAAGGCGACGGCGATGCCGGTGGCGGCGGAGAGGAAGTTGTGGATGGTCAGCCCCAGCATCTGGCTGAGATTGCTCATCGCCGCTTCGCCCGAATACCATTGCCAGTTGGTATTGGTGGCAAAGCTCACCGCCGTGTTGAGCGCCCCGTCGGCGCCGATCCCGGCAAGGCCGCGCGGGTTCAGCGGCAGCACCGCCTGCAGGCGCAGCACCGCATAAGTGAACAGCAGCAGCGCGAGGTTGAACACCAGCATGTGCAGCGCGTAGCGGCGCCAGCCCTGCTCGGCGCCGGGATCGATCCCGGCGAGGCGGTAGAAGCCGGTCTCGACGGGGCCCAGCACGCGGTGCAGCGGCGTGCGCCGCCCCTCGTAGAGCGCAAAGAGCCAGGCCCCCATCGGCCGGGCGAGCGCCAGGAAAAGCGCGGTGAAAACGAGGATCAGGGTCCAGCCCTGAAAAGTCATTCCGGTGGTCATCGGCAGCCCTTCAGAACCGCTCGGGCCGCAGCAGCGCGGCAACGAGGTAGATCAGCAGGAAGAGCGCGGTGAGCCCGGCGAGCAGCAGCGGGAATGTCATGGTGATGCGATCCTCAGGCCTTCTCGCATAGGCGAGCGAAGCCCAGCGTCAGGAGGAACAGGCCCGCCAGCACGGCAAGCCAGAACAGGTCGGTCATTGTCTTTGGTCCGTTGGAATGAGGGTCGGAAATGGCGTCAGAAATGGCGTCAGAAGTGGCGTCAGAAATGGCCGGGCAGCGAAATCTGGCGAAACAGCCCCGGCCCCCAGAGGCTCAGCGACAGCCCGAGGCTGAGCAGCCCCACAAAAAGCGCGCAAAGGCCAAGGTCGACCGGCGTGGGATCGTGCAGCGCCGGGGTGATCGCCAGCCGATGCTCGGCCAGGATCACCCGTGCGGCGAGGATCAGGCTCAGCAGGCCGGCGGTGCGCAGCACCACTTCGGCCGGCCACCAGCGCTTGCCGCCGCGCAGCGCGGCGAGGCGTTGCCGCCAGGAAATTCGGGCCATCACACAGGCCTCCCGTCAATGGATAACGGGGGCGAGATGGGCCCTCAGGCCATTAAGGTTCCACGGGGAATTGTGCCGGCGGCATAAAGAAAGCATAAAGTCTGTGGCGCCTTCGCGCGCGCGAGACTAGGCGCCCGATCCATGAGCGAATCTTCCGGGCATCACGCCCCCAATGAAAGCCTCGCGGCGCTGTCGATCGGCGCCATCGGCGTCGTGTTCGGCGATATCGGCACCTCGCCGCTCTATGCCCTGAAGGAAAGCTTCATCGGCCATCACCCGCTGGTGGTGGACCGGCTGCACATCTTCGGGGTGATCTCGCTGATGTTCTGGACGATGATGCTGATCGTCACCGTCAAGTACGTCTTCATCATCCTCAGGGCCGACAACAACGGCGAAGGCGGCAGCCTGGCGCTGCTGGCACTGATCGGGCGCAAGCTGGGCAAGAGCCGCTGGACACCGCTGATCGCCATGCTGGGGGTCGTGGCCACCGCGCTGTTCTATGGCGATGCGATCATCACCCCCGCGGTCTCGGTGCTCTCCGCCGTCGAGGGCCTGACCGTGGTGAACGAGGATTTCGCGCAGTTCGTGCTGCCGATCGCGGTGGTCATCCTGATCGGGCTGTTCTCGATCCAGTCGCACGGCACCGCGACGATGGGCAAGCTGTTCGGCCCGATCATGATCGTCTACTTCCTGGTGCTGGCAGGGCTCGGCCTGCATTCGATCGTGCAGGCCCCCGAAGTGATCGCGGCGCTGAGCCCGCACCATGCGCTGGAATTCTTCCTGGTGAACCCGAAGCTCGCCTTCCTGGCGCTGGGCTCGGTGGTGCTGGCCGTCACCGGGGCCGAGGCGCTCTATGCCGACATGGGCCATTTCGGGCGCAAGGCGATCTCGATCTCGTGGCTCTACGTCGCCTTCCCGTGCCTGCTGCTGAACTACCTCGGGCAGGCCTCGCTGGTGCTGCGCCATCCCGATGCGATCCAGAACCCGTTCTTTTTCATGGCGCCGGACTGGGCCCGCCTGCCGCTGGTCGCGCTGGCGACGATGGCGACGATCATCGCCAGCCAGGCGGTGATCTCGGGCGCCTTCTCGGTCTCGCAGCAGGCAGTGCAGCTGGGCTTCCTGCCGCGCCTCAAGATCCTCCACACGAGCGCCAAGGCGGCCGGGCAGATCTACGTGCCGCTGGTCAACTGGGGCCTGCTGGTCATGGTCGTGCTGCTGGTGTTCGGCTTCCGCAGTTCGGGCAACCTGGCCGCGGCCTACGGTATCGCCGTCACCGGCACGATGCTGATCACCGCCTGCATGCTCGGCGTGCTGACGTTCGCGGTGTGGAAGTGGCACCCGCTGGTGGCGGGCAGCGTCACGGCGGGCTTCCTGTTCATCGACGCGCTCTACTTCTTCTCGAACGTCACCAAGATCCCCGACGGCGGCTGGTTCCCGCTGCTGGTGGCCGCGGTGGTGTTCACCCTGCTGACGACCTGGGCGACCGGCCGCCAGCTGATGCGCGAGCGCCTGCAGGAAGATTCGATTCCCTTCGCCACCTTCATCCGCTCGGTCGGCGAGCGGGTGCGGCGGGTGAGCGGCACCTCGGTGTTCCTCGCCTCCAACGTGGAGGGGGTGCCGCCGGGGCTGCTGCACAACCTCAAGCACAACCACATCCTGCATGATCGCGTGGTGATCCTGACCGTCTCCGGCCAGGGCGTGCCGCATGTCGCGCCGGAAAACCGCGCGCTGGTCGAGGATCTCGGCCAGGGCTTCTACCGCGTGACCTTGCGCTACGGCTTCATGGACGAGATCGACATCCCCGCCGCGCTGGCCGTGGAAGACGGTGCCGGCGGCCCGTTCAAGGCGATGGACACCAGCTACTTCCTCTCGCGCCAGACGCTGATCCCCTCCAGCCGCCCGGGCATGGCGCTGTGGCGCGAGAAGCTCTTCGCGATCATGGTGCGCAATGCCGAAAGCGCGATGGAGTTCTTCAAGCTGCCCACCAACCGGGTGATCGAACTGGGCAGCCAGCTGGAGATCTAGGCCGTAAACTCATAAATGGCGTCATCGAGGTTTGAAGCAAAATGGTTCAGCGCCAGGAAGGAAGGCGAAGGAATATGTCCATATTTCAAGGCTTCCTGACGCAGCGATGGACCATTTTGGTCAAATCCCGAAGGGACGCCCAAATGGCTTCCATTTCGAACCGAAGCGACCTTGGACGGGCAACCAGCCCGTCCGGCAGTCACTTCGGACCGAACTGTTCGCCATTTGGGCGCCTCGATGGCGCCGTTTATGAGTTTACGGCCTAGCGGAGGGACAGGGGCGCTCCCGACAAAACTCTCCGTCGCCCCCGCGAAAGCGGGGGCCCCGCTTTCTTGGGCGACCTCTCGCCCCGCACGACAGAAGAAGCGGGATCCCCGCATTCGCGGGGATGACGCGACAAGGGGGCGGGGCGCTCAGTCCGGAACCGGCCCTGAACCCGCGCCGGTTTCGCGAATGGCAGCGGCAATCCCGGCGCGGTCCTCATCGGAAAGCACGAGGTTCGCCCCCGCCACCCAGCCATCGACCTGCGCCGGGCTGCGCGCGCCGACGATCGCCCCGGTCACGCCGGGCACCACCAGGACCCACGCCACCGCGACCGCCGCCGGCGAAACACCGTGCCGCGCGGCCACCGGCTTCATCGCCGCCGCCACGGCAAGGTTGCGCGTCAGGGCCTCGCCGGTGAAATCGTCATGGCGCGAACGCCAGTCGTCCGCCGCCAGCCCCGCCACCCGCGCGGCCGAAAAGGCGCCGGACAAGAGGCCCGACTGCATCGGGCTATAGACGATCACGGCGGTATCGTGGGCAAGACACCAGGGCAGCTCGCGGGCGATGGCCGCGCGTTTCAGGGCCGAGAGCGGCGGCTGCAGGGTGTCGACACGGCCCATGGCCGCCGCCGCTTCGAGTTGATCCGCATCGTGGTTGGACAGCCCCACCGCCCGCACCTTGCCCGCCGCCTTCAGATCGAGCAGCGCGCCCCAGTATTCCTCGAGCGCGGTGCCGTCCTCCGCCGGCCAGTGCATCTGCAGCAGGTCGATCCGCTCCACCCGCAGGCGGCGCAGCGAGGCCTCGCACTCGTCCATGATCGATTGCCGCCGCCCGACACGCCGTTTCGACTGGCGGTCGGCCGGATCCCAGACCTGCCCGCACTTGGTAAAGACGTAAGGTCGCTCGGCCTCCGGCATCTCGGCGAGCGCCCGGGCAACAACCTCCTCCGAATGGCCGAGGCCGTAGATCGCCGCCGTGTCGATCCAGTTCACCCCGCGCGCCACCGCGTGGCGGATGGCGCGCACCGAATCGGCATCGTCCTGCGTCCCCCAGCCGACCGCCCAGTCCGCCCCGCCGATCGCCCAGGCGCCGAAGCCGACGCGGCTGATCTCCATGCCCGTCGTGCCCAGCGGGCGGGTCACGGGCGGCGTATCGAGCGTGGTCGCAGTCATGGGGACATCCTTGCGAGAGGGGGCGGAGGAGAGCGGAGGGGGGCGGGTCGCCCCGGTTGTGCCCCCATGGCAGCTGCGGCGCGAGCGGTCTTGTCGCTGGCAGCGCCGATGGCTTGACGCGGAGCGCCCGAAACGCCCATCCGGCCCCGCCATGTCCGCGCCCGAACGGCCCATGCGCTGCCGTGCACAAGACCGGGCCGCGACCGCGCCGGGTTGTTCTGCCGAAAAACGGCGGATTTGCGTGATCGCCGCGTTGTGCCGCCCGATGTTCTGGGTAACAGCGGTCAACTACTTATTCGCAACTGCACAAGACCGGACTGTCATCGAACCGCCAAGTTCCCCTTCAAGCGGCCAACCCAAGCAACAAGCATGAGCCGCAAGACCCGGGAATCGATCTTACGACCTGTTCGGGGAGCTGACATGAGAACCAAGTCCACATTCGCCTATGCCCTGGCCACGGGCATATCGCTTCTTGCCTTCACTTCCGCCACCGCGCACGCGGCCGATGCCGACCCTGCCGCGGCCCCTGCCGCGGCTGACAGCCAGTCCGGCCTCACCGACATCGTGGTGACGGCAGAGCGCCGCGACGTCAGCCTCCAGCAGGCCCCGCTGTCGGTCAGCGCGATTACCAACGATACGCTGAAGGCCGGCAACATCACCGACATCACCGGGCTCAACGGCACCGTCCCCGGCCTCGTCATCGCCAAGAGCGGCGGCGGCGAGCGGGTCATCTCGATCCGCGGCATCGGTTCGGAAACGCCGGAGAACACCAATACCCAGCCGGGCGTCTCCTACCACATCGACGGCGTCTACATCTTCAACTCGATCGCCGCGAGCGCGGCCTTCATCGACGTGGCGCAAGTCGAGGTGCTGCGCGGGCCGCAGGGCACGCTGTTCGGCCAGGGATCGACCGGCGGCACCATCAACGTCGTCTCGATCGAGCCGAGCACCGATGCGCTCAAGGGCAATGTCAGCGCCGGGATCGGCAACTACAACTACATGGAAGGCTCCGGCGCGCTCAACGTGCCGCTGACCGACACCCTCGCGGTGCGCGGCGCCTTCCAGTACACCAAGCATGACGGCTACGCCCACGCCACCGCGGTGACCGGGGTCAAGAGCTACGACCTCGACGACCAGGACGAGACCGGCTGGCGCCTGGGTGCCAAGTGGCAGCCGCTGTCGAACCTCTCGGTCACGCTGAACACGATCCAGTTCAATTCGAACACCAACGGCCCGGCGCAGAAGAACATCCTCGACCCCAACCCCGATGCCCGCGAACTGACGCAGGACTATCCGGGCCGCTCGAAGGTCAAGACCCAGCTCTATACCGGCGTGGTCAAGTGGGACACCGCGTTCGCCACGATCAAGTCGATCACCGGCTACCAGAAGCTCCATTCCGAGCAGGCCTGGGATGCCGACGGCCTCGACGCCGCCACTTTCTTTGCCCAGACCTACAACCCGGTCAGCTACACCGGCGTCAGCTACGACCACGTGCCGCTGTGGCAGGCCGATACCAAGAGCTGGAGCCAGGAGCTGAACCTCACCTCGAACGGCAACGGTCCGTTCCAGTGGGTGCTCGGCGGCGTCTACCTGCACTCGAAGAACAGCCAGTACATCAACGAGTACCGCGCGGCCGATCTCGACAACATCCTCAGCCCCGCGCTGCCCGAAGACACCGCCTGGAACGACCCGCTGGTCGGCAACCTGACTTACGCCGAACTGTCTGAAATCAAGCGTGAACTCTACGCCTTCTTCGCGCAGGGCACTTATGCGCTGACCGACAGCCTGAAGCTGACCGCCGGCGTGCGCTACAACCACGACAAGTCCTCGGGCATGTACGATTCGATGTCCGGCGGCGCGTCCGACCAGACCTCGGGCGCCTATCTCCAGCCCAGTTCGACCGGATCGCGCAGCGACCATGCCTGGACCGGCAAGGTGGCGCTGGACTACCAGTTCACGCCCAGCAACATGCTCTACGCCAGCTGGACGCGCGGCTTCAAGCCGGGCGGCATCAACTCAGCCTCGGCATCGGGCGGCAGCTATTCGATCCTGCCCAGCTACAAGCAGGAAACCGTCGATTCCTTCGAGATCGGCTCCAAGAACCGCTTCCTGGACGATACCCTGCAGCTCAACGCCTCGGCCTTCCTCTACAACTACAAGAACATGCAGTTCCTTGAGGAAGACCCGATCCTTTACGGCGAGGGCATCAGCAACGCGCCCAAGGCGCGGGTCTACGGCCTCGAACTCGAAAGCAGCTACGCGCCCACCACGCATCTGCGCTTCGACGCCTCGCTGTCATGGCTGGAGGGTGAGTTCACCTCGCACTACCTGGCGCTCGACCCGACCAACGCCACCAATGCCCAGAACGCGGCGGGTTATCCCGACTACCTGTTCTGGACCAACTTCTACAACGCCGTGCTGGCCCGCGATGCCGCCCGCGAGGACATCAAGGGCAACCGCATTCCCAAGCTGCCGCGCTGGCAGGGCAATATCGCCGCCACCTGGAACGGCGAAGTGGGCCCGGGCAAGCTGACCGCCCGCGCCCAGCTGATCTATCGCGGCCAGTACCAGTACCGCCTGTTCAACGAAGGCGCGGTGGACACCACCCCCTCGTACACCCAGGTCAACACGATGCTGAAGTACGAGCCGGAAGGCACCAACACCGACGTGACCCTGCGCGTGATCAACCTGTTCGACAAGAACGGCATCAACTCGCGCTTCTCGGACCCTTACGGTTCGGCGCAGGTCATGGACACCTACATCCCGCCGCGTCAGGTGATCCTCTCGGTCGGGTACAAGTTCTGAGACGGAACCCGTCGGGTCATACCCTCGGTTTTCCAGGAACGCGCCGGTCGCAAGACCGGCGCGTTCTGCTGTTCGGGAGCGGGGCACGACAGAAGAAGCGGGATCCCCGCCTTCGCGGGGATGACGGGAATTAGAGCGAAACTCCCCCACCACACCCCGCTCCGCCCGAGCGGGTCTTGAGAGAGCCTTCGCAAAAGCCGCCCTTGCGCCACCCATAGCCCAAGTCGCTTGCCCCCGCGGCGCGATCAACTATTGAGTCGCGCACCATCAAGAGTGTGCAGGTGCAGCATGTCAGCCTGCAAGGCACGATGGTCCGGCGATTCCGCGTGGACCATGATGCCCGCAGGAGTTGCCATGTCGTCCGGACTGTCCATGCCCACAAGCATAGCGCGCAGCGCCCTGGTCATGTTCGCGGCCTCGCTCGGCTTCTTTTTCGTGACCGCCACGACCTTCACCTCGCTCGGCTACGTGCTCTACACGATGGTGGCCGAACTCGGCTGGTCGAAGGCCGCCGCCGGCCTCAGCTTCTCGCTGCTGGGCCTCGCCTGCGGCCTCGCCAGCCCGCTGCCGCCACTGCTGATGAAGGCGATCGGCACGCGGATGACGGTCTTCGCGGGCTGTCTGGTGCTGGCCACCGGCTTCCTGATCGCCTCGCAGATCCATCATCTGGAACTGTTCTTCGTGGCGACGACGCTGATGGGCGTGGGTTTCTCGCTCGTCGCCCCCTCGCCCGCCGTCTATCTGCTGGCGACGTGGTTCCCGCGCACCTCCTCGCGGATGATCGGCTTCTACTTCATGGCCGGCGCGGCGGGCGGCATTGCCGGGCCGCTGATCGTCGGCACCATCGTCGGCCTGACCGGCAACTGGCGCCTGCACTGGATGGTCATGGCCGCCAGCGCGCTGGTGCTGGGCGTGATCTCGCTGCTGTGCATCCGCGACGCGGTGAAAGTGGAGAGCGTCGATCAGGTCAAGGGTGCGGGCCACGAAAGCGACGGCCCCGCCGCCAGCGTCTGGACCGTCAGGCAGGCGCTGATGACGCCCAGCTTCGTGATCCTCGCGCTGGCCATGACCGTGGTGCAGACGGTGGTCACCACCACCCATTCGATCCTTGTCGCGCATATCGCCAATCTCGGCCAGGGCGCGGCGCCGGGCGCCATCGCGATGAGCCTGCTGGCCTTTGCGGGCACCGGCGCCAAGGGCGTGACCGGCACCTTGTGCGAACGCGTCGACCCGCGCCGTATCTTCATCGCGGGCCTTGCCGTGCAGGCACTGGCGATGGCGCTGCTGTGGACCGCCAGCCACGTGCTGGTCGCCACCGTCGCCGCCGCGCTGTTCGGCATGGGCTGGGGCATGGCCTGGCTCTCCGCGCATATCCTGCTGCTGCGCTACTTCGGCGCCGGGATTGCCGGGGACATGACCGCGATGGCCACCACCGTCACCACGCTCGCGGTGTTCGGCCCGATCGGCGCCGGCCGCATCGCCGACGTCACCGGCGGCTACGGCCCCGCCCTGCTCGTCTTCGCCCTGATGCTGGCGGGCGCGACGGCGATGTCGGTGCTGTTCCTGCGCGCGCCCGCCGCGCCGCCGGTCCGCGCCGGGGAACCGGAAGCGCTCGAAGGCCCCGAACTGGTTCCCGCCGAATAAGAAGTTGGTTTGAAAATCCGCGACACGCGGATTTTGGCGGCACCGGCCCGCTCCCCCACCCGACCTCCCAACAGGGTACACTTCATGAGAGGTCGGGTGGGGGAGTGGGCCGGTGCCGCCACGAAAATGCCCATCGGGCATTTTCAAACGAACGCCTTGCCAAAAGTCCCTGCGCCCAGCGCCAAGAGCCGGCCGCCCCGACTCGCTAGGGTCCTCCTGTAACGAGGGATTGCCGCAAGGCGATCCGCAGTTTGCCCCGCTACGGGCACGACACGGGAAGCCAGCAATGACCATTCTCACCGACACGTTCATCGACAGTCTGGAAAGCTCCACGCTCGGCACGCTGGAAGCCGAGACGCTGCCGGCCGAATGCTATGTCGACGAGGATTTCTACCGGTTCGAGAAAGCCGCGCTGTTCGAGCACGAATGGCTCTGCGTCGGCCGCACCGAATGGCTGGAGAACCCGGGCGACTTCTTCACCGTCACCCGCGCCGACGAGCCGATGGTGATCTGCAAGACGCGCGACGGCTCGATCAAGGCGCTGTCCTCGGTCTGCCAGCACCGCGCGATGCTGGTCGCCGAGGGCCACGGCAATACCCGCGCCTTCGTGTGCCCCTATCACCACTGGACTTACGACCTCGACGGCACCCTGGTCGGCGCCCCGGCGATGAACAGGACCTGCAATTTCGACAAGAAGGCCGCCAGCCTGCCCGAAATCCGGCACGAGATCTGGCACGGCTTCATCTTCGTCAACTTCGATGCCGATGCCGCCCCGCTGACCCCGCGCCTGGCCGGGATCGAAGAGGTCGTCGCCAACTACGAATTCGAAAACCTGCGCGGCCCCCGTCCCGAGGAACCCACCGTGTTCCCGTGGAACTGGAAGGTCATGCTGGAAAACAACAACGACGGCTACCACGCCAGCCGCCTCCACGCAGGCCCGCTGCACGACTTCATCCCGAGCGGGCTGGCAAGCTTCCCCGATGTCCCGGCGGATTCGGCGGCCTATTACCGGCTCAACGGCACGCTGCACAGGAACGCCGCCTTCAACGCCACGCAGAAGGCGGTCTTCCCGGTCTTCCCCAAGCTGACCGAGGAAGAGCAGAACCGCCTGCTCTTCGTGAACCTGCCGCCCAGCCTCTCGCTGGTGGTGCTGAACGATACCGTGCTCTACCTGATCATGGACCCGCGCGGGGCCCAGAGCCATGCCCTCACCATCGGCACGCTGATGGTGCCCGAGGCGATGGACGATCCGCTCTACGAACTGAAGATGAAGATGAACGACAGCGCGGTCGAGGAGATCGTGGGTCAGGACTTCCACGTCGACGAACTGGTGCAGCTGGGCCTGCGCTCCAAGTTCGCACCGCGTGGCCGCTATTCCTGGCAGGAGGGGGCGCAGCGGCTGCTCAACGTCTGGCTGGTCGAACGCTACCGCGCCGAGTGGGATCGCCGTCGCGGTCCGCAAAGACCTTTGCCCGCTCCGGTCACGCGCCTCCACGCCTGATTTCACAAGTTTACCGTCACCCATTCCCGACGGCTGCGGCGTCCGACCTAGGTCGGGCGCCGCCTTTTTGTTTGGTGCGCCATTCGCATCCGCGAATGGCTTGCGGCACCGGCCCACTCCCCCACCCGACCTCCCAGATTCTACCCCGTAGGGGAGGTCGGGTGGGGGAGTGGGCCGATGCCGCGGAAAGGTCAGCGTAAATTTTCGTTTAGGGGTCGTTCTGGTGCGCTTAGGTGCATTTGTGCAAGGACGCTGGAAATCAAGGATTCGTGCGCCTCGTGCCGCGAATGCAAACTCCCTGCAGCTAGGCCTTGGACACACACCAAGGGAGCCTTCCGCAATGACCAACACGCTCATCTTCGTCGATTTCGCGACCGACGATCCCGCCAGGGCCGGCGAATTCTACGCCGAAGTCTTCGGCTGGGAGAACGATGCGCGCCCGCACGGGATCTACCACCGCATGGTTCCCGGCGGCTTCTTCCAGAACAAGGACGGGACCGACAGCCAGATCGGCAACCTCCACCTCGGCGTGTTCGACGCGAACAACGCGCGGCCCCATCCCAGCCCCGAAGGCGTCGAACCGCGCACGCTGGCGACCGAAGGCCGCAAGGCCCGCATCTGGGTGCTCGTATCGGACGACGACAGCCACGAACGCATCCTCTCCACCGCCGAGAAACTGGGCGGCAAGGTGCTCTGGCGCGACCACTACTGGGCCGAGTTCAACGGCTACAACCACGCCTTCGCCGACCCCTGGGGCAACGAGATCATCCTCTGGGGCAAGGCCGGTGAGAATCCCGAGATTCCGGCGGATTACACGAAGGAATAAGCCGAATTTCCGGGACCGCGGAACACAAGGCGCCCCGGAAACGGCAAACGTATCACCACCAAACCTCGTCGTCCCCGCGCAGGCGGGGACCCCGCTTTTCTTGGCACCGTAGCAAAAGGCAGCGGGGCCCCCGCCTGCGCGGGGGCGACGGAGTGTTTTGAGGCAGGCGGAGCGCCCCCCCACCAACAAGTTCTTGTGCGCTTGCTCGCAAGACCATCCGCCCCCGCTCTCCCTAGCCTTGGGTCTCAGAGCAACGGAGCAATACGCGAATGAGCCGTCTTCCGATCGTCTTCTACGGTCACGGCAGCCCGATGGTGGCGCTGGAAAAGAGCGACGTGACCAGGAGCTGGAACGCGATCGCCGGCCGCATCGGCAAGCCGCGCGCGATCCTGTGCATCTCCGCCCACTGGCAGACGCGCGGCACCGCCGTCACCGCCATGGCCCAGCCGCGCACGATCCACGACTTCGGCGCCTTCCCGCAGGCCCTGTTCGACGTGCAGTACCCCGCCCCCGGCGCGCCCGACCTCGCCGAGCGCGTGCGCGAACTGCTGGAACCGATGCCGGTGAAGCTGGACGCCAACTGGGGGCTTGACCACGGCACCTGGTCGGTGCTGGTCCACGCCTATCCCGAGGCCGACGTGCCGGTGATCCAGCTTGGCATGGATCTCGCCAAGAGCCCCGCCGAACACTGGCTGGTCGGCCGCATGCTGCGCCCGCTGCGCGATGAGGGCGTGCTGATCATGGGCACCGGCAACATCGTCCATAACCTGCCGGCGATGGACTGGGCCAACCCGCTCGCCGCGCCCTACCCGTGGGCCGAGCAGTTCAATAGCGCCATGTGCAAGGCCATTGCCGAGGACGATCCCAAGGTCGTGATCGATTACGAGGCGCTGGGCGATGCCGCGCGGCTTTCCGTACCGAGCGAGGACCATTTCCTGCCGCTGCTCTACGTGCTGGGCGCGCGCCATGAGGGCGAACCGGCCGAGTTCGCGCCCCACTTCATCCAGCACAAGTCGCTCAGCATGACGAGCGTGCTCATCGGCGCCGAATAAGCGCCGTTTTCCCAGATTTCCCTGCGTAACAGGAGTTTCGATGGCACTGATCAGCCTTAAGCCCGCGCTTGAAAAGGACCCCGTCCAACCCGGCGCGCTGCACCACTTGAGGGCCACGCCCGAGACGGTGCACTGGGGCTATTTCTCGCCCGAGATCAAGCCGGCGCTCACCGTGAAGAGCGGCGACCTGATCATGGCGCAGGCGGTCACCCATCATGCGGGCGACGATCCGGACCTGATGTTCGACGACGAGATCCGCCGCATCTTCACCGAGATCGATCCGGCCACCCGCGCGCCGGGTTGCCACATCATGACCGGGCCGATCTACGTCGAGGGCGCCGAGCCCGGCGACATGCTGGAAGTACGCTATTTCCAGATGAAGCCGCGCTTCAACTACGGATCCAACCTCGCGGCCAACTGGGGCCATCTCTACGAGGAATTCGGCCAGACCGAGCGGGTGACGATCTACAAGCTGGATCCCACCGCCAACACCGCCGCCGCGCTCTATGCCTATGACGTGGAGGAAAAATACGTCGTTCCGGGACGCATCACCCACTGCCCGGAATGCGACCGCTCCACCGCGCTGCCCGGCATCACCATCCCCGCGCGCCCGCACCTCGGCACCGCCGGGGTGGCGCCCGCCGTCAACGATCCGGTGAGCACGATCCCCCCCGGCCTCCACGGCGGCAATATCGACAACTGGCGCATCGGCGCCGGGGCGACGATGTATTACCCGGTGCAGGTCAAGGGCGGCCTGTTCTCGATCGGCGATCCCCACGTTTCGCAGGGTGATGGCGAGATCAGCGGCACCGCGATCGAGGCCTCGCTCAACGTGCTGTTCCAGATCGTGCTGCGCAAGGACTTCTCGTTCCCTTCGCCGCTGCTGGAAACGCCGGACTGCTGGATCGTCCATGGCTTCGGCGAGAATTTGGACGTCGCCATGAAGTCCGCATCGATGGACATGCTGCACCTGCTGACCGAGCATCAGGGCCTGTCGCGCAACGACGGCTATTCGCTGATGAGCGTTGCCGCCGACTTCGGCGTGACCCAAGTGGTGGACGGCACGCAGGGCATCCATTGCCGGATCGAGCGCCGCATCTTCCCGCACAAGGGCAGCGTGGCCGATCCGGTCGCGAAAGACTGAACAGGACGTTCGTGCCGGGCGGACCCGTCCGGCACGAGCCATAGGAAGCGTTACACTGGAGCCGCCGGAAATGGGCTATGAACTGATCGACGTGCGCCCGATGACCAAGCGCATCGGCGCGGAAATCTTCGGGGTGGACCTCACCAGGCCGCTGGGCAACCAGGCCTTTGCCGAGATTCACGACGCGCTGATGAAGCACCAGGTGGTGTTCTTCCGCGACCAGCCCATGGACCATGACGCGCACAAGGCCCTTGGCCGCGCATTCGGACAACTGGCGATCCACTCGGGCGTGGCAGGCCTGCCCGATCATCCCGAAGTCGTCGCCATCCATGCCGATGAGAACTCGAAGTTTGTCGCGGGCGAGAACTGGCATTCTGACCTTTCCGCCGATGCCGAGCCGCCGATGGGATCGATCCTGACGCTGCACACCCTGCCCGAAGACGGCGGCGACACGCTGTTTGCCAGCATGTACGCGGCTTACGACGCGCTTTCGCCGGCGATGAAGGCCTTCCTCGATCCGCTCACCGCCGTTCACGACGCCAATCCCGTCTACAAAGCGATCTTCCCGGATTCGACCAGGACCTATCCCTGCAATTCGCACCCGGTGATCCGCACCCATCCGGTGACGGGACGCAAGCTGCTGTTCGTGAACTCGTCCTACACGACAAAGATCAACGAACTGTCCGGCCCCGAAAGCAAGGCCGTGCTCGACTTCCTGTTCGAGCATGTGAAGGACGCAAACTTCCAGGTTCGCTTCCGCTGGGAAAAGCACTCGGTGGCATTCTGGGACAACCGCTGCACCCAGCACTTCGCGGTCTGGGATTACTTCCCCGAAGTGCGGTCCGGTTTCCGGGTCACGGTTGCGGGCGATAAGCCATTTTAACGAAATCCGCCCATCTGTTTGCCGCCACGGTGCTTGCCCTCACGAGCCCGGCGGTGGCAACCGCGCCTGTGCCGCCCCCCAGCAAGGCGGCACAGGCGCTCCAGTCCGAACTGGACGCCATGGTCGCGGCGGGCGAACTGCCGCAGGCGCTGGTGCTGATCGAACAGCACGGCAAACCGCTGATCCGCCTCAAGACCGGCTATGCCGACGTGGAAAGCCGCAAGCCCATCGCCGAAGATGCGATCTTCCGGCTCTATTCGATGTCCAAGCCGATCACTTCGGTGGGCGTGCTGATGCTCATGGAGCAGGGCAAGCTTTCGCTTTCCGATCCCATCGGCAAGTACCTGCCCGAGATGGCGGACCTCAGCGCCTGGGACGGCAGCGCCGCCGATCCCGCCGCCACCGTTGCCGCCGCCCGCCCCGTCACTATCGAGGACCTGCTGCTTCACCGCTCCGGCCTTACGTACGAATTCATGGGCGATACCCCGGTGCAGCGGTGGTACCGCGAGAACGGCGTCGCCCGCGCCACTGCCGTCGCCAGTACCAGGCCGCAGATCGCGCCTGCCGCCACGCTGGGCCAGCTTGTCGAACGGCTGGGCAAGGCCCCGCTGCTGCACCAGCCGGGCGCGCGTTTCAGCTACGGGTTCTCGACCACGGTACTAGGCGCGGTGATCGAGCGCGTCTCGGGCGAGAGCCTCGACCATTTCCTCAAGACCCGCATCCGCGATCCGCTGGAGATGAAGGACACGACCTTTGTCGTCAGCGACGCACAGGCCCCGCGCCTCGTCACCGGCTATGTCGCGACGGCAGAAGCGCTGAAGGCGGTGGACCGCCCGGAAACCTCCGAATACCGCGATCCCCGGCGCCTGCGTGACGGTGGCGGCGCGCTGGCGGGGACGCTGGAGGACTATCGCCACTTCGCGGAAATGCTGGCGGGTCGCGGCGCGTGGCACGGCCGCCGGTTGCTGAGGGCCGAGACCGTCGATGCCATGTATAGGCCCCGCTTGCGCACCGGCGGCGGCGATCATCTCGATGCGCCGTTCGGCTATGGCCTTGCCGTGGGCGATGCCGGCACCGAGGCGCGCGGCGGGTTGCCGGTGGGAGCGGGAAGCTGGTCGGGATCGGCCAATACCTACTTCTTCGCGGACCCGACACACGGCCTTGTCGCCATCCTGATGACCAACGAACTGACCCCCGGCACCTTCGAGGCACGCACCTGGAAACTGCGCGAGGCGCTCGACCGGGCGGCATTGGCCGTGGCCGCACGCTAAACCCCTTCGCGAATGCAAAAAACGTCCTTGGCGCGCCCTCCTTCGATCCGATAGAGCCGTGCCATGACCCGATTCCGCACCGCACGCGCCGCGCCGCTCGTCGCCGCCCTTCTCGTTTCCGCCTGCGCCGCCCCGCAGGCCCACCATCAGGCGGCAGCGCCCGCCGCGCAGGCCCCGATCGAGATCGGCGTGATCGCCATCAACGACTTCCACGGCGCCCTTGAACCGCCGAAGCAGACGGTGGACGCGCCCGACGGCAAGGGCAACGAAATCTCGGTTCCCGCAGGCGGCGCGGCGTGGCTGGCCTCGGCGGTGGATGCGCTGAAAGCCGAGCATCCCGAAAACGTGGTGGTGGCCGCAGGTGACCTCACCAGCGCCTCGCAGCTCGCCTCCTCGCTCTATCTCGACGAGCCTTCGGTGGGCGTGATGAACCGCATCGGCCTCGAATTCAACGCGGTGGGCAATCACGAGTTCGACCGCGGCTGGCAGGAACTGAAGCGCCTCCAGGACGGCGGCTGCGCCAGGAACACCCGCTTCCAGCCATGCCAGCTCGAACAGTTCGAAGGCGCCCGCTACAAGTACCTCGCCGCCGCCACGGTGATGCCGGACGGTTCGACGCTGTTCCCCGGCACCGGGCTCAAGACCTTCGGCAGCGGCGATCGCAAGATCACCATCGGCTTCGTCGGCCTCTCGCTGAAGTCGATCCCCACCCTCGTCGCGCCGGACCGCGTGGCGGGCCTCAGGTTCGAGGACGAGGCCGAGACCATCAACCGCGCCGTGCCCGCGCTGAAGGCCGCCGGGGCCGATGCCGTGGTCGTGCTGATCCACCAGGGCCTGCGCACCAAGGGCGCGGGCGATCCCAACGGCTGCAACGAGGCCGCAGGCGACATCCAGCCGATCCTCGACCACCTGAACCCCGGCGTCGACGTGGTCGTCTCGGGCCACACCCACTGGGCCTATGTCTGCAACTATACCGCCAATGCCGCCGCCGGCCCGATCCTGCTGACCAGCGCGGGCGTCTATGGCAAGCTCGTCACCGACATCACCCTCGATTTCGACCCGGTCACGCACAAGCTGGTGAACCGCAAGGCGCACAATGTGATCGTCCAGTCGGAAGGCTATACCTCTGGCAAGGGGCCGGTGGCGACCACCACGGCCTTCCCGCAGTTCCAGCCGCGCGCCGATGTCTCGGCCTATGTGAAGCGCTACAAGGACGCCTCGCTGCAACTGGTCGAACGCCCGGTCGGCCATGTCTCGGGCCCGATGGAGAAGGAAAGCGAAGGCGGCGTCGGCGCCGGTGGTTCGCTGGGCGCGCTGATCGCGGATTCGCAGCTGGCCGCCACTCGCCAGTACGGCGCGCAGATCGCCTT
The DNA here is from genome assembly GCF_017309955.1 of Novosphingobium sp. KA1. Taxonomy (NCBI): domain Bacteria; kingdom Pseudomonadati; phylum Pseudomonadota; class Alphaproteobacteria; order Sphingomonadales; family Sphingomonadaceae; genus Novosphingobium; species Novosphingobium sp. KA1. The sequence goes on along the minus strand of NZ_CP021247.1, from coordinate 1,634,680 downwards.
CGTGAACCCCTTCGGCATCCGCACCTCGCTGGTGCCCGCTGCCGACGGCACCGTGACCTTCGGCCAGATCTACGCCGTCACCCCGTTCAACAACCAGGTGGTGACGATGACGCTGACCGGCGCGCAGATCCGCGCGACCGTCGAACAGGGGCTGGACGATACCGGCGACAAGCAGGTCCTCGCGCCCAGCGAGGGGATGAAGATCGCCTTCGACATGCACCGGCCTTCGGGGTCGCGCGTGACCGCGATTTCGCTCGACGGCAAGCCGCTCGATCCGGCGAAAAGCTACCGCGTCTCGGTGGTGAACTTCCTGGCCGAAGGCGGCGACGGCTTCGCGGGCTTCAAGGACGGCACCGAGCGGGTGAACGGTCCGATCGATATCGAAGCCTTCGAGGACTGGCTCTCGGCCGTGCCGAGGCGCAAGGTGCCTGCGGAGGATCGGACGTCTCAGGCGAAGTAAAAGGGAAAAGCAGGGGATCAACACCCCCTGCACCCCCAATACCGTCTAGGTCACGCGGACCAACTCCGCCGCGCGCCCATGGTGGCGTCGGGAGACTTATTGGCTGCGCCGCAAGGAGCGCGGAACGGATAGGCTGGGCGCAACGAAGACGTTTTGAGGGTCTGGGGGATCATCCCCCAGGACTTCCCCTTATTCCTTCTTAAGCCCCAAACAACCACCGCCCCAGCAGCCGCCCGAAGGGAAACGTAAAGATCCCCGCGACCAGCAGCGCGCCGATGACAAGGCCCCGCACCGTCCGGCGATGGCGGGCGACACGGTGGCTGCGGGCCGAAAGCACCAGCACCGGCACCATCACGATCACGAAGGCGGAGAGCAGGTGGATCACGCTGAACTCGCCGTTCTTGCCGCGAATGAACAGGCTGTCGATCGCGGTCGCCATCATCGCCCCGCTCCACACGTAGCCGAGCACGCGGTGCCGCCCGTCGCCGCGTCGCCGCCAGAGCAGCATCGGCGTCAGCGCCAGCGCGGTCAGCATCGTTGCCAGATGAAGCCAGACGATACCGGGGATCTGCACCCATTCCGCCCTGCCGCGCATGACCGCGACGAGGATCACCGCCAGCATCACCAGCGAGAGAAGGCCCAGCATGCGCTCGAGCCGGTCGGGCCCTTTGAGTTGCTGTGCGGTTACGCCCTTGACCGTGTCGTGCATCATGCCCCCTGCTATTTCAGAACCCGGCGCCCTGTGGCCAACCGGGCCCGGCGAGGCCCATCACCTTGAACAGACTGCCCATCTGCTCATCGCCGACCAACCGCTCCAATGCGGTCCTGATAGCATCGCCGTGCTGCGGCGCCGAAGCGGCAAGTTTCTCGGCCCGCATCGCGATGCCTAGCGCGTTCAGGAAAGCGCCCTGGCTGATCGTACCGAGCCAGCGCGCACCACTCGCCTCCGCCACTTCGGCGGCCGTGGCGAAATCGACCAGGCAGGTGAGATCCGCCTCGCCGGGGCACAGGAAAGGATCGACCTTCTCGTGCGCGCGCAGGGCCTGCAGCGTCGATCCGGTCTGCTTTTGGCTAAAGCCATAGTCGATCAGCAGCGCGGTACCGCCCTGCGCGGCAAGCCGGTGACCGATTTCCTGCACCGCCGCCGCCGCGCCCGGACAGGTCTCGAGGATCGTGCCTTCGGCGGCGTCCTGCCATTCCTCCGGCACCGCCGCATCCATCGGCTTGTCACCGGCAACCGGACGGAAGCGATCCTCGGCCCAGTCGACCATGCGCTCGCGCCAGCCGTTTTCCGCTTTGACCAGCTGGCGCACCGGCAGTGCGTCGAGGAACTCGTTGCCGACCAGCAGCAGCGGCGCGTCGGCCGGCAGGGTGCCGAGATCGTCGTGGAACTGCGCCTGGGGCACTGCCTCGCGCTGGAGCGCGCGCAGGGCGGTGGAGCCCTCGACGAAATGGACCTCGGGCGTCAGCCCGAACCGGGCCATCGTGCGCAGCGCATCGCGCGCCAGGGTGCCGCGGCCGGGGCCAAGCTCGACGTAGTGGACCTTGGGACTGCCCGCCCGGCTCCACATGTCGGCCAGCCAGAGGCCGATCAGTTCGCCGAACATCTGGCTGATCTCGGGCGCGGTGATGAAGTCACCCGCACTGCCGAGCGGATCCTTGCCCGCATAGTAGCGCGCGTTGGATTCGCCCATGTAGTGCAGCAGCGAGATCGGTCCGTAGGTCTGGATCAGCCGCCGGAAGATCTCGCCCAGCGGCTCGCCGCGATGCCGCGTCACGCCGCGACCGGTCGGCCGCTGGCGAGCGCCGGGCGCATCAGCGCGCGGGCGATCAGCATCAGGCCCAGCACGATCAGCGGGATCGTCAGCCACTGGCCCATCGACAGGCCGGTATGCTCGGCAAATTCGCGCAGCTGGGCATCGGGCTCGCGGAAGAACTCGACCGTGAAGCGCGCCGCCGCGATGCCGGTGGTGAAGACGCCGACCATGAGGCCCGGACGGAAGCGCGCGCGCGTCTTCCAGTACAGCGTCAGCATGATGATCATCATCGCCAGGCCTTCGAGCCCGGCCTCGTAGAGCTGGCTGGGGTGGCGCGGCAGCGGTCCGCCGTCGGGGAAGACCATCGCCCAGGGCAGGTCCGGATTGGTGACGACCCGGCCCCAGAGCTCGCCGTTGACGAAGTTGGCAAGGCGCCCGAACATCATGCCGAAGGGCACGCAGACCGAGATGTAGTCCGCCACGCGGATGAGGTTGAGCTTGCCGCGCCACGAGACCCAGGCCATCGCCAGCAGCACGCCGATCAGCCCGCCGTGGAAACTCATGCCGCCGTTCCACAGCGACATCAGCGCCTTGGGATCGGCCCAGAGGCTGGGAATGCCGGTATCGCCGCCGGTGTAGAACGTGGCGTAGCCAAGGCGTCCGCCGAGGATGATGCCGATCGTGCAGTAGAAGAACAGGTCGTCGGCGTGGCGCTGGGCGAGCGGCGCGCCGGGCCCCTTGATCATCCGCGTCAGGTGCCAGTAGCCCAGCATGATCCCCGCCAGATAGGCCAGCGAGTAGTAGCGCAAGGTGAAGAAACCGAGATCGATCCCCTTCCGCAGTCCCAGATTGACCCAGTAGATCGGCTGGTGCGCCGGAGTGCCGGGCACGGCCTGCGCGGCATCGGCGAGAAGGGAAATCAGCGACAAGTGCTCGACCTCGTATCTTGTGGCGCGTTCGGCCAGGCGGCGCGAACGGGTGCATTGCCGCGCCTTCTGGCATAGCCTTGGGGCGGTTGGTAGGCTCGTTTTAGGAACTTGCCGGCAAAATCGACGCTTGCGCCGCGCTGCGCTGCCTTTCCCTGCCCCTTTGGAACGACTAGATACCGCCTGACATGAGCGTGATCCGCATCCCTTCGCCCCGTTCCGTGATCGACCGCCGCGCGCTGGTCGAGGCCATCGAAGCCGTTGTCGCCAGCGACAGCGCGGCGAAAGGCCGTGCCAGCGAAGGTGCGGCCAAGGGCCGCAGGCAGATCGTCGAACTGCTGCGCACCGCACTGGAGGATGGCCGGGCCGAGATCGCCCGCCGCCTCGTCGCCAAGCCTTCGGCCGGGCACGAAGTGGCCGAGGCGCAGGCCTATCTGGTCGACCAGCTGCTGCGCATCATCCACGATCACGTCTCCACCCATGTCTATCCGGCGATGAACCGTTCCACCGGCGAGCGCCTGACGATCATCGCCGTGGGCGGTTACGGGCGCGGCGAGATGGCGCCGCATTCGGACGTCGATCTCGCCTTTGTCACCCCGATCAAGCAGACCGCCTGGTGCGAGCAGATCATCGAGGCGATGCTCTATTTCCTGTGGGATCTCGGGCTCAAGATCGGCCACTCCAGCCGCTCGGTGGACGACATGGTGCGCATGAGCCGCTCGGACCTGACGATCCGCACCGCCATGCTCGAAGGCCGCTATGTCTGGGGCGACCAGCATCTCTACGAGGAAGTGCGCGCGCGCTTCTGGCGCGATGTCGTTGCCGGGACCGAGCGGCAGTTCGTGGTCGAGAAACTGGCCGAGCGCGAGGAACGCCACAAGCGCATGGGCGACAGCCGCTATGTCGTCGAGCCCAACGTCAAGGAAGGCAAGGGCGGCCTGCGCGACCTGCACACGCTCTACTGGATCGGCAAGTACATCCACAAGGTGCGCGATCCCAGCGAACTCGTCGATGTCGGCCTGCTCACCCACAAGGAATACCGCGCGTTCCGCCGCGCCGAGAACTTCTTCTGGGCGGTGCGCTGCCACCTCCACACCATCACCCGCCGCGCCGAGGACCGGCTGACCTTCGACCTCCAGCGCGAAGTGGCGATGCGGATGAACTACGCTGATCGCCCCGGCAAGAGCGCGGTCGAGCGCTTCATGCAGATGTTTTTCCTGCAGGCGAAGGTGGTCGGCACCCTGACCGGCGTGTTCCTGGCCCAGCTCGACGAGCAGATCGCGAAGAAGCAGCCGCGCGGGCTGCTGGCGGGTTTCCGGGCCCGGCCGCGCATGGTCAAGGGATACAAGGTATTCGGCGGCCGCATCATGGCCCCGGCCGACACCTGGTTCGAGGCCGATCCGGTGCGCCTGATCGAGATCTTCGTGCTGGCCGACCGCGAGGGGCTGGAAATCCACCCCGAGACCATGCGCCTCGTCTCGCGCGATGCCGCCCTGATCAAGGATGAAGTCCGCCGCGACCCGCGCGCCAATGCGCTGTTCATGGAGCTGCTCACCAGCCGCAACAATCCCGAAACGGCGCTGCGTTCCTTCAACGAGGCGGGCGTGTTCGGCCGCTTCGTCACCGAATTCGGCCGCGTCAACGCGCAGATGCAGTTCGACATGTACCACCACTACACGGTGGACGAACACACGATCCGCGCCATCGGCCTGCTCTCGCGCATCGAGAAGGGCGAGCTCAAGCAGGACCATCCGCTCAGCCACGAGATCATCCACAAGGTCCGCTCGCGCCGCGCGCTCTATGCCGCGGTGCTGCTGCACGACATCGCCAAGGGCCGCGGCGGCGACCATTCCGAACTCGGCGCCGAGATCGCGCTCAAGCTGTGCCCGCGCTTCGGGCTGGACGAGGAGGAGACGGAACTCGTCTCCTGGCTGGTGCTGCGCCACCTGCTGATCTCCGCCACCGCGTTCAAGCGCGACTTGTCGGACGCCAAGACGATCAGCGACTTCGTCGCCGTGGTGCAGTCGGTGGACCGGTTGCGCCAGCTGACGGTCCTCACCATCGTCGACATCCGCGCGGTCGGTCCGGGCACCTGGAACTCGTGGAAGCGCCAGCTCATCACCGAGCTGTACGGCGCCGCCGAGGAACGCCTGCGCCTCGGCCACGTGGAATTCGGGCGCGAGAAGCGCGTCGCGGCGAAGAAGGCAATGGTCATCGCCCGCGACCCCGCCAACCAGGCACTGATCGAGGAGCTCGGCCCGCAGTTCGCCGATGCCTACTGGATCGCCGAGCCGGACGATGTGATCGCCCGCAACCTCGCCCAGTTCAGCGCCTCGCGCAACGAGCCGCTGTCGATCCTCAGTGAATACTATCCGGCGCGCGGGGCGACGCTGGTGACGGTGATCGCCTCCGACCACCCCGGCCTGTTCTACCGCATCGCCGGGGGCATCCATCTGGCCGGCGGCAACATCATCGACGCCCGCATCCACACGACGCGCACCGGCCGCGCGGTCGACAACTTCCTGATCCAGGACCCGCTCGGCCGCCCGTTCAGCGAGGATACCCAGCTCGCCCGCCTCAGCGCCTCGATCGAGAATGCCCTGGCCAACCGCATCAAGATCCTGCCCCAGCTGGTCGCCAAGCCCGACGCCCGGCCGCGCGCCGATGCCTTCGACGTGCGCCCGCGCGTGCTGGTGGACAACAAGGCCTCGAACCGGCTCACGGTGGTGGAAGTCAACGCCCGCGACCGCCCGGCGCTGCTCAACCGGCTGGCCCACGCCCTGTTCGAGAGCAAGCTGATGGTCCATTCCGCGCATATCGACACCTACGGCGAGCGCGCGGCGGACACGTTCTACGTCACCGACCTCTTGGGCGAGAAGCTGACCTCGACGAGCCGCATCAAGGCGCTGGAACGGCGCCTGCTGGAAGCGGCGAGCGAAGGTAACCTGACCGAGGTCGCCGCCTGACTTCGCTATAAAATTCATGCTTGAAAGGAACCGCGCGCAGGCCCACTTGTTGCCCACTTATTGCATCGCAACATCCCCATGCGCAGGACCCTGCCCATGAATGCCAGCAAGACCACCGCTTCCTTTGACGATCTGGGTGATCACCAGTCGGTCCTCGTCTTGCAGGGAGGCGGGGCGCTGGGGGCCTACCAGGCCGGTGTCTACGAAGCCCTGAGCGAAGCCGGTCACACACCGGACTGGGTAGCGGGCATCTCCATCGGCGCCATCAATGCCGCGATCATCGCGGGTAATGCGCCGGAAGACCGCGTCGGGCGGCTGCGCGATTTCTGGCAGGGCGTCAGCCGGGAACTGCTCTACAAGCTGGACGTCGGCAACGGCTTTGCCCGCCGCGCCTTCAACGAGACGTCCTCCGCCTGGGCCTCCACTTTCGGCATTCCCGGTTTCTTTACCCCGCGCATTCCGACGCCCCTGCCCGAATGGCCCAGCGATATCGGCCGCCTCAGCTTCTACGACACCACGCCGCTGCGCCAGACCCTGCTCGATCTGGTCGATTTCGGCCGCATCAACCACGGCGAAACCCGCTTTGCGGTCGGCGCCGTCCACATGATGACCGGCAACTTCATCTACTTCGACAACCAGAGCGAGCGCAAAATCGGCCCCGAACACGTGATGGCCAGCGGCGCCCTTCCCCCCGGTTTCCCGCCGGTGGAGATCGACGGCGAATGGTACTGGGACGGCGGCCTCGTCTCCAACACCCCGCTGCAATACGTGCTCGACAACCGCAGCCCCTGCGAGATGACGGTGTATCAGGTCGACCTGTTCCCCTCGCGCGGGGTCATGCCCAAGACGATGGCCGACATCGCCCAGCGCGAGAAGGACATCCGCTTTTCCAGCCGCACGCGCATGAACACGGACTTGTCCAAGCAGCTCCAGAAGATGCGCGCCGCCGCCCAGCGCCTCTACCGCAAGCTGCCGGATGAGTTGCGCGACGATCCCGACCTTGCCCACCTGCTCGGCTGCCGCCCCGCTGGCGCGGTCGCGGTCATGCACCTGATCAACCGCCCGCGCGGTTATGAAACCATGTCGAAAGACTACGAATTTTCACGAATGACGGTTACCGAGCACTGGGAGGCAGGCAAGGCCGACGCGCTCTGGTCGCTGGGCAAGCCGGACTGGACCGGGCGCCACCTGAAGCCCGACGAGATCATGACGTTCGACCTCGCGGCCGACCGCCCTGTCAACGGACACTGAACAAGAATGCCGAGGGTGCGGCCCGAGGGCACACAAGGAGAAGAGGTCACATGAAGCTGAAGGACAAGTCCTGCATCGTCACCGGCGCCGCCAGCGGCATCGGCAACGCGATCGCCCACAAGTACGCATCGGCAGGCGGCAAAGTGGCGATCGCCGACCTCAATCTGGACGCCGCGCAGAAGGCCGCCGACGACATCAAGGCCAGGTACGGCACCGAGGCCTTGGCCGTCGCCATGGACGTGACCAGCGAGGAGCAGGTCACCGCCGGCGTCGCCAAGGTGGTCGAGGCCTGGGGCACGGTGGACGTGCTCGTCTCCAACGCCGGCATCCAGATCGTCAACCCGGTGGAGCAGTTCGCCTTTTCCGACTGGAAAAAGATGCTGGCGATCCACCTCGACGGCGCCTTCCTCACCTCCAAGGCGGTGCTGCCGCACATGTATGCGCAGAAGTCTGGATCGATCATCTTCATGGGATCGGTCCACTCGAAGGAAGCCAGCCCGCTGAAATCCGCCTATGTCACCGCCAAGCACGGGCTGCTCGGCCTCAGCCGCGTGATCGCCAAGGAAGGCGGCAAGAAGGGCGTGCGCACCAACGTGATCTGCCCCGGCTTCGTGCGTACCCCGCTGGTGGACAAGCAGATCCCCGAACAGGCCAAGGAACTGGGCATTTCCGAAGCGGAAGTGGTGAGCCGGATGATGCTCGGCCAGACCGTGGACGGCGAGTTCACCACCGTCGACGACATCGCCGAAGTGGCGCTGTTCTTTGCAGGCTTCGAGACCAATGCGCTGACGGGGCAATCGCTGATCGCCTCGCATGGTTGGTTCATGGAGTAGGCGGGCCCGCGAGGCTCGAATCCACGGCTTTCAAAAAACCACTCCGTCGCCCCCGCGAAGGCGGGGGTCCCGCTTTCTTTCCGCGACCTTTCGTATGCCGCAAGAAAAGCGGGATCCCCGCCTTCGCGGGGATGACGGGGTGGTTTATGTCGGGTTGGATCAAGCCACCGAACGCAACCGCACCAAAGCCGCATCCCGGCCGATCAGCGGCAACAAGGCGCCCATATCCGGCCCATGCTCCATCGCTGTCAGCGCCAGACGCAGCGGCAGGAACAGCGCCTTGCCCTTGCGGCCGGTCATGTCCTTGAGCGCGCCGGTCAGCGCCTTCCAGATGGCCTGATCCCATTCGAGCCCGGCCAGCACATCGGCCGCCTGCGCAAGATAGGCGCGGTCTTCCTCGCCAAGGTCGGGCACCGCGACCGGCCCGGTCACGACGCTCCACCAGTCCGCCGCCTCGTGCACATGCGCAAGGTTGGGGCGCACCGCTTCCCAGCCCGCCGCGTCCATGCCCTCAGGCAGACGCGCCGCAACGGCCTCGAATGGCAGGGCGTGCACGACAGCGGCATTGACGCGCTCCAGTTCCGCCTCGTCGAAACGGGCGGGCGCGCGGCCGAAGCGGGCAAGATCGAAGGCCGATGCCAGCGCCTGTGCATCAAGCGACGGATCGACCGGATCGCTGGTGCCGAGGCGCCCGAGCAGCGCGACGACCGCTTGCGGCTCGATGCCCTGCTCGCGGAAATGGGCAACGCCCAGCGAACCAAGGCGCTTGGAGAGCTTGCCCTCGCTGCCGACCAGCAGCGCTTCGTGCGCGAAGGCGGGCACCGGCGCGCCGAGCGCGGTGAACATCTGCACCTGCGCGGCGGTGTTGGACACATGGTCCTCACCGCGCAGGATCTGGGTCACGCCCATGTCCACATCGTCGATGGCCGAGGGCAGCATGTAGAGCCACGAACCATCGGCGCGGCGGATCACCGGATCGCTGATCTGCGCGGGATCGAACTTCTGCGTGCCGCGGATGCCGTCCTCCCAGACGATCGGCTCCGCGTGGTCGAGCAGGAAACGCCAGTGCGGCAGGTCGCCGGCGGCGATCTTCGCGGCCTTTTCGTCCTCGCTCAGCGTCAGCGCGCCGCGATCGTAGATCGGCGGCAGCCCGCGCCCGAGCAGGACCTTGCGCTTCAGTTCCAGTTCCTGCGGCGTCTCCCAGCAGGGGTAGACGCGGCCCGCCGCCTTCAGCCGCTCGAACTCCCGCTCGTAGAGGGCGAAACGGGCCGACTGGCGCTCCTCGCCCACCCACGCGATGCCGAGCCAGGTCAGGTCGGCGCGGATGCCGTCCACATATTCCTCTTTCGAGCGCGCCGCGTCGGTATCGTCGATGCGCAGCAGGAACTTGCCCCCTACCTGTTGGGCCAGCAGCCAGTTGTGCAGCGCCGTGCGGATATTGCCGACGTGAAGGTGCCCGGTGGGCGAGGGAGCGAAGCGCGTAACGGTCATGGCCAGCGCGATTACGGCGCGGCGCGGGCAAGGTCAATTTCCCGGCCCCCGGCAAGGCCCATGGCCGTCAGAAATGTATAACATATGCCTTGCAGGCCAGCGGCGATGCATTACCAATGCTTCCCGGTTCGCACCCTCCCGGTCGCTGGCGGTTCAGGCCATCGGCTCCCAGAAAATCAAAGGATTGTCCATGCGGCTCCCCGCAAAGCTGGCTTTCGCCTCCCTTCTCTCGCTGGCGCTCGTCCAGCCCGCCTTCGCCCAGAAGAGCGAGGCCCCCGACGCCGAAAAGCAGCACGCCGCCAAGGCCGCCGAAGCGGTTGCCAATGGTTGGGCCAGCGCCCCGGTCGAGGAACAGGCCAAGACCTCCAAGGGCTCGGTCACGGTCGACGGCAAGGCGATCGCCTACACCGCCACCGCCGGCACGCTGACCATCCGTGATGCGCAGGGCAAGCCCACCGCCAGCCTGTTCTACACCGCCTATACCGCGCCCGGTAAGCACCGCCCGCTGACCTTCTTCTACAATGGCGGCCCCGGCTCGGCGAGCCTGTGGCTGCGCATGGGCAGCTTCGGCCCCGAGCGCGTGCGCACCGCCGACCCGGTCGCCGTCGCGCCCGCGCCCTACGACGTCGGCCCCAACCCCGACAGCCTGATCGGCAGCACCGACATGGTGTTCATCGACGCGGTCGGCGCCGGTTACTCGCGCCCGCTCGGCGATGCCAAGCCCGCCGATTTCTACGGCGTCGATCAGGACGTCGATGCCTTTGCCAAGGCGATCTTCCGCTACGTCTCGAAGAATGGCCGCTGGGGCGACCCCAAGTACATCTTCGGCGAAAGCTACGGCACCACCCGCTCGGGCGCGCTGGCCTACCAGCTCGAGGATCGCGGCATGGCGCTGAACGGCGTGATCCTGCTCTCCTCGATCATGAACTACGGCGTGCGCCAGTCCGGCTACGACAACATCTACGTCGGCTACCTGCCGACTTATGCCGCCGTCGCCTGGTACCACAACCGCGTCGCCGATCGCCCCGCCACGGTCGAGGAATTCGTCGCACAGGCCCGCGAATTCGCCAATGGCGCCTATGCCAGCGCGCTCGCCAAGGGGCAGGACATTTCGCCTGCCGAACTCGATTCGGCGGCGCAGCAGCTCAGCCGCTTCACCGGCATTTCGGTGGACTACATCAAGCAGGCGAACCTGCGCCTCGACCTCCAGCGCTTCCGCAAGGAACTGCTGCGCGGCCAGCGCGAGACGGTGGGCCGCTTCGACGGTCGCTACCTCGGCGTCGATGCCGATGCGGCGGGCGAAGGGCCGGAATTCGACGCCTCGGACACCGCAATCAGCGGCCTCTACATCGGCAGCTTCCTCGACCTGCTGGGCGGCAAGCTCGGCTACAAGACCGACCTCGACTACCGCCTCAGCGCACGCGAGGGCGGTGCCTTCAACTGGGACTGGTCGCATGACGGCCCGGGCCGCGGCTATGGCAGCCACCAGAACGTCGCCGACGTGACGGTCGACCTGTCGAGCGCGATGCGCACCAACCCGCATCTGCGCGTGCTCTCGCTCAACGGCTACTACGACATGGCAACGCCGTTCTTCTCGACCGAGCGCGACCTCAAGCACATGATGCTGCCGGGCGAACTGCAGAAGAACCTTGAGTTCCGCTACTACCCGGCCGGTCACATGGTCTACCTGAACCCCGAGGCGCTGCACCAGATGCGCCTCGACATGCAGCGCTACTACGCGCAGGGCGCGCGCTGAGCGGCGCCCGCCGCAAGAGACCGCAAGACAACGAAGGGGTGGCCGCAAGGCCGCCCCTTTTGCCGTTTTCGGCCCGGATGAGGGCCGGATGCGTGAGGACCGCGTTTTGCGGCTGTCACCGCCGGCACGGATCGCTATATCCGAACAGACATAGCGTTTTGCACAGCGCGAGGAGGGCTTCATGGTGACCACGGGCAAGTTGGCGGCTTCACGGGACGGACTGGCTGCGGCCGCGCTGCTGGCGCTGGCATGGTCCGGCAGCGCGCTCGCCCAGGAAACGAACGGGATGGGGCCCGTGCCTCCCACCATCGTGCCTCCCACCATCGTGCCCACAGCCGCTGTGCCCACAGCCATCGTGCCGTCACCCATCGCCTGCCCAGCCGCCCCCGCCGCCCTTCCCGCCGAACTTTCCGGCTGGAACCGGCGCGTGCCGCTGGCCGCCGGGCGCGATAGCGCCGCCGCCGCGCGGGTGAACCCCGGAGCCGCGGTCGACGCCGCGCTCAGCCCCGCGCCCGGCGTGCGTTATGCCCTTCCGCCCGAAAAGGCTGGCGGATCGACCGGCTTCGGCGGCCTCTTTGCCTTTACCGTGACCACGGCCGGACACTACCGCGTGGCGCTGGGCGCGGCGGCATGGATCGACGTGATCGCGGCCAGGCCCGCGACCGGCACCCACCGGGCGCTGACTTCGATCGCCCACGCCCATGGGCCCGACTGCTCGGGCATCCGCAAGATGGTCTACTTCGCGCTCGAACCGGGGGACTACCTCGTGCAGATCGCGGCCAGCCCCGACGCCGCGCTGCCGCTGCTCGTGACCCGGCTGCCCTAACCGGCCGGATCCGGCGCGGCGGGAAGCGGCGCCGCCCGCACCCCGCCGCGCAGCAGCGCGTATTCGTCCGAGGCTTCCACCTGGGCGATTCGCGCCTGCAGTGCCCGGTACTGTGCCAGCACCGCCTGCCCGGTCTGCGAAAGCCGGGCACCGCGATCCTTGCCGCCGCCCGCCACGGTTTCCACCAGCGGCGAGCGCCAGCAGCGGTTCATCGCATCGACCAGCAGCCAGGCCCGCCGATAACTCATGCCCAACGCCCGCCCCGCCGCCGAGATCGAGCCTTGCTGCGCGATGGCGGCCAGCAGATCGGCCTTGCCCGGCCCCATGGCGATTTCCTCGCCGCAATAGATCCGCGCGCGCAGCTTGAGAGTGGGGGTGGCGGACATTCGGATCCCTGTCGTTTCAGCCGCTGCGGAAGGCGTGGGTGATCGGATAGCGCCGGTCCCGCCCGAAATTCCGGGCGGTGAGCTTGACCCCCGGCGAGGCCTGGCGGCGCTTGTATTCGGCGCGGTGCAGCAGGCGCTCGACCGCCTGGACCGTCTCGCGCACGAAGCCTTCGCGGACCAGCTGGTCGACGCTCTTGTCGTGTTCGACCAGCCCGACGAGGATCGGATCGAGCACGGCATAGTCGGGCAGGCTGTCCGAATCGCGCTGGTCGGGGCGCAATTCGGCGCTGGGTTCGCGCCCCAGCGTCGATTCGGGAATGACCGCCCGGGCCGGACCGAGGCCAATGCGCGGGACATGATGGTTGCGCCAGCGCGCCAGCGCAAAGACGGTCGACTTGTAGGCGTCCTTGAGCGGGTTGTAGCCCCCCGCCATGTCGCCATAGATCGTCGCGTAGCCCACGCTCATTTCGCTCTTGTTGCCGGTGGTCATCACCATCGGGCCGAACTTGTTCGACAGCGCCATCAACGCCGTGCCGCGAATCCGCGACTGGAGGTTTTCCTCGGCGATGTCGCGATTGGTACCCTCGAAACTCTCGCCCAGCATCGAATCGAACCCGGCGATCGCCTCGCCGATCGGCAGCACCGAATAGCGGATGCCCAGCGCATCGGCGCAGGCGGCGGCATCGTCGAGGCTCTGGCGGCTGGTGAAGCGCGAGGGCATCATTACCCCCCAGACCCGGTCCGCCCCCAGCGCATCGACGGCGATGGCCGCGCATGTCGCCGAATCGATCCCGCCCGAAAGCCCCAGCACGACGCCGGGAAACCCGTTGCGCCGCACATAGTCGCGCAGCGCCAGCACCATCGCGCAGTAGATGTCCTCCGGGTGGCCGGCGAGCGCCGCCTGCGCCCCGCGATCGCAGCGCCAGCCCTGCGCGGTGCGGGTCCAGCGGGTCTCGGCGACCTGCTCCTCCCAGTCCGCCAGCTGGACGGCCAGGCTGCCATCGCCGTTGACCACGAAGCTGGCGCCGTCGAACACCAGTTCGTCCTGCCCGCCGACGCGGTTGAGATAGGCCAGCGGCAGCCCGGTATCGACCGCGCGGCGCTTGGCCACCCCCTCGATCCGGAGGGCGTCCTTGTTGATCTCGTAAGGGCTGCCGTTGATGCAGATGAACATCTCGGCACCGAAGTCGGCAAGATGGCGGCAGACCTCGCTGCGCCAGATGTCCTCGCAGATCGGCACCCCGATCATCGTTCCGCGCAGCACCACCGGCTCGGGCAGGGGGCCGGGCTGGAACAGGCGCATCTCGTCGAACGTGCCATAGTTGGGCAGCTCATGCTTCAGCCGCACCGCCTGGACCTTGCCCTGGTCGAGCAGGGCAACCCCGTTGTGCAGCGCACCATCAAGCACAAAGGCCGAGCCCACCAGCATCGCCGGGCCGGGCGCCGCGCTCGCCTCCGCAAGCGACTGTAGCCGCGCTGCAGCACGCTCGATCAGCGCCGGCTTGAGGATCAGGTCTTCGGGCGGATAGCCGATCAGGTGAAGCTCGGGGAAAACGACGAGGTCGCAATCACGCGCCTGCTTGCGTGCCGCGAGCACCCCTTCGGCATTGCCGTCGAGGTCGCCGACCGACTGGTTGAGCTGCGCCAGCGTGATCCTGAGCGTATCGGGCATGCGCCGATTGATGCCCCGCGCAGGCCCCATGCGCAACTGCCGATGCGTCTGCGGCGGGCAATAAAAAACCCTCCCGTCGGGGAGGGCTTTTTCCGTCTTGCGACGGACTTTCCGGATGTTTCCCAGATCGTTGCCGATCCAGGCCGGAAAGCAACTGGGGGCCGGCGCTTCGCCGAGGCGATCGCCGGGCCCCCGGCCGGATTACTCGGCAGCCGCGGTAGCAGCGTCGGTCGCACCGTCGGTGGTAGCGGCCATGGTTTCTTCAGGAACGGTTTCAACCGATTCCGAAGTGGCGTCAGCGGCGGGCTTGTTGCCACCGCAAGCAGCGAGCGACAGAGCGGCAGCCGACGCGAACGCGGCAAAAGCAATCTTCTTCATGCGAATCCCCTTGCATTGTTTGGCGCACAGGCCAACGCTTGCAGGCAAGCCTGCGGGGCCATTCTTTAGACGAGACGATTGTGCAACGCAAATGGGAAGTAAGGGGGGCAAAACCGGCAGAAACCCTGAGGCTTGCACACATATAAAGATATCTTTATATGATCTGCCATGCAAATTCGCATGCAAATCGACCCCCTGCTGAGGGCTCTGTCCGAACCGACGCGGCTGCGCATGATGCGCCTGCTCGCGCATATGGAACTGGCCGTGGGGGAGCTTGCGCAAGTGCTGGGGCAAAGCCAGCCGCGTGTCTCGCGCCACATCCGCATCCTGTGCGAGGCCGGTCTCGCCACCCGCCGCAAGGAAGGCAGCTGGGTGTTCCTGCGCAGCGCGGTGAAGGACAATTCGGAGCCGCCGATGGGCGCCGCTGCCGCCCGCCTGCTCGACATTGCCGAGCGTGACGATCCGGCCTTTGCCGCCCGCTGCGCCGAGGATCGCCGCCAGCTCGCCGCCATTCGCGACGCGCGCGAAGCCAATGCCCAGGCCTATTTCGCCCGCCATGCCGAGGAGTGGGATACCCTGCGCCAGCTGCACGGTGCGGACGGCCCGGTCGAGGCGGCGCTGCTGGCCGCGCTGGGGCGCAGCAAGCTCGGCGGCCTGCTCGATGTCGGCACCGGCACCGGGCGCATCGCCGAACTGCTGGCGGGCAAGGCCAGCCACGTCACCGCGCTCGACAAGAGCCCCGAGATGTTGCGCATCGCGCGGGCGCGCTTGCAGTCTTTGCCACCGGAACACCTCTCGCTGGTGCAGGGGGACTTCACCGCCCTGCCCTTTGCCGAGGCCGCGTTCGACACGGTACTTTTCCACCAGGTTCTGCACTATGCACAGGAACCCGCCACGGTTCTGGCCGAAGCCGCGCGCGTCACCCGGCCAGGCGGGCGAATCGCGGTGGTCGACCTTGCCGCGCACGAGCGCGAGGATTTGCGTGAGCGCCATGCCCACGCCCGCCTCGGCTTTGCCGACCAGCAGATGGCCTCGCTGCTGGCCGACGCGGGCTTTGCGCCCGACGTTCCGGTCACCCTGCCGGGCGATCCGCTCACCGTGAAGATCTGGACCGCGCGGCGCCTCGAAGCGGCCCCGCCCGCCCCCCTGCCAGATCAGGCGCCGGATCAGGCGCCTGATCCTGCAAACGACACCGAATCCAACGACAGAAAGACCGCGATCCCATGACGTCCGCTCAACGACCGGCTCTTGCCCCCGCCCTCGGGTGCCTGCCGGGCGACATTTCCGTCTCCTTCGAATTCTTCCCGCCCAAGACGGAGAAGATGGAGGAGCAGCTGTGGGACGCGATCACCCAGCTTGCCCCGCTGGCGCCCTCGTTCGTCTCGGTGACCTATGGCGCCGGTGGCTCCACGCGTGAACGCACCCATGCGACCGTCGCCCGCCTCGCGGCCGAAACGGACCTCGTGCCCGCCGCGCATCTCACCTGCGTGGGCGCCAGCAAGGGCGAGATCGACGAGATCGCCGACCAGTACTGGGAAGCGGGCGTGCGCCACATCGTCGCCCTGCGCGGCGATCCGCCGCCGAGCCAGGGCGGCGTCTTCACGCCCCACCCGGAAGGCTATGCCAGCGCCGCCGACCTGGTGGCCGGGCTCAAGGCCCGCCACGATTTCGACATCTCGGTCGCCGCCTATCCCGAAGTGCACCCCGAGGCAGCGAGCGCCCAGAGCGATCTCGACAACCTCAAGCGCAAGATCGACGCCGGCGCCAACCGCGCGATCACGCAGTTCTTCTTCTCGGCCGAAGCCTACTTCCGCTTCCTCGACAAGACGCAGGCCGCGGGCATCACCGCGCCGATCCTGCCCGGCATCATGCCGGTGACCAGCTTCGCGGCGATCCGCCGCATGTCGGGCAACACCGAGATTCCGGTCTGGCTGGAAGCCATGTTCGAAGGCCTTGACGAGCGCCCCGGTCCGCGCGCACTGGTCGCCGCGGTTGCCGCGGCCGACTTGTGCCGAAACCTCTACGAAGGCGGCGTGCGCGACTTTCATTTCTACACCCTCAACCGTGCGGAGCAGACCTATGCGATCTGCCAGCTGCTCGGGTTGAGGCCGAAGTTGCAAGAATTGCGGGAGAGCGCATGATGAGCGCGCGTAAGACATTTCTCGAAGAGGCGGCCAAGCGCGTCCTCATCACCGACGGCGCCTTCGGCACCGAGATCCAGAACTGGAAGCTCTCGGAAGCCGACTATGCCGGCGATCTGGGCCTCGGCCACGACCAGAAGGGCAACAACGACATCCTCGCGCTGACCAAGCCCGAGGTGCCGGAATCGATCCACCGCGCCTATTTCGAGGCGGGGGCCGATATTGCCGAAACCAACACCTTCTCGGCCAACCGCATCAGCCAGGCCGACTACGGCGCCGAGCATCTGGTGCGCGAGATCAATGTCGAATCTGCCAGGCTCGCCCGCCGTCTGGCGGATGAGTACGAGGCAAAGGATGCCAAGAATGGTATTAGGCGCCCGCGCTTCGTCGCCGGTGCCATCGGGCCGACCAACAAGACGCTTTCGCTCAGCCCCGACGTCAACGATCCCGGCTACCGCGAGATCGACTGGGACACGCTGGTCGATGTCTACAAGGAACAGGCCGCCGCCCTTGTCGAAGGCGGCGCCGACTTCATCCTGATCGAGACCGTGTTCGACACCCTCAACGCCAAGGCCGGGATCATGGCGGTGCGCCAGCTTGAAGCCGAGCTGGGGCGTGAAGTGCCGATCATGCTGTCGATGACGCTGACCGACCTTTCCGGCCGCAACCTCTCGGGCCACACGGTCGAGGCGTTCTGGTACGCGGTGCGCCATGCAAGGCCGGTGACGATCGGGCTCAACTGCTCGTTCGGCGCCACCCAGCTGCGCCCGCACGTGAAGACGCTGTCGGAAATCGCCGATACCCTCATCATGATCTACCCCAACGCCGGCCTGCCCAACGAACTGGGCGCCTACGACGAGATGCCCGAGACGACCGCAGGCTTCGTCGGCGAATGGGCGGTGGCAGGCCAGGTCAACGTGCTGGGCGGCTGCTGCGGCTCCACCCCGGCGCATATCGCCGCCATCGCGAAGAAGGTGACCGGCATGGCCCCGCGCCACATCCCGGACCTCAAGCCCGAAACCAGGCTGGCAGGACTTGAACCTTTCGCGGTCGCGGCAGACTGAGGCGGGCATGAACGACATCCCCCTCTGGCGCATCCGCCAAGCCGGTCCCGACGATGCCGAAGCGCTGGCGCTGATCGGCGCGGCGACGTTCCTCGAAGCCTTTGCCGGTTCGGTCGACGGGCGCGGCATCATCGAGCATTGCCGCACCGCGCATTCTGCCGAGACCTACCGCGCCTATTTCGCCAGGGGCGCCAAGGCCTGGCTGGCGGAAGTGAAGCCGGGCGACGCGCCTGTGGGCTACGCGATGATCTGCGCCCCCGAACTCGACCAGGCCGAAGCGGGCGATATCGAGCTCAAGCGCATCTACATCCTCACCCGCTTCCAGGGCTCGCTCATGGCGGGCACGCTGATGCGCACGGTGGTGGAGGCCGCGGAAGGCTGCCGCCGCCTGCTGCTGGGGGTCAAGGACGACAACCTGCGCGCACTCGCCTTCTACGCCAAGAACGGCTTCGAACAGATCGGCAGCCGCCAGTTCGACATCGGCGGCCAGACTTATGACGACCTCGTGCTGGCGCGTTCGCTCGCGCCCGCGCAGGCCTGATACTCAACGAGAAGCAAACTCCATGACCTCGACCCCTTCCGGCGCCCGTTTCGTCAACATCGGCGAGCGCACCAATGTCACCGGCTCGGCCAGGTTCAAGAAGCTGATCATGGCGGGCGACTATCCCGCCGCGATCGAAGTGGCCCGCCAGCAGGTGGACAACGGCGCGCAGGTGATCGACGTCAACATGGACGAAGGCCTGCTCGACGCGGTCGCGGCCATGACCACCTACCTCAAGCTGATCGCCTCCGAGCCCGACATCGCCCGCGTGCCGGTGATGGTCGATTCGTCGAAGTGGGACGTGATCGAGGCCGGTCTCAAGTGCGTGTCCGGCAAGCCGATCGTCAATTCGATCTCGATGAAGGAGGGCGTCGAGCCCTTCCTTGAGCATGCCCGCAAATGCATGAACTACGGCGCCGCCGTCGTTGTCATGGCCTTCGACGAAAAGGGCCAGGCCGACACCCGCGAGCGCAAGATCGAGATCTGCTGCCGCGCCTACGAGCTGCTGACCGGCATCGGTTTCCCGCCCGAGGACATCATCTTCGACCCCAACGTCTTCGCCGTCGCCACCGGCATCGAGGAGCATGACCGCTACGGCCTGGACTTCATCGAGGCGGTGGCCGAGATCAAGGCGCGCTGCCCGCACGTCCACTTCTCGGGCGGCCTGTCCAACCTCTCGTTCTCGTTCCGCGGCAACGAGCCGGTACGCCGGGCGATGCACTCGGTGTTCCTCTACCATGCGATCCCCGCCGGGCTCGACATGGCGATCGTCAACGCGGGGCAACTCGACGTCTACGACCAGATCGACCCGGCGCTTCGCGAAGCCTGCGAAGACGTCATCATGATGCGCCGCCCGGGCGTGGGCGAGGACGGCAAGACCTCCACCGAGCGCCTGATCGAGCTGGCCGAAAGCTTCAAGGGCAAGGACGCCGTTGCCGAGAAGGCCGCCGAGGAATGGCGCGGCTGGGACGTGGCCAAGCGCATCGAACACGCGCTGGTGCGCGGCATCGACGCCCATGTCGTCGAGGATACCGAGGAAGCCCGCGCCGCGATCGCCGCGCGCGGCGGCCGCCCGATCGAGGTGATCGAGGGCCCGCTGATGGGCGGCATGAACGTTGTCGGGGACCTGTTCGGCTCGGGCAAGATGTTCCTGCCGCAAGTCGTCAAGTCCGCGCGCGTGATGAAAAAGGCGGTTGCCCACCTGATCCCCTTCATCGAGGCGGAAAAGGATGCCGGCACCAAGTCCAAGGGCCGCATCATCATGGCCACCGTCAAGGGCGACGTGCACGACATCGGCAAGAACATCGTCGGCGTCGTGCTCCAGTGCAACGGCTACGAAGTGATCGACCTCGGCGTCATGGTGCCCTGGAGCAAGATCCTCGAAGCCGCCGCCGAACATGACGCCGACATCATCGGCCTCTCCGGCCTCATCACCCCCTCGCTCGACGAGATGGTGACCGTGGCCGAGGAAATGCAGCGCGCCGGCATGACCATTCCGCTGCTGATCGGCGGCGCCACCACCTCCAAGGTCCACACCGCGCTGCGCATCGATCCCGCCTACGAGGGTCCGGTGGTCCACGTGCTCGACGCCAGCCGCGCGGTCGGCGTCGCCTCGCAGTTGCTGTCGGACACCCAGGCGGTGCCCTTCGTGGAGGCCACCGCCGAGGAATACGAAAAGGTCCGCATTGCCCGCGAAGGCAAGGGCCAGAGCGAGTTGCTCCCCATCGCCGATGCCCGCGCCAATGCCTTCAAGCCGGACTTTGCGCTCAAGCCCGCCGCACCGGCCGAGCCGGGCCTCCATGTCTTCGAGGACTGGGACCTGGCCGATCTTGCCGCCACGTTCGACTGGACGCCGTTCTTCCGCGCCTGGGAACTGGCGGGCAACTACCCGGCGATCCTGAACGACGAGGTGGTGGGCGAAAGCGCCCGCAACCTCTACGCCGATGCGCAGGCGATGCTCGCGAAGATCATCGACGAGAAGTGGCTGACCGCCAAGGGCGTCTGCGCCTTCTGGCCCGCCAGCCGCGATGGCGACGACGTGCTGCTTGCGGACGGCACGCGCATTCCGATGCTGCGCCAGCAGGTGAAGAAGTCGCGTGACCGCGCCAACTTCTGCCTCGCCGACTTTATCGACACGCAGGACGACTGGCTGGGCGGCTTTGCCGTCGGCATCCACGGCATCGAGCCGCATCTGGAACGCTTCCAGGCCGTGCACGACGACTATTCGGACATCCTGCTGAAGGCGCTGGCCGACCGCTTCGCCGAAGCCTTTGCCGAACGCCTGCACAGCCATGTGCGCACCAGGCTCTGGGGTTATGCCCCGGACGAGCAGTTCACCAACGAAGCGCTGATCCGCGAGGAATATCGGGGTATCCGCCCGGCACCGGGGTATCCTGCCTGCCCCGACCATTCGCTCAAGCCGATCCTGTTCGACCTGCTCAAGGCCTCGGACAATGCCGGGATCGTGCTGACCGAAAGCCAGGCCATGCTGCCGACGGCGGCGGTTTCGGGTTTCTATTTCGCCCACCCGGAAAGCTCGTACTTCGGCGTCGCCCGCATCGGCCGCGACCAGCTGGAAGACTACGCCGGACGGCGCGGGGTCGATCTGGCCACCGCCGAACGCTGGCTGCGCCCGAACCTCGACTGACGGGACCCCGCGCCGATAGGGTCGCCGTGCCCGTCTCTCGTGACGGGCACGGCGTACTCGCGAACGGAGACGCTCAGTGTACCGCCGGGCGGTTCATGCCGGCGCGCCAGCGGGCGCGGTGGCGCTGGTAGGCCTCGCTGGTGGCGGTCCGGTCGACGCTCGACATCACGCCGAGCGCGGCGTCGAGGCCGTGCCGGGCCAGTTGATCGATCACCGCGCGTTCATCATGCCCGGCCTCGCGGGCGAGCGTCTTGAGCACCCGTGCGGTCTCGGCAAACTCGATCTCGCCAAGCATCGCGACGCGGCATTCGTTGTGCGAAGTCATGGCCTCGCGCAGAAGACGACCCATCAGAATTCTCCCTTAGGTAGTGCGGCCGGCAAAACGCCGTAAATCGATTGCATTCGCCGTTGAGAGCCCTCTACCAGCCGCAGGTCGGCCCGGCGGCTAATGGCCTGCTCCGGACAAGCACGGAGGTTTTCGGCAGGGCGGATTAGCCATGACCGCCTGCCCCCGCCGGCCTGCCCCCCGAAAATCGCCTGCGCCCCGGAAAACCGGCCACATTTCTTCCCCGGCGACGCGCCCCCGGCGCCATCGCGGCCGTTGCGATTCGGCAGTTGTGCAGCCATGCATTGGCCCAAAGAACGAGCCGCCCCGCCCGACACGGGGAACCGGGCGGCGGGGGAAGTTGAAACAATGGGCCTGACTGAAATCTACCTGATCGCGCTGAGTGTGATCCTTGCCGTGCCATATCTGGTCTGGCGCCTGCTGCGCACCGAGCACTGGGCCCCGCTGGTGGTCGTGCAGATCATCGGCGGCATCCTGCTGGGACCGGGCGTGCTCGGCCACTTCGCGCCGGACTTCCACGGCTTCGTGTTCACCCCGCAAGTCATGACCGCGCTCAACGGCGTGGCCTGGTGGGCGGTGATGATGTTCGTGTTTGTGGCCGGGGTCGAACTGGACCTGTCGGACGCCTGGAAGCATCGCGGCGAAACCAGCCTGACCGCCGCCTGCGCGCTGCTGACGCCGCTGCTGTTCGGCTCGCTCGCCGCCGCCCTGCTGCTGAGGACTCCCGGCTGGATCGGACCGAAGGGCACGTATCCGCAGGCCGTGCTGGGCATCGGCATGGCCTGCGCGGTCACCGCCCTGCCGATCCTTGTGCTGCTGATGGAAAAGCTCGGCATCTTCCGCGCCCCGCTCGGCCAGCGCCTGCTGCGCTACGCCAGCCTTGACGACATCGCCATCTGGGGTGTGCTGGCGCTGATCCTGGTCGACTGGGAGCGCGTGGGACGGCAAGGCCTGTTCCTTGCCGGCTTCGCGGCCGCCTCGATGATCGTGCGCGCCCTGTTCCGCCGTCTGGACGAGCAGGACCGCTGGTATCTCTCGCTGATCTGGCTCGCGGTGACCGGTTTGGCGGCCGACTGGTCGGGCCTGCACTTCATGGTCGGCGCGTTCCTGGCGGGCGTGGTGCTCGACGCCCAGTGGTTCACCCGCGAGAAGCTCGACACCTTCCGCGAATTCCTGCTGCTGACGGTCATGCCGGTGTTTTTCCTCAGCACGGGCCTGCGCACCGACTGGGGAATAGGCGGCGCGATGGTATTCGGCGCGGCCTTGCTGTTCCTCCTCGCCTCCGTATCGGGCAAGCTGGCGGGCGTCCACCTCGCCGGCAGGCTGCTCGGCTGGAAGCAGGGCGAGGCCTCGGTGATCGGCTGGATGCTCCAGACCAAGGCGCTGATCATGATC
Source organism: Novosphingobium sp. KA1 (assembly GCF_017309955.1). Lineage (NCBI taxonomy): Bacteria > Pseudomonadati > Pseudomonadota > Alphaproteobacteria > Sphingomonadales > Sphingomonadaceae > Novosphingobium > Novosphingobium sp. KA1. The sequence continues at coordinate 1,611,844 of NZ_CP021247.1, read as the reverse complement.
ATCTTTGTCAACGTCCTGCTCGACAAGCAGATCGTCACCGCGGAGACGTTCACCGCGCTGCTGCTGATGGCGGTGATGAGCACGATGCTCACGGTGCCGATGGTCAAGCCGCGTCTGGCGCGGCTCGGCATCGGCGAAGATCGATAAGGCGGCATCCCAAGGACAGCACCGCAAGAAGGCCGGGATCACCGCCCCGGCCTTTGTTTTCGTTTTCAGGCGCCCGCCCGTCCGGCCAGCGCCTCCGCCGCCTGCCAGAACGCCTCGACAAAGGCGGCATCGCTGGCCAGCGGATTGGGCCGGCGCGGCGCCCGCTCGTACCAGTAGCCGCCGCTCGACCGTCCCGGCTCCTCGGCGCTCGCCAGCCAGATCACCGTGTCCGCCCCCTGCGCCGGCGTCAGCTTGGGCGCATCGGCGTAAGCGGCCCGCACGCTGCCGGGCGTATGGGCGAAGAAATTGCTGCCCACCGTGCCGGGATGCACCGAATGGGCGACGATACCGTCCCCTGCAACCCGCGCGGCCAGCGCCCGGGCATGGAGCACGTTGGCGAGCTTGCCGCTGCAATAGGCCGCCCCCGGACTCCAGTTGCCGAGGTTCTGGAGATCGCCGAGATCGATCCCGGGGATCATCTCGCTGCCGTCCGAGGCGGTGTTGACGATCCGCACGCTGCCCTGGGGTGCATCGACCGCCGCCGCTCGCATCAGCGGCAGGAGCCGCGCCGTCAGCACGAAGGGGCCGAGGAAATTGGCCGCGTAGTTCGCCTCGAAGCCTTCCGCGGTCGTGACCTGCTCGCGCGCCATGCCGCCGGCATTGTTGACCAGCACGTCGACACGGCCGGCCATGCCCGCGATCGCGTCGGCCAGCCGGTCCGCCTCGGCCAGCAGTGAAAGATCGCCGCGCAGCATCTCCACACCGGCGCCCAATTCCGCCTGCGCCGCCGCGCAGCGCGCCGCATCGCGGCCGACCCCGAGGACGCGAAACCCCTGCGCCGCCAGGGCCCGCGCCGTCTCCAGCCCGATGCCCGAACTTGCCCCCGTCACCACTGCCACGCGCTGCGTCATGCCTGCCTCTCCATTCATCGGGCTTGCCGTCCCGTTGCGCGATCCTGGCGAGCGCCCGGGCAAAATCGCAAGCGGATGAGGCGGAATCGGAGGAAATCATCGGCCAAGCGGTTTTCAGCGCCCCCCTCCCTCTGCCATAAGCCCGACCGTGCCCGACCCCGATCTTCTGCCTGATGCCCTTGAAGCGCTCCATGCGACCTTCGGGTTCTCCGCCTTTCGCGGCGTGCAGGAGCAAGTCGTCACCCGCGTGCTGGAGGGGCGCTCCACCCTGGCGGTGATGCCCACCGGCGCCGGCAAGTCCCTCACCTACCAGTTGCCCGCCGTCATGCGGGAGGGGACCTGCGTGGTCGTCTCGCCGCTGATCGCGCTGATGCACGACCAGCTGCGCTCGGCCACCGCCAACGGCATCCGCGCCGCCACCCTGACCAGCGCCGATGCCGATCGCGGCCAGACCATGGACCGTTTCCGCGCGGGCGAGCTGGACTTGCTCTACATCGCCCCGGAACGCGCCAGCCAGCCCTACTTCCGCGAACTGCTGGAACAGTCGCGCATCGCCCTCTTCGCCATCGACGAGGCGCACTGCGTTTCCGAATGGGGCCACGATTTCCGTCCCGACTACCGGCTGCTGAAGCCGCTGCTCGATGCCTTCCCCACCGTCCCGCGCCTCGCGCTGACGGCGACGGCGGACCATCACACCCGTTCGGACATCCTTGCCCAGCTCGGCATCCCGGACGAGGGCCTGATCGTTGCCGGGTTCGACCGCCCGAACATCCGCTACGCCATCCGCCCGCGCGAGAATGCGATGCGGCAATTGAAGGCGGTGATGGACGAGAACCCCGGCCCGGGCATCGTCTATGCCCCCACCCGCGCCCGCGTGGAGCAGCTGGCCGAAACCCTCGCCTCCGCCACCGGACGCCGGGTGCTGCCCTATCACGCCGGGCTCGATCCCGAAGTGCGCGCGCGCAATCAGGCGGCCTTCGTCGCCTCCGAAGACATGGTGATGGTCGCCACGGTCGCCTTCGGCATGGGCATCGACAAGCCCGACGTGCGGTTTGTCGCCCACGCCGGCATCCCCAAGTCGATCGAGGCCTATTATCAGGAAACCGGCCGCGCAGGGCGCGACGGCGACCCTTCGGTGGCGGTGATGTTCTGGGGCGCGGACGACTTCGCCCGCGCCCGCCAGCGCCTGTCCGAAGTCGATCCCTCGCGCCAGCAGAGCGAACGCCAGCGCCTCGATTCGCTGGCTGCCCTCGTCGAGACCGCCGAATGCCGCCGCGCCGTGCTCTTGCGCCACTTCGGCGAAACGCCCGCGCAGACTTGCGGCAACTGCGACAATTGCCTCGAACCCGCCGGTGTGGTCGACGTTACCGAACTGGCGCGCAAGCTGCTCTCGGCGGTCTACCGCACCGGGCAGAGCTATGGCCTGGGCCATCTCGAAAAGGTGCTTTGCGGCATCACCGACGACCGCGTGCTGCAACGCGGGCACGACCAGTTATCGGTCTTCGGCATCCTGACCGAGGACGAGAAACCGCTGCTGAAATCGCTCGCCCGTGCGCTGCAGGCCCGCGGCAGCCTGCTGCCCACCGAGCACGGCGGGTTGTCGCTGGGCGGCGATGCCCGCGCGATCCTGAAGGGTGAGGCCGCCGTCGCCATCGTCGTACCGCCCAAGCGCGAGCGCAAGCGGCGCGGCGGCAGCAGCGATGCGGGCGCCAACCCGGTCGGCCATCCGCTGTTCGAGGCACTGCGCGCGCTGCGCCGCGATCTGGCCCAGCAGGCCGGGGTGCCGCCCTACGTCATCTTCCACGATGCCACCTTGCGCGAGATGGCCAATGCCCGCCCGGCAACGCTCACCGAAATGGGCGAGATCGGCGGCGTCGGTACCCGCAAGCTCGAAGCCTATGGCGAGGAATTCCTGGCGGTGATCCGCCAGCACTGAGAGTCAGCTTGTGTCAGCCCGGCCCTCGTAAACGGCGCGCTGGGCCGCAAAGGCGCGCTGGAACGCAGGCCGCGCCTCCCCCCGCGCGACATAGCCCAGCACGGTTTCATTACCGGCCAGCAGGTCAGACCCGCCCAGCCGCCGCAGAACCTGCACCATCATCAGGTCGCCCGCGCTGAAATCGCCGTCGAGCCATTCCGAACTGCCGAGGCGCATGGCGAGCTCGTCCAGCCGCGCGGCGATGCGCTCCTCGATCGAGGCGAGGCGGGCGGCGAACCAGGGCCGCTCCTGCTCGAACAGCAGGACCTCGGAGCGCTGGACGATCACCGGCTCCACCGTGCTGAGCGCGGCGAACATCCACATCACCGCCCGCATCCGCGCGTCACCATCCACCGGCAGCAAGCCGCGCTGGCTCGCCTCCTGGCGCCCCGCCTGGTGGCTTTGCGCCAGATGCAGCACGATGGCGCCGGATTCGAACAGCGCGAGATCGCCCTCTTCATACGTCGGGATCTGGCCGAACGGGTTGCGAGATCGATGCGCCGGCTGCTTCATCTCCTCGAACGAAACGAGCCGCACGGTGTAGGGCCGGCCCACTTCCTCCAGCGCCCAGCGCACCGCCATGTCGCGCGCGAGCCCTCGGCCGCGATCCGGCGAGTGGGCAAAGGCGGTGATCGTCGGCGGCTTCGGCACGTTCGGCTGCGGCACGTTCAGCTGCGTCATCGGCGGCGCTCCGGTTCCCCGGCATGATGCTCGGGAAGCGCAATTTCGGCAACCGGGTTCGTCATTTGCGCGAGGCTGGGTTATGAGGCCGCATGATCCGCATATTGATCGATGCCGACGCCTGCCCGGTGAAGGACGAAACCTACCGCGTGGCCGAGCGCACCAGAGTGCCGGTGGTGGTCGTGAGCAACAGCCCGATCCGGGTGCCGCAGAGCCCGCTCATCGCGCGCAAGGTGGTGAGCGACGCTTTCGATGCCGCCGACGACTGGATCGTCGAGAACACCGCGCCCGGCACCGTCGTCATCACCGCCGACATCCTGCTGGCCGACCGCTGCCTCAAGCTGGGGGCGGACGTCATCGCGCCCAACGGCAAGCCCTTCACCACCTCCTCGATCGGCGGCGCCATCGCCACCCGCGCGATCATGGCGGACCTGCGCGCCGGCGGCGACGTGATCGGCGGCCCGCCGCCGTTCAGCAAGGCGGATCGCTCGCGGTTCCTCTCCAGTCTCGATCAGGTGCTGGTAAAGCTGTTGCGGAAAGGCTGAGTGTCCCCCCACATCCTGAACGCGCCAAAGAGCGGGGAACCGCAGCGCCACGCCGCCGGGGGCTTCGACAGGCTCAGCCTGAGCGGGTGGGGAGGTCGGCTTTGGGTGGTTACTTGCCGTTCGGGTTCGCAGGACCACCAAAAATTTCAGCGTGAAAAACCATCTTCGGGTCTCGCATCCAAGTACTGTTTTCGCCGGTTTCAAACTTAGCGAGTTGGGTCATGTCGATGCCATACCGCCGACAGAACCCAATGACTTCCCAAAGGTCGTCATCGGTTGGAAAACGACTGAAATCTATAAACAAATCGCGGGCTTGCCCGCGATACGCTTGGACGAAGGACATGCGATCAAGCCATTCGAAAAAAGCTCGCTCATCCGCATCGTGATAATACAGGACATCGGTGGCAACGATTTGAAGCGCGTCAGTCATCTGTTTCTGCTGCCAGTAAAGTCACCGCACCGCAATGTCCGCCATGGGGGCGAATCCGGAACTGCTGGTTTCGAATTGGAAATCGCGCTCCTACCCCGCCCCCAGCACCAGCCGCACCTCAAGCCCGCCGCCCAGCGCGTCGGTCAGTTCGACGCGGCCGTCGTGCAGCTTGGCCACCGCTTCCGCCAGCGCCAGCCCGAGCCCGGTTCCCGCCACCGAACGCGTCGGGTCCAGCCGGCCGAAGCGTTGCAGCGCGGCTTCGCGTTGCGCCTCGGGAATGCCCGGCCCGTTGTCGCGCACGCCCAGCACGACGTGGCCGTTCTCTCGTGCCGCGAACACCGTGATCGCATTGCCGCCCTGCGCATACTTCACCGCATTGTCGACGAGGTTGCCCAGCGCCTGCCCCATCAGCTCGCGGTGGATCAGCACGGCAAGCCCCTCCGGTGCCTCGGCGGTGAGCGCGAAACCCTCGTCCTCAGCATAAGGCTCGTAAAGCGCGGCCAGGTCTTCGAGGAAGGGGCCGAGCGCGGTCTGTTCGAAGCGCTCGCGGCCGATCCCCGCCTCTGCCCGGCCGATCTGGAGCGCGGTGGTGAGGATGCGGGTCAGCGTGTCGGCCTCGGCCAGGGCGCGGTTCATCGCCGCTTCCGCGGCCGGATCGCGCGCCTCTACCGCCGCCTGTTCCAGCGCCGAGCGCAGCCGCGTGACCGGCGAGCGCAAGTCGTGCGCCAGCCCTTCGGCCACCACCCGCAGTTCGCCCACCAGCGTCTCGATCCGCGCCAGCATCCCGTTGATCTCGCCCGCCAGCTCGTCGAAGGCATCGCCCGAACCGTCGAGCGGCACCCGCGCGTCGAAGGCCCCGGCGCCGACCCGGTGCGCGGTCTGCGCCATGTCGTGCACGCGCCGGCCGACAAGGCGCGAGGTCAGGAACGCCACCAGCATCGTCAGCGGCAGCGCCAGCAGCAGCGCCGCCAGCAGCGCCTGCTCGAAACTGCGCTGGAGCTTGAGGTCGCGCCCGGTCTCGACCCCCGCCAGCAGGGTCGAGCCGTCGGGCAGGCGCGCCTCCACCAGCGTCATCAGCTCGGGCTGGGAAAAGTCGCTGCGGTAGAGCGTGGTCGAGAACCAGTCGCCCTGCTGCCAGTCGCCCCGCACATCGCCGCGCGGCGGCAGCGCATCGAGGTTGCCGGTCACGCGCCGGCCGTCCGGCCCGGCCAGCAGCATCACCGGGGCGCGGCGGCCCTCGGCGCGCAGGCGGGTGTCGATGGTGGTGCGCAGCCCGGCCATGCCGCCGTCCTCGTAGGCGGCAAGCAGATCGTCGCGCAGGTCCTCGACCAGCGCGTGCTGCTCGTCGCGCACGCTCTGCTGGCTGGAGATCCAAACGAAGGCCAACACCCCGCCGGTGGCGACCAGCTGGAACAGCACGACCGGGACAAACAGGCGGAACGAGGTGGAGCGCAGCAGCCGCGCCGCCCGCCGCCGGAGCTTTTCCCTCAAGCCGAAAGGCCCAGCCGGTAGCCCGCCCCGCGCACGGTGTGGAGCAGCGGCGCGGCGCCGTCCTCGTCGAGCTTGCGGCGCAAGCGGCTGACGTGGACGTCGATCACGTTGGTGCCGGGATCGAAGTGATAGTCCCACACCGCCTCCAGCAGCATCGTGCGGGTCACCACTTCGTCGACATGGCGCAGGAAATATTCGAGCAGGCGAAACTCGCGCGGCTGCAGGTCGATCGCGCGGCTGCCGCGCTTCACCTTGCGGGCGAGCAGGTCCATCTCGAGATCGCCGCAGGACAGCCGCGTCTCCACGGCGCTCTGGCTGGCGCCGCGCTTCACCAAGAGCCGCACGCGGGCGAGCAGTTCGGCAAAGGCGAAGGGTTTGGTGAGATAGTCGTCCGCTCCCGACGTCAGCCCGGTCACGCGGTCGTCGGTCGAGCCCATGGCCGAAAGCACGATCACCGGCGTCTCGATGCCGCCCGCGCGCAGCGCGCCGAGCACCGACATGCCGTCCATCTGCGGGATCATCCGGTCCAGCACGATGGCGTCGTAGGTGCCGTCGCTGGCGAGGAACAGCGCGTCGCGCCCGTTGCCCGCCTTGTCGACCACAAAACCTTCCTCGGCGAACCCTTTCACGATGTAGGTCGCGGTGGCCTCGTCATCCTCGACCACCAGCAGCTTGTGCCCCATGCCTTGCTTTCCCGCCTCCGCCAGCATTTGCGTGCTCCGGCAGATCAGCGATTGCCGGGCTGCGGCGAACCGGCCAGGTCGATCCTGCGAACCGCGCCGAGATGCACCACATCGAGGTGCATAGGCCGTGCCCCGCGCTCAGACAACTCCTGCGCAAGGGTGGAAAACGAGCTGGCCTGCGCACCGTCCACATCGACGATGCGATCGCCCACCACCAGCCCGGCATGTTCGGCATGGCCGTCCGAGCGCACCGAGGTGACGACCAGCCCGGGCTTGCCGTCGGGCAAGTCGTCGGCGGTGAAGTCCAGCACGCGGCGGCTCGCCTCGTCCTGCGCGGCGGTCTCGTGCACGGCGGCGGCATCGGGCCCGGCAAGACCGAAGTGGTGCTGCGCCCACAAGTCGCCCCAGGTCAGCGCCCCGGTCACCGCCAGCAGCGCCCCCAGCATCGGCAGCAGGTCGAGCACGCGGCGCTTCGCGTCGTAGGGGAAGCCGGGATCGACCTCGGGGCCGGTACGGACATCGTCTGCGTCGGTCATCTCTCGTCCAGTTCACGCCAGAGAGGGAGCGGGGCACGCGATCGTCGGATGCGCGAACCTTCCGCTCAAGCACACCCTTGAGCCTGACTATCGCAGGGTGACGCGGCAAAGTCACATTAAGGAAATTCCATGTTCGCTCCACCCTGCGGCAAGCCGGGGAGGTGCAGGCACGCACCATGAAAAGGGCTGCCTATTCCCCCCGCCTGACTTCCAACCTGGGCCCCTCCAACCTAGGCTGGCGCCAGCACCGCCGCCGGACCCGCTACGCGCTGGTTGCGGCGCTGGTGGCCGTACTCGGCGTGCTCGGCTGGCTGGCCTGGCTCGGCGCCTTCGACGCCAGCCCCTTGCGCGCGCTGGCCCCGCGCGGCGACAGCCGCAAGGACTATGCCGCCGTGCTGATCTCGGGCGACATGGGCCCGCGCGCAGGGATGGGTGCGCCGGTGGCCCAGGGGCTTGCCGACCACGGCGTCGCCGCCGTCTCGATCAATGCGCTGAACTACTTCCGTGTCCGCCGCAGCCCTGCCGAGGTGAGCGCGATCCTGGCGCAGGCAATCCGCCGGGCAATGGCGCTGGGGCACGTCGACAAGGTGGTGGTGCTGGGCCAGTCGTTCGGCGCCGACATGGTCCATGTCGGCCTCGAGCACCTGCCGGCGGACCTGCGCGCCCATGTCGCCCTGGTGGTGCTGACCGTGCCCACGCGCACCGTGTTCCTGCGCGTCTCGCCGCTCGAATGGCTGGACCGGACCACGCCCGACGCCATGGCCATCACCAGCGCCCGCAAGCTCGACTGGGTGCCGGTGGTCTGCATTCGCGGCCAGCAGGAGACCGACAGCCTCTGCCCGCTGCTGCACCTGCCCCGCCTGACCCAGCTGGCCCTGCCCGGCGACCATTACCTCGAACATGACGCCGACCGGGTGTTCACCACCATCCGCACGGTGATCGCCGCCCATTTCCAGCCCGCGCACCTGACCCGCCTTCCGGAGCCTGCCCGATGATCCGCCGCCTGCTGGCGCACAGCCGCGCCCTTACGCTCACCCTCAGCCTCAGCCTCAGCCTGACGCTCGGCGTGCTGGGCGCTCTCGCCTCGGCCTCTCCGGCCGCCGCCGTGCTAGGCGTCGCCGCGCAGCGCCTGTTGAGCCCCTATGGCCGCTGGCTCAACCCGGCGGGCGACGTCGAGGTTTCGGTCGCGCCTTGCGGCTCGCTGCTGTGCGGCACGGTGACCTGGGTCGGCGGACAGGCGCTGGCCGACGCCGCCGACGCCGGGGTCTCCCACCTCGTCGGCACCCAGCTGCTGCAGGGCTACCGGCGGCAGGACGCGGGCAACTGGCAGGGGCAGGTCTTTGTGCCCGACATGGGCTCGACCTTCTTCTCGCGCATCCACCAGCCGGACGACGGCCACCTCAAGATCAGCGGCTGCATCCTCCACGGCCTGCTGTGCAAGTCGCAGGTCTGGACGCGGCGACCGTGAACCGGCCCGCCCCCCTTTCACAGCTGAAACCGCTGGTCCATCGGCTGGCGGTTCCCGCGCAGCTGGTGCTGGCCGCCCTGATACTGGTGCTGGCGGGCATGAGCCTGCGCCACATGGCGATGCGGCTGGACCTCCACGCGGTGCTGCGCGATGCCCGCGCCCTGCCGGTCTGGCGGCTGGCGGCGGCATTGGCCTTCACCGCCGCAAGCTACCTGCTGCTGACGATCTACGACGTCATGGCCCTGCGCGCGATCGACAGGCCGCTGCCCTGGCGCGCCGCCGCGCTGGCCTCGTTCACCAGCTACACGCTGAGCCACAATCTCGGCTTCGGCATCATCACCGGGGCCGCCGCGCGGCTGCGCGTCTATGGCGCGCGCGGCCTCTCGACCGGAGAGGTCGCGCGGGTCACCGCGATTGCCGGGGTCACGTTCTGGAGCGGCGTGCTCGCCTCCGCCGCGCTGGCGCTGCTGGTCCACCGTCAGCCGCTGGTGGTCCCGGGCCATGTCCTGTCGCTGGCCATGCAGCACGCGGCGGGCGCCGGGTTGCTGGTCCTGCTCGTTCTCGCGGCCCTGCTCGGCAAGCGCTGGCACCTGCCCGGCCCCGGCGGCATGGCGCGCATGACCATGGCGGCGCTGGCGGACATCGCCGCCGCCTGCGCCGCGCTTTTCGTGCTGCTGCCTCCGGTACTGGCTCAGGGGGCACCCGCGCTCTACGCCCCGCTGCTGCTCGCCTATGTGCTGGCCATCGTTGTCGCGCTGGTGAGCCACGTGCCCGGCGGCCTCGGCGTGTTCGAGGCCACGATGGTCGCGCTCTGCCCGCAAGTGCCGCCGGGCATGCTGCTTTCCGCGCTGCTGGTCTACCGCATCGTCTATTACCTGCTGCCGCTCTGCGCCGCGCTGGTCTTGCTGGTGCACCACGAGCATGCCCGCTGGAAACGCCCGGCGGGCCTTGCCCTCAAAGCCGGCGAGACGATGCTCACCGCGCTGGCCCCGCGCGCGGTCGCGCTGCTGGTGTTCCTGGGCGGCGGCGTGCTGCTGCTTTCCGGCGCGACGCCAGCCCTGCCCGAGCGCATGGCCGCGATCCGGGGCCTCGTGCCGCTGCCGTTTGTCGAGGCCTCGCAGATCGCCGCCAGCCTTGTCGGCACCCTGCTGCTGGTCCTGGCCCCGGCGCTCTACCGCCGCCTCGACGCCGCCTTCCTGCTCACCCGCGCGCTCCTGGTGGCGGGCGCGGCGTTCTCGCTCGCCAAGGGGCTCGACTATGAGGAGGCGATGACCCTGCTGGCGGTCGCGGGGGTGCTGCAACTGGCAAGAGGCGGGTTCTGGCGGCGCACCGCGCTCACCACCGACGTGATGAGCGCCAACTGGATCCTCGCCATGGTGGCGACGATCACGCTGGTCATCGTGATCGGCTATTTCACCCAGACCTTCCCGGCCTATCGCAGCAGCCTCTGGTGGAAATTCGCCTGGTCGGGCGATGCCTCGCGCTACATGCGGGCGAGCTTTGCCGTCGCCGTGGCGACCGGCGCCTTCGTGGTGCTGGCGCTGCTGCGCCCTTCGCGCCACTGCGGCCTGCCCGACGAAGGCCCGGTGGACGTGGACGAGGCGCTCACCCACGCGGTCCGCTCGGAATCGATGCTGGCGCTGACCGGGGACAAGCTGTTCCTGGCCGGCCCCTGCAACCGCAGCCTGCTGATGTACCAGGTGCGCGGCCATTCGTGGATCGTCATGGGCGATCCGGTGGGCGAGCAGGCGGACTGGCCCGAACTGCTCTGGCGCCTGCGCGAACGGGCCGACGCCAACCAGGGCCGGGTGCTGCTCTATCAGGTCACCCCCGCGGTGCTGCCCATCGCCATCGACATGGGCCTGCAACTGATGAAATACGGCGAGGAAGCCCGCGTCGACCTTGCCCACTTCTCGCTCGACGGCCCCGCCGCCCGCCCGCTGCGCCACGCCGTGCGCCGGGCCGAGCGGGAAGGCGCGGAGTTCTCCATCGTCCCCGCCGCCCGCGTGCCCGCGATCATGGGCGAACTGCGACTGGTCTCCGACGAATGGCTGCGCGCCAAGGGCCAGCGCGAGAAAGCCTTCAGCGTCGGCCGCTTCGACGAGGCCTATATCGCCCGCTGCGACGTGGCGGTGGTGCGCAAGCAAGGGGCGATCGTCGCCTTCGCCAACCTGTGGAAGACGGCGGGGCGCGAGGAACTCTCGGTAGACCTCATGCGCCACCGCGCCGACGTGCCTTATGGCTGCATGGACTTCCTGTTCACCCGCCTGATGCTCTGGGGCCGGCAGGAGGGTTATGCCTGGTTCAACCTCGGCCTCGCGCCGCTGTCGGGCATCGAGGCCCGCCGCCTCGCCCCGACATGGGCGCGCGCGGCCGGCATGCTGTTCCGCCACGGCGCCGCGTTCTACGGCTTCGAGGGCCTGCGGAACTACAAGGAGAAGTTCGCGCCCTTGTGGGAACCCCGCTTCATCGCCTGCCACGGCGGTGTCGCGACCGGCCGCGCGCTGCTCGACCTGCAAGCCCTGATCGGCGACGGGCGGAGTGCGGGGAAATTGCGCGCAGGGCAGCGCAAGACGGCGTCGTAAGCGCGCTTCCCAAATACCCCCGCCCACCCCGCTCATGCTGAGCGTGTCGAGGCATCGAGAGCCACAGCGCCCGGCCTCGGGGCCTTCGACAGGCTCAGGCCGGGCGGGACTGGAAGGTCGGAGTTCGGGCGCGGCCCGGACGGCGGCTACCCCTCCCGCCGCTCGAACGAAACCGGCACGGCCAGCCTGAACGGCAGGTCGGGCGAGGCGATCCGCGATTCGGTGCCGTTGTCATGGATCAGCACCGCGCGGCCGACCCCCGGCGTTGCCACCACGGCGACCACGCTATCGACCCATTCGTGCAGCAGTGCCTTGGCGCGGGCCAGTTCGGCCTCGGCGCGGGTGGTGGTGCCCGAGGCTTCGAGTTCGGCTTCGAGTTCGACGATCCGCGCGGTCGCCTCGCCGATGCGGTCGGTGTTCTCGCTCATGGTTGGGGGTCCTCGGCAAACATCGTTCGCCTAGGTGGCCACCCCTGCCGGATGAGGCAAGGCCCCGGCAATCGCTGGCGCGTTGAGTTGTTGTCGGGTGCGCCATTCGCATCCGCGAATGGCTTGCGGCACCGGCCCTCTCCCCCACCCGACCACCCGACAATAGTACCCTATGGGTGGTCGGGTGGGGGAGAGGGCCGGTGCCGCCAAAATCCGCCTGCGGCGGATTTTCAAACCTTAAAGCGGGTTATCCAGCTTGATGACTTCTTCCTCGCTCGCGCGCTGGGTGGTCTTGAGCTGGCGCGGGGCGGCGAAGCTGTCGAGCACCGGCTTGTCGCGCGCATAGAGGTCGTTGAACGCCTTCAGCTCGCCGTCGATCGCGCGCGCGAAGGTGAAGTAGGTGAGGTAGACCGGGAAGGTCCGCGTCATCGCCACCTTGGTATATTCGCCCGAGCGCGAGATCTCGGCGGCTTCGGCAGCGGTCTTCTGCGCGCCGAGGATCGCCATCGTCATGCCCAGCTCCACTGCGCGTTCGGTGCGGATGCAGCCGTGGCTGAAGGCGCGCACGTCGGCGTTGAAGTACTGCTTGGACGGGGTGTCGTGCAGGTAGATCGCGTGGGGGTTGGGCATGTCGATCTTCATCAGGCCCAGCGAGTTGGTCGGCCCCGGCTGCTGGACAACGGTGATCACGCCGTCCGCGCTCTTGGTCGCCTTGTAGCCGGCCCGCTTGGCCCAGGCCGGGTTGCCCAGCACCTTGGCGCCCAGCCCCTCGCCCTTGACGATCGACTGCGGCACCGTCCAGGTCGGGTTGAAGACGACCGCGCTGACCGTCTCGGCCAGCTGCGGCGTCGCGGTGCGGCCGGGCTTGCCGACCACCGTCTTGTAGCTGCGGATGATCCGGTTCTTCACCACGAGGCGCAGCTGGAACTCGGGAATGTTGGTCATCAGGTAGACATCGCCGAGATCGCGGGCGAGCCAGCGCCAGCGGTCCATGTTCGCCTGGATCAGCGCGCGGCGCGCCTTGTCGGCCACCGGAGTCGCATTGTAGGCGGCCTTGAGCGCGGCATAGTCCGGGTTGGTCGGCGCCAGTTCGTCCACCACGCCGGCAACGTCATGGTTCGACAGCGCCTGCGCCATGATCTGCGCGGTGGGCATGACGTCCTGATCGGGATCGACCGCGAACCACTGCACGCGCGCCGTCATCGGCGTGCGGCCATCGCGCAGGTCCTCGATCAGCCAGCCGAACACGCGGCTGGCGAGCTGGTCCAGCTCGTCGCCCTCGCCTTTGGCAATGGCCGCCTTCAGCGCGGCGGGCTGGTAGTCGGCCGGGACCAGGCCTTCCTTGCCGATATAGCCGATGGTCTGGAGCAGCACCTTGGCGTCCGCCAGCGACCACGCCATCACCGGCTCGGCCAGCAGCGCGTCGGACTGGCCGGACGCGGGGGCCGCGAGCGGCACGACCGGCACCGCGGCGGTGGCAGCGGAAGACGTCGCCCTGGGCGCCGCCGTCCTGGCAGGCGCCGTCGCCGGCGCGGCGGGCAGGATCGAGGTCGGTGTCGAGAGCGCCTTCGCCTTCTGGCTGCTCTGGCCGGCGGCCGTGTCGGCCTTCTGCGCCGCTACCGGCTGCGCGAGGACGCCCGTCGCCGCGACAACCGCCAGTACGCTGCAACCGAACCGCTTGAAACTCGCCATCTTGTCCTGAACCTGCCTGTCGTGATGAACCCCGGGGGGACGGGGTGGGAAAGCGGCCCGCCAAGACCGCGTCAGAAATATCGCTTTGCCCCCAACTTACCCCATGTTCAAGGATTTCGCCTGACCCTGCGATGAATTGAGCGATGAATGGCGCGCTTCCCGAGAGTCTGTTTGGAAAATGCCCGCAAGGGCATTTTCATTGCGGCACCGGCCCACTTCCGTCCCGAAGAGCACGAAAAGGTCCGGGGGACCTTTTCGCTGAGGGGGCCTACCACCCGCAGGATACTACCAATGGGTGGTAGGGTGGGGGAGTGGGCCGGTGCCGCAAAATCCGCTTTCAGCGGATTTCCAAACAGACTCCTAACTGGATGGGACTTGCGCCCGCCCCAGCATGCGGCGAGAGGCAATGGCGTGATGCACGCGCCCGCCCCTGCCCCCCGCTCCCAGTTGATGCCCGTGCTGGCGGTCGTCGCGGGGATCGCCACGTTCAGCATGATGGACGCCGCCATCAAGGGCGCCTCGCTGGCGGTCGGCGTCTATAGCGCGCTGCTGTTTCGCAATCTTTTCGGCGCCTTGATGACGTTCCCGCTCTGGCTCGCCGCCGGCCGGCCAATGCCCAGCCGCCAGGTCCTCAAGGTCCATGCCCTGCGCGCGGGCATCACTTCGGCGATGGCCGCACTCTTTTTCTATGGCCTTGCACGAATTCCTATGGCCGAGGGAATCGCGCTCTCGTTCGTCTCGCCGATCATCGCCCTCTATTTCGCGGCGCTGCTGCTGGGCGAGACGATCCGCCGCCAGGCCATTGCCGCCTCGCTGCTCGGCGTGGTCGGCGTCGTGGTGATTCTCGGCGGAAAACTGGGCGGCGGCGCCTATTCGGGCGAGGCGCTGACCGGAACCCTGGCCGTGCTGGCCTCCTCGGTCTTCTATGCGGTGAACCTCGTGCTCCAGCGCAAGCAGGCACTGCTGGCCAGCCCGGTCGAGGTAGCGATGGCGCAGAACCTCATCGTCACGCTGATTTTCCTCGTTTTCTCACCGTGGTTCGCAGTCCTGCCCGAGGTCCGCAGTCTTGGCCTGATCGCCGCCGGCGCCGCCTTTGCCACCGCCGCCCTGCTGTTCCTCGCCTGGGGCTATGCCCGCGCCGAAACGCAAGTGCTGCTGCCGATCGAGTACACCGGTTTCCTCTGGGCCGCGCTGCTCGGCTGGCTGATGTTCGACGAGGCGCTGGGTTTCGCCACGGTTGCGGGCACATTGCTGATCGTTGTCGGCTGCTGGATTGGTGCAAGAAACGCAATGACCTCGACGTAGGTCTGCACCCAGCCCCCCTTGACCTCCGGCCCCGGAACGCGCATCGGCGGGGCCGCAGACTCCGCTTTGTCGCGATGCAGCACGGCACTCCTTTTCGGGACCTGGCCAGTTCGGTTCCGTCGAGGGGCCGCGCTATTGGCGACAGGCTCCATACAGAAGGGGATAAGACCCAAAATGACCCAGGTCGGACAGGATACGCTCGGTACCCGCAGCACCATGACGGTCGGCGACAAGCAAGTTGCCTACTACTCTCTCAAGAAGGCTTCCGAGAAGCTGGGCGACATCAGCCGCCTGCCGTTCTCGATGAAGGTGCTGCTGGAAAACCTGCTGCGCTTCGAAGACGGCGGCTTCACCGTCTCGACCGACCACGTCCAGGCGGTGGTCGACTGGCAGAAGAACCCCGTCACCGGTGAGGAAATCCAGTACCGCCCGGCGCGCGTCCTGCTTCAGGACTTCACCGGCGTGCCTTGCGTGGTCGACCTTGCCGCGATGCGCGACGCGATCGCCAAGCTCGGCGGCGACACCAGCAAGATCAACCCGCTGGTCCCCGTGAACCTCGTGATCGACCACTCGGTCATGGTTGACGAATTCGGTCACCCCAAGGCGTTCGAAGAGAACGTGGAGATCGAATACCAGCGCAACATGGAGCGTTACGACTTCCTCAAGTGGGGCTCCAAGTCGCTCGCCAACTTCTACGCGGTTCCCCCGGGCACCGGCATCTGCCACCAGGTGAACCTGGAAAACATCGCCAAGTCGGTGTGGACCAGCGAAGACCAGAACGGTGAAACCGTTGCCTATCCCGACACCTGCGTCGGCACCGACAGCCACACCACCATGGTCAACGGCCTGGGCGTGCTGGGCTGGGGCGTCGGCGGCATCGAGGCGGAAGCCGCGATGCTCGGCCAGCCGGTCTCGATGCTGATCCCCGAAGTCGTCGGCTTCAAGTTCACCGGCGAGCTGAAGGAAGGCGTCACCGCCACCGACCTCGTGCTGACCTGCACCGCGATGCTGCGCAAGCACGGCGTGGTCGGCCGCTTCGTCGAATACTTCGGCCCCGGCCTGGCCTCGCTGTCGCTGGCCGACCGTGCGACGCTCGCCAATATGGCCCCGGAATACGGCGCCACCTGCGGCTTCTTCGGTATCGACGACAAGACCCTCGACTACCTGCGCCTCACCGGCCGCGAGGAAGAGCAGATCGCCCTCGTCGAAGCCTATGCCAAGGAACAGGGCTTCTGGATGGAAGCCGGCGCTGCCGATCCGATCTTCTCCTCGACCCTCGAACTCGACATCTCGACCGTCGTGCCCTCGCTCGCCGGTCCGAAGCGTCCGCAGGACTGGGTTGCCCTTCCCGACGTCGACGACGTGTTCAACAAGGACATGGCCGAGACCTACAAGAAGTCGGCCACCCGCGTCCCCGTCGAAGGCAAGGACTTCGACATCGGTGACGGCGACGTCATGATCGCCGCCATCACCAGCTGCACCAACACCTCGAACCCGAGCGTGCTGGTCGCCGCCGGTCTCGTCGCCAAGAAGGCCGACGAGCTGGGCCTCAAGCCCAAGCCCTGGGTCAAGACCTCGCTCGCCCCCGGTTCGCAGGTCGTCACCGACTACCTCAACAAGGCCGGCCTGCAGTCGCACCTCGACAACATCGGCTTCAACCTCGTCGGTTACGGCTGCACCACCTGCATCGGCAACTCGGGCCCGCTCGCCGAACCGATCTCGAAGGCGATCAACGAGAACGGCCTGGTCGCCAGCGCCGTCATCTCGGGCAACCGCAACTTCGAAGGCCGCGTCTCGCCGGACGTGCGCGCCAACTTCCTGGCCTCGCCGCCGCTGGTCGTTGCCTACGCCCTGAAGGGCACCGTGGTGGAAGACTTCACCACCACCCCGATCGGCGTCAGCAAGGACGGCACCGACGTGTTCCTCAAGGACATCTGGCCGACCAACAACGAAGTGGCCGAAACCATGGCCACCTGCATGGACCGCCCGATGTTCCAGGCCCGCTATGCCGACGTCTACAAGGGCGACAAGCACTGGCAGGCGATCAACGTCACCGGTTCGGAAACCTACTCGTGGCGCGCCGGTTCGACCTACGTCGCCAACCCGCCGTACTTCGAAGGCCTGGAAATGACCCCGGCGCCGGTGAACGACATCATCGAGGCGAAGCCCCTGCTGATCCTCGGCGATTCGATCACCACCGACCACATCTCGCCGGCCGGCTCGATCAAGGCCGACAGCCCGGCAGGCCAGTGGCTGATGGAGCACCAGGTCGCCAAGGCGGACTTCAACTCCTACGGTTCGCGCCGTGGCCACCACGAAGTCATGATGCGCGGCACTTTCGCCAACATCCGCATCCGCAACGAAATGGTCCCCGGCATCGAAGGCGGCATGAGCCGCTTCGGTGAAGAGGTTCTGCCGGTCTACGACGTCGCGCAGAAGTACAAGGAGCAGGGCACGCCGATGGTGGTCGTGGCCGGCAAGGAGTACGGCACCGGTTCGTCGCGCGACTGGGCGGCCAAGGGCACCAACCTGCTCGGCGTGCGCGCCGTGATCGTCGAGAGCTTCGAGCGTATCCACCGTTCGAACCTGGTCGGCATGGGCGTGCTGCCGCTGCAGTTCAAGGATGGCGACACCCGCCAGACCCTGGGCCTGACCGGCGACGACGCCTTCACGATCCTGGGCGTTGCCAGCCTCAAGCCGCGCCAGGACGTGGAAGTCCAGGTGACCCGTCCGGACGGCTCGACCTTCACCTTCACCGCGCTGTGCCGCATCGATACCGCCAACGAAGTGGAATACTTCAACAACGGCGGCATCCTGCAGTACGTGCTGCGCAAGCTGGCCGCCTAACCGGCCAGCCGCCTTACCGGCTCAAGAAGGAAGCCCCGTCCCGCGTTCGCGCGGGGCGGGGTTTTTTCTGGGCCTGGCGGGGCCTGACGCGGCCTGGCACGCTGCCGCCGGAACGAAAAAAGGGGGAAGCGCCCCCCGACGCTTCACCCTTCTTGCGAACCGCTCGCCCGGCCCTTCGGGCGGCGGCCCAGGCCGCCCTGACGCTCCCTCCGCCGATCTGGCGATCCGTCAGGCGGCCAGACGATCCGTCAGACGCGCTTGCGTCCCGCCAGCCGCTGGCGCGCCACCAGCGCGGCGGCGGCGGCGCCGAACAGCACCAGCATCGGCGGCGCCGGCACGTCGGTCGGCGGCGGCGTCTCGCCGCCCGGCGGCGGACCGCCGCTGGTCGTCGTGGTCGTGCCGCTGCTGCCCGACGAGGAGCCCGAGCTCGAACTGGAACCCGACGTCGATGACGAGGTGGAACCCGAACTTGAACTGGTGGAAGAGCCGGAGGACGAACCCGAAGAGGATCCCGAGCTGGAACCGGTCGAAGAACCGGAAGACGAGCCCGAGGACGAACCGGACGAAGAGCTCGAACTCGACGACGAGCTCGACGACGAGCTCGAGGAGGAACTCGACGACGAACTGGTCGTCGAAGTCACGTTGCCCGAGGTTGTCGTGGTGGTCGAGGTGACGTTGCCCGAAGTCGACGTGGTGGTGCTGACGCCCCCGGTCGTGGTGGTGGTCGTGGTTGTCGTCGAGCCGCTCGACGTCTGCCCGTTCTGGGTATCGGTCGGCACGCCCGAGGTGGTACCGGAGGTCGTGCCCGACGTGGTGCCCGAGGAACTCGACGTCGAAGTCGAACCCGAGGAGGTCGAGGTGGACGTCGAACCGGTAGTGGTCGAACTGATCACGACATTGCCGCCGCTCGATCCGCTGCCGCCAAAGAAGCCGCCGAAGAAACCGCCACCGAAACCGCCGCCGCTCGAACCGCCGCCGACCACCACCGGGGTGCCGGAGCAGCAGCCCGAAACCGGCGGGGCGACGGGCGGAACATATGTCGGCAGCGGGGCCATTTCGTAACGGGGGATCTCGCGCCGCGCGGTCAGCACCGGCTCCGGCGCCGGGCGCGGGATCACGCGCCGGGCGCGCCGGGGAATCGTGCGCTTCGCCGGCCGGGCGACTTTCGCCTGCTTGAGCTTGTGGTATTCGACGCCGCTCGCCTGCGTCTCGGCGACGTGGACAGCCCCGCCGCCGATGATCGCGCAGCCCGCCGCACAGGCAGACAGCTTCGCCAAGGCCATTCGAACCGACATAGCTTTCTCTCTTCGCTCCCTCCGGGCCGGCCGACCGCGACCATAAGTCGTGAAGGCCCGTTAGCGCCTACCAAGCGCAGATAGAAGTTAAGGGAACAATGGCATTCTCGCGAAAACGTGTCCCGGCCGGCGATAAACCGAGTTAGTTTTTGCAGTTGACAGCAATAGTGTGCCGATGCGGGACTGTTGCCGGCGGCTTCCGTAAGTTCTGCCGAAGCTTTTCACGGATCTGCAAAATCGCCGGACGCCGGCTCAGTCCCCCGGCGAATCGAACAGGCCGCCCTGCGGACCGCCTCCGCCCTGCTGCGGCGGGGTCATCCCGAGGTGCTGCCAGCCGCCGTCGTTGAGGCAGCGGCCGCGCGCGGTGCGGGCGATCAGGCCAAGCTGGATGAGGTAGGGCTCGATCACTTCCTCGATCGTGTCGCGCGGCTCGGAAAGGCCCGCCGCCAGCGTCTCGACGCCGACCGGGCCGCCCTTGTAGATGTCGGCGATCATCCGCAGGTACCGCCGGTCCTGCGCGTCGAGGCCGATCGAATCGACTTCCAGCCGGGTCAGCGCATCGTCGGCGATGGCGCGGGTGATGACGTCGGAGCCCGCGACATGGGCAAAGTCGCGCACGCGGCGCATCAGCCGCCCGGCCACGCGCGGGGTGCCGCGCGCGCGGCGGGCGATCTCGGTCGCCCCGCCCTTGTCCATGCCGATGCCGAGCAGGCCGGCGCCGCGGGTGACGACCTTTTCCAGTTCCTCCACAGTGTAGAACTGCAGCCTGACGGGAATGCCGAAACGGTCGCGCAGCGGGGTCTGCAGCAGGCCCTGCCGGGTCGTCGCGCCGACCAGCGTGAAGGGCGGCAGGTCGATCCGCACCGAACGCGCCGAGGGCCCCTCGCCGATGATGAGGTCGAGCGCGCGGTCCTCCATCGCCGGGTAGAGCACTTCCTCGACCACCGGATTGAGGCGGTGGATCTCGTCGATGAACAGCACGTCGCCATGCTCGAGATTGGTCAGCAGCGCGGCAAGGTCGCCCGCCTTGGCGATCACCGGCCCGCTGGTGGCGCGGAAACCCACGCCGAGTTCGCGCGCGACGATCTGCGCGAGCGTCGTCTTGCCGAGGCCGGGAGGGCCGAAGAACAGCGTATGATCCATCGCCTCGCGCCGCGACTTGGCGCTTTCGATGAAGACGCGAAGATTGTCCTTGGCCGCCGCCTGCCCGACAAATTCGGCCAGCGTCTTCGGGCGAAGCGCCGCATCGGCGTCCTCCGGCTGGCGGGACGAGGTGAGGATGGGATTATCGGTCATTCAACATTCTTCAACTTCGCCAACACCGCTTGTATCGCTCCACCATTTACGATCATGGCAACGCGGGTTTGCAGCAACGGCGCTATGCATGGCATGGGCGGCACTGCGAAGCGCCTGCCCAGCTGCTCTCGCACGGAACAGCAAACGCAAACTCTTCCGCGGCGCAACAAAGCAAAGCCAGCCATCTTCATACTCAGGATAGTCGCCGCATCCCAGCAAGATCCGGAAACCGCCGGTGTCCAATGCGCAACTCCACCCCCAATCCTCCGGGACAGGTTCGCCCACCAAGATGCCCGCTTGCCGGATGCCACTGGCGAGGAATGCCATGACGTCCTTGCCGCCAGGCTCGGGTTCCATCGAAACCGCCTTGGCATAGTTCGCACGAAACTCGAGATGCGTGCGAACTGTCACCCCGCCGCCCTCTTCAGCGCCACGCGGACAAGATCGTTCAGGCCCGCATCCTCGCCGAGTTCCTCCACCGCCTTGCCGACCGCCATCGAGGCGACCGCCGGCTTGAAGCCGAGGTTCTGCAACGCCGAGACCGCATCCGCGCTGGCATCGCCCGCAGGCGCCGCCACTGCCGCAAGGCCGGGCGCGCCGGGCACGGTGGGCATGCCGCCCGCCTTGTCCTTGAGTTCGTTGACGATGCGGCTGGCCAGTTTCGGCCCGACACCGTTGGCGCGCGCGACCATGGCGCTGTCGCCCCCGGCACAGGCGCGCTGCAGTTCCTCGGTGGTCAATGCAGAAAGGATGGCGAGCGCGACCTTGGAGCCTACCCCCTGCACCGCCGTCAGCAGGCGGAACCAGTTGCGCTCCGCCCCGCTGGTGAAGCCGATCAGGCGCTGGTCGGTCTCGGAGACCTGCATCTCGGTATGGACGACGACCTTGTCGCCCCGGATGCCGAGATGGTCGAGCGTACGCGCCGAACAATGGACAAGATAACCCACGCCATTGACGTCGATGATCGCCCAGTCGGGGCCGGTATCGTCGAGCAGGCCAGTCAGCTTTGCGATCATGGTTTGTTCCCCATGAGGCTCCTATGGCCGATGCCCGCCCGCGCGGCAAGCACGATCAGCAGCGCAATCGCGGCCCGCCCCATGACAGCGCGAATCGCCCATGCTAACGCGCAGCCATGGGGAAAGACGCCGGGGCCGCGCGGGCGGGCAATCGTTGGTCGTGGCCGGTTCTTGCGGCCTTGCCGGTCGCCATCGCCGCGGTGTGGCTGCGGATCGCGCATTTCTCACCGTTCGAGATCATGCACGCCGATGAGCTGATGCAGTATCTCGAACAGGGCAATCGCCTTGCCACCGGGCGGGGCCTGGTTCCCTGGGAAGCGCATTACGGCTTGCGCGGCGCATTGATCGAACAATTCGTCGCCCTGTTCCTGTGGATGGGCCACCTGCTGTCGGACGAGCAGCTCTTTGCCGTCCGCCTTGCCCGGGCCGCCTTCGGCGCACTGACCCTGCTGACCCTTCCCGCCGCTTGGCGGCTGGGCGCGCTTTCCTCGCGCCGACACGCGCTGGTCGCGCTGTTTGTCGCCTCGGTGTGGTGGGAAGCGGTGCTGTTCAGCGACCTGCTGCTTTCGGAAAGCCTGGCCAGCGCCCTGATCCTGCTCGCCGCCGCGCCGCTGCTGACCGATGACGACCGCTCCGCAACCGCACGGGCGAGCGACATGTACCTGCTGACAAGCGGCTTCCTGCTCGGCCTTGGCGTGCTGGCAAGACTGCAATACGCGCCCTTTGTCGCGGTGCTGGCCATCGCCGCGCTGCGGCTCGACTGGCGGCGCTGGCGGCCCGTGGTGCTGGGCGGGCTGGCCGCCGCCCTGCTGGGCGCAGCCAGCGATCTGGCCATGGGCCGCGTTCCGTTCGCGTGGATCATGGTCAACGTCGCGATGAACATCGGCCATGGGATCGCCTCCCGCTTCGGCGTTTCGGGGCCTTTCGCCTACCTGATCGGGCTCTACACACATCTGGCGCCGATCATGGTGCCGCTCCTGGTCGCCGCGCTGCTGGCCGGGCGGCGCTACTGGCCGCTGATGGCCGCCGCGACGGTCAACGTGCTGATCCACAGCATGATCGCCCACAAGGAATACCGGTTCATCTGGCTGTCCACGCTGACCGTCCTGATCCTGGCGGCGATTGCCACGGTGCGGCTCGCGGACCGCCTGGCAGAGCGCCGGGGCGGCATTGCCGGCCCTGCGGGAATTGCGATCGTCTGCCTTGCCTGGCTGGGCGCGTCGTTCGCCTCCGAATACAAGAGCGGGGGCTATCCGGCCTTTCGCGGCGGCGGCGCGGTTCCGCGGCTGGCGCTGCGGGCGCTGGACGATCCACGCACCTGCGCCATCGCGCTGGACTTCGAAATCAAGGCGCATCTGGTGCCGGCGCTGCTGCCCCGGCCGGTGCCGATCCTGCTCGTCCCCACCGGCGGCAGGCCGCTGTCCGGCACGCGGGCTCCGGGATTGGCACCAGGTCTGGCACCAGGTCTGGCACAGGGCGCCAATGCGCTGATCCTGGCCACGCCGGATACCGCCTTGCCCGGATGGCACCGCGAGGCGTGCGAGGCCATGGGCGACCAGCAGGCCTGCCTGTTCCGCCGCGAAGGAACCTGCGCCCCGGCGCCGCAATGGTCCTATCAGAAGATGATCGACATCGACGCGGGGTTGGACGCGGGGTTGGACGCGGGGCTGGCGGGGCGGCCCTGACGCCTCCCCGGCCGTCCCCCTGCGCCATCGCTACAAGCCGCCTAGCGGTGGCTTCCCAGCATGTTGGCGTGGGTGATGGCGACGGCAAGCGCGTCCGACGCGTCCTCGCCCGCCAGCTTCACGCCGGGCAGCAGCACTTTCAACATGTGCTGGATCTGTTTCTTGTCGGCGCCGCCGGTGCCGACCAGCGCCTTCTTGATGACCTTGGTGGAATACTCCGCCACCGGCAGACCCGCGCGCGCGATCGACAGCATGGCGACGCCGCGCGCCTGCCCCAGCTTCAGCGTCGACTGCGGGTTCACGTTGACGAAGACTTCCTCCACCGCGCCGGCATCGGGCCGGTGATGGAGGATCACGTCGGTCAGCGCCGCGTCGAGCTCGACCAGGCGCTCGGCCATGCCGGCCTTGGCATCGGTGCGGATCTGCCCGTTGGCGACATGGCTGAGACGGCTGCCGCTCTTGGCGACGATGCCCCAGCCGGTGCAGGTGAGCCCCGGATCGAGGCCGATGATGATCATGGGATCAGACCTTGAGGCCGAAGCGCGGGCCGAGATGCACCATCAGCAGGTAGAGCAGGACCGTCAGCACGCAGCCCGCCAGCAGCGAGAGCCAGAAGCCGATCCCGTGGCGCAGCAGCACCGGGATCAGCAGGAACATCGGCAGCGAGGGCAGCACGTACCAGAAGGTCGCCTGTGCATGCACGGCCATGTTCTCGGCATCGGGCCGGGCATGCCACAGGAGCATCATGCCCAGCACCGAGACCAGGGGAAGCGAGGCGACAAGCGCGCCCATCGCGGGCAGGCGCTTGCCGATCTCGGCGATCGCCACGATCATCGCGCCGGAGATCAGCGCACGGGCGATCAGGGCCAGCATGTCAGGCGAGTTTCGCCATGACCTCGTCGGAGATCTCGTAGTTGCCCCAGACGGTCTGGACGTCGTCGTCGTCTTCCAGCGTGTCGACCAGCTTCATCAGCGTGCCGGCGGTGTCGGCATCGACCTCGACCGAGAGGTTGGGCTTCCACGCGAGCTTCACGCCCTCGGCCTCGCCCAGCACCTTTTCCAGTTCGCGGGCGACTTCGTGCAGCGAATCGACCGAGACCCAGATCGAGTGGCTGCCCGGGTTCTCGTCGCCGTCGCCCATGTCGCTCTGGACGTCCTCGGCGCCGGCTTCGATGGCGGCCTCGAGGACCTTCTCCTCGTCACCCACCGAGGCGGGGTACTCGATCAGGCCGAGACGTTCGAAACCGTGCGAAACCGCGCCCGAGGCACCGAGGTTGCCGCCGTTCTTGGAGAACGCCGTGCGCACGTTGGTGGCGGTACGGTTGCGGTTGTCGGTCAGCGCCTCGACGATGAGGGCGACGCCGCCGGGGCCGTAACCCTCGTAGCGCACTTCCTCGTAGTTCTCGGCATCGCCCTTGCTGGCCTTGTCGATCGCGCGCTGGATGTTGTCCTTGGGCATCGACTGCGCCTTGGCGGCGTTGACCGCGGCGCGCAGGCGCGGGTTCATGTCCGGGTCGGGCATGCCCATCTTGGCGGCCACGGTGATTTCGCGGCTGAGCTTGCTGAACTGCGCCGAGCGCTTCTTGTCCTGCGCACCCTTGCGATGCATGATGTTCTTGAATTTGGAATGGCCTGCCATGGGGTCCGCTCTTGCTTCGCTCGCCTGCCTGCCTGCTTGCGGCGATAACCGCGAGGGCCGGGCAGCGAGGTCCGTTGAATGATGTGTGCCAGATGACGCAGGGCGCGCCTTACAACAGGGCGGCACCCAAGGGCAACCGCCCGTTCCGCTTGCCTGCCCGAAGACGGATGGGCCAAAGGATTTGGCAAGAAAACTCCGCTAGCACACCGCCATGGCCACCCGGACCGACCCTGCCGCCGCTTCCCGTGCATCGACCCGTGCGCTTGCGCTCCTGCGAGAGCTGCCGGGATTCCTGAAAAGACCCGCGATCCTGACGCCGGTCGGCCTGCGTTCGCGCGAGGGGTGGGCCGCGCTGGGCGTGATGGCGCTGCTGCATGTCGCGGTGCTGCTGCTGGTGGTGCTGCCGCTGATCGGCCTGTGGCAGCAGGCCATGCACCTGCCGATGCCCGATGCCTTCGACAAGCTGCCCGCCGGCTGGCTGCTGCCGATCACGGTGCTGGTCGCGCCGATCGCGGAAGAAACGCTGTTCCGGGGCTGGCAGACGGGCCGCCCCCGCGCCTTGTGGCTGCTGCTGTGCGCGGTGCTGTTTGCGGGTCTGGCAGTCTATGCCAAGGCGCTGGCGCCGATGGTGCTGCTTGGGATGCTGGTGCTGCTGACCGGCGCGGCGCTTGGCGGCTGGATCGTGCTGCGCAAGCGTAGCGAACCGGCGGCGCTCTACCGCTCGGCCTATCCTGTGATTTTCTGGATCGTTGCGCTGCTGTTCGCCGGGGTTCACCTGATGAATTACCCGAGCGTGTCGGCGCTGATGCTGCCGATGGTGCTGCCGCAGCTCTGGGCCGCGCTGATGCTGGGCTTCACCCGCCAGCGCATCGGCCTGCCCGCCGCCATGCTCCAGCACATGGGCGCCAATGCGGCGACCATGGTGCTGGTGTATTTGGGAGGGTAAAATCCGGCCTCATACAGAGCGCCGGTACCGCTTCCCGGGCCGAAGCCCGGGCAACATCAATCGATGCCGAGCGCGGTCTTGTAGGTGTCGAGCAGCATGTCCATTTCGCGGCGGTCGTCCGGCTTCATCTTACGGATGCGGACGATCTGGCGCATGATCTTGACGTCGTAGCCGACCGCCTTGGCCTCGTTATAGACGTCGCGGATATCGTCGCCGATGCCCTTCTTTTCTTCTTCGAGGCGCTCGACGCGCTCGATCAGCAGGCGCAGGCGATCGTCGGTGGTTTCGGCCATGGGGTTCGTGCTCCGGAACTAGGATGAATCGATTTGGCGGCGCTGATAGCGGCTGCGCGGGATTCGGGCAAAGCGCGGGCCTGTGGAAATCGCGCAAAGACTCCGGCGACGGGACAAGGCCCGCCGTCGGCAGGGCCCGTCACGCCAGCCGGAACTCGCCCGCCTGGGCGCTGAGGCGCGAGATCTCGCTGTCGAGATTGAGCGCGGCGGCCGAAGTCTGCTCCACCATCGAGGCATTGTACTGCGTCGTGCGTTCCATCTCGCCGATCGCGGTGGTCACCTGGGTGATGGCGGCGGACTGCTCGCGGTTGTCGGTGGTCATGCGCTCCAGCAGCCGGTGGACCTTGCCCACCCCGTCGACGATCTCGACCAGCGCCGAATCGACCGAATTGACCGCCTCGACCGCACTGGCAACTTCCGACTGGGTGACGCCAAGCTGCTCGCGGGCATTGCGCGCCTCTTCCTCGGCCCGCATGGCAAGCGCCGAGACCAGATCGGCAACAACCGCGAAACCGCGCCCGGCCTCGCCCGCGCGGCCGGCCTCGACCGCCGCGTTCATCGCCAGCACCCGGGTCTGGAAGGCGATCTTGTCGACCCCCTCGATCACCGTGTCGATGCCCTTGGCGCAGCCCGAGACGCGGCCCATCGTCTCCACCGTCTCACCGGCAACCGCGCGGCCCTTGCCGACCAGCGCGATCACCCCGTCGGCACTCTCCAGCGTCTGCCCGGCGGCGACGGCGGTGCTCCTCAGGCGATCCTCCATCGAGACGATCGCGGCCGAGGTCTGCTGGAGGCTGGCGGCATTCCCTCGGTACGGCGCGCGAGGTCGTCGGAGGCCTGGGAGATCTCGCTCGAGCCGGTGCGGATCGCCTGCGCGCGCACCTGCACCGCGCCGACAAGGTCGCGCAGCCGCCCGATCGCCTCGTTGAAATGGCTCTTGAGCTGGCTGAACTCGCCGGTGAATTCGGCGGTCACCTGGGCGGTGAGATCGCCGCGCGCCAGCTTTTCCAGTTGGGCGGTGAACTGTTCGACCATCGCGGCCTGATCGCGCGCGGTGATCCGCTGCTGGCGCGCGGTCTCGCGGAAGGTGAACATCGCCTGGGTCATGCGGCCCACGCAGTCGCGGTAATCGGTATAGTCCACCGGGCTGTCGAGGTCGCCCGCGGCCAGCCCCTCCATGCGCACCACGGTGGAGACATAAGGCACGCAGATACCCTCGCGGCAGGCCATGCCGAAGAGCCAGGCGCCCAGCGTCAGCGCCAGCCCTGCGGGCAGGCCTATCACCAGCGGCAGCAGCGCCGCGCAGAGCACCGCCACCAGCATCGCGGCAGCCATGACCGTGAATGCGAACCAGGTTTTCTGCCGGATAGGGGCATGTTTGACGAACCAGTCGACCATCGGACGTTTCTCGCTTCAGGGGGATAGCTAGAAGTATGCCTAACTCGAATTATCGTACTTATAGGCCAGAACCCCGAAAACGCGGGGCTTCCCACTGATTTTTGCAGAAACTCTCGTTAGATTCGCTTTATCGGCGCCCCGTCGGCAGCAGACCCGCCCCCCGCAGTCCGGCCTCCTCAGTGCCCGGGGGCGTTCTTCTTCAGGCTCTCCTCCATCCGCGCCAGCTGCTCAGGCGTGGCCTCGCTCTGGTATTTCGCCTTCCACTCCCCGAACGGCATGCCATGGATCACTTCGCGCGCGGCGGCCTTGTCGCCTGCAAAACCGGCGTCGCGGATCCAGTCGGCCAGGCAATTGCGGCAAAATCCGGCAAGCCCCATCAGCTCGATGTTCTCGGCATCGTGGCGCTGCTGCAAGTGCTTGACGAGACGGCGGAAAGTCGCTGCCGCTACGGCGTCATCAAGAGCGTCTATGGAGTTGTTTTCGTGCATGGCGCTTCGCTTGGTCCTTGGTTTGTCAGACAAGCTTTGCCATAGATCGCCCCGATACAGGAAGAGGCACACTGACCTTGGCAACCACTCCACCATTCCGTCGCTCGCCCCACCACCGCGGCATCAAGCGCCAGCGCAAGGTCAAGATCCTTGCCACGCTCGGCCCGGCGAGCCGTGACAAGGAAACCATCGAGAAGCTGCTGAAAGCCGGCGCCGATGCCTTCCGCGTCAACATGAGCCACGGCGATCACGACACCCACCGCGAAACCATCGCCAATATCCGCGCGGTGGAAAAGGACGCGATGCGCCCCATCGCCGTGCTCTGCGACCTGCAGGGCCCGAAACTGCGCGTCGGCACGTTTGCCGAGGGCAAGGCCTTCATCCGCCACGGCGCCCACTTCACGCTGGACCGCGATCCCACCCCGGGTGACGACAACCGCGTCTGCCTGCCGCATCCCGAACTGTTCGGCATCCTCGAGAAGGGCCAGCGCCTGCTGATCGACGACGGCAAGCTGCGCCTCGTGGTCATCCGCGCCGAAGCCGATTCGATCCTGTGCTCGGCCGAAGTCGGCGGCGCGATCTCCGACCGCAAGGGCGTGAACGTGCCCGACGCGATCGTCCCGGTGCCGGCGCTGACCGACAAGGACCGCCGCGACCTCGCCTTCGCGGTCGAGCAGGGCGCCGACTGGATCGGCCTCTCCTTCGTGCAGCGTCCCGAGGACGTCGCCGAGGCCCGCCGCCTGATCGGCGGGGCCTGCGCGCTGATGTCGAAGATCGAGAAGCCTGCCGCGGTGCAGTCGATCGACGGCATCATCGAGCTGTCGGACGGCATCATGGTCGCGCGCGGTGACCTTGGCGTCGAACTGCTGCCCGAACAGGTGCCGCCGATCCAGAAGCACATCGTCGCCAAGACCCGCGCCAGCGGCAAGCCGGTGGTGGTGGCCACGCAGATGCTGGAATCGATGATCACCAGCCCCTCGCCGACCCGCGCCGAAGTCTCCGACGTCGCCAACGCCGTGTATGACGGCGCCGACGCGGTGATGCTCTCGGCCGAAACCGCCGCCGGTCAGTGGCCGGTCGAGGCGGTGACGATCATGGACCGCATCGCCGTCTCGGTCGAACACGATTCGACCTACCGCGAGCGTATCCACCTCGCCTCGACCCCGCCCGATCCGACCACCGCCGACGCGCTTTCCGCCTCCTGCGCGACGATTGCCGATACCCTGCCGATCGAGGGCATCATCGTCTTCACCGGCTCGGGCGGTTCGGCCCGCCGCGTCGCGCGCGAACGGCCCGCAGCGCCGATGCTGGTGCTCACCCCGACGCTCGCCACCGCCCGCCGCCTGGCGCTGCTGTGGGGCGCCCATACGGTGACCACCAAGGACATCGGCAGCTTCGAGGAGATGATCGCCAAGGGCAAGCGCATGGCGCTGCGCCACGGTTTCGGCGCTGCCGGAACCCGCCTCGTGGCGCTGGCGGGCGTGCCGTTCGGCGTGCCGGGCTCCACCAACCTGCTCCACGTCGTGACGCTCACCGGCAACGAACTGGACTGAGGACGCGGATGGCGCTTCACACCCTCTGGATCTTCGCCGTCGCGGTCTTCCTCCTGAGCGCGACGCCGGGCCCCAACATGCTCCACGTGCTCTCGCGCAGCGTGGAACTGGGCGTGAAGCGCACCCTCGCCACCATGGCGGGCTGCCTCCTGGGTCTCGTCACCCTGCTGGCCGCCTCCGCCGTGGGGCTGGGGGCGCTGCTCCATGCGCTGCCCGGGACCTTCACCGCGCTGCGCATTGCGGGCGCCGGTTATCTGCTGTTCCTGGCGGTCAAGGCATGGCGCGCGCCGGTTTCAGACGATGACGACGCGCTGCAGACCGTGCGGCCGGAGGTTTCGTGGCTGGCGCTGCTGCGCGGCGGTTATGCGATCTCGATCAGCAATCCCAAGGCCATCGTCTTCGCCGCCGCCTTCCTGCCGCAGTTCATCGATCCCGCCCGCCCGCAGGCACCGCAGTTCGCCATCCTGGTGGCGGTCTTCGCGGTGATCGAGGCGTTCTGGTACGCGGTCTATGCATTCAGCGGCCGCGCGCTCTCGCGCCATCTGGGCAAGGCCGGCGTCAAGCGGGCGTTCAACCGGCTGACCGGCGGGCTGTTCGCCGGGTTCGGCCTCTCGCTGCTGGCGTTCCGCGCTGCTTAAGCAAAAAAGATCCTCCCCCAGCGGGGGAGGCGGCAGCGCAAAGCGCTGACGAAGGGGGCTTTCGGCAGCCCTGCGCCATTACCCCTCCCCCGATGGGGGAGGAGCTTGGGTAACATCAGGCTGCGGCCCGCGCGCCGAACAGCGCGCTGCCCACGCGCACATGCGTGGCGCCCAGCATGATCGCCGTTTCGAAGTCCTCGCTCATGCCCATCGACAGGCCGGAAACCCCGTTGTCG
Source organism: Novosphingobium sp. KA1 (assembly GCF_017309955.1). Taxonomy (NCBI): domain Bacteria; kingdom Pseudomonadati; phylum Pseudomonadota; class Alphaproteobacteria; order Sphingomonadales; family Sphingomonadaceae; genus Novosphingobium; species Novosphingobium sp. KA1. Next base: position 1,581,637 of record NZ_CP021247.1, on the reverse strand, counting down.
GCGGCAAGCTTGGCAAGCAGGGCAAAGAACGGCGCCGCCTCGATGCCCGCCGGCGGCACGCACATCAGGCCCGCCAGCGGAATATCCGCGCCGCGCACTTCGGCCAGCAGGGCGGGCAGATCGGCAATCGCGCAACCGCCCTTCTGCTCTTCGGCGCCGATGTTCACCTGCACGAAGCACGGCACCCGGCGGCCCAGCTTGTCCATCGCCCTGGCCAGCGCCGTAACCAGCGAGGGCCGGTCGAGCGCGTGGATGCAGTCGAACAGCGCGACCGCGTCCTCGGCCTTGTTGGACTGGAGCTGGCCGACGAGGTGCAGCACCACATCGGGATGGGCCTCGCGCAGGGCGGGCCACTTGGCCTCGGCTTCCTGCACGCGGTTTTCCCCAAAGACGCGCTGCCCCTCGGCGAGGAGCGGCAGGATCGCCTCGGCGGGGTGGGTCTTGGAGATGGCGACGAGTTCGATCGCCCCGGGCGCGCGTCCGGCAATGGTGGCGGCGTGGGCGATCCCGGCGCGAACGGCCTGGAGAGGAGAAGCTGGCTGATCCATGGCGCGCTGCTATAGCGTCCCCGTGCCGAACCGCCAGCCACCTCTTGCGCCCGACATCTGGCTCGTCAGCGACGCCCGCAACGATGCCACGCTCGAAACCGCGCTCGCGCGGCTGCCGCGCGGATCGGGGCTGGTGCTGCGCCACTACCACCTGCCGCCTGCCGAACGCCGCATCCGTTTCGCGGTTTTGAAACGTGTGGCCCGCCGTTTCGGCCACGTCATCGTGCTTTCCGGGACAGCCCGCGAAGCCCGGAAATGGGGCGCGGACGGGGCCTACGGCGCGGCGGGAAACCTCACCCATGGCCCCGCGATCCTGCGCCTCGTCACCGTCCATTCGCTGCGCGAACTCGCCCGCGCCCACCGCGCCCGCGCCGCCATGGCCGTGGTCTCGCCGGTCTTCGCCACCCGCTCGCACCCCGGCGGCAAGACGCTGGGGCCGACGCGGTTTCGCCTCCTGGCGGCGCGCGCGCAGGTGCCGGTGATCGCGCTGGGCGGCATGACGGCGCACCGCGCCCGCACGCTACCTGCCCGCAAATGGGCGGCGATTCAGGCGTTTATCTGACCGCCCACAACCTTGTTCCCGATCCATTCTTGACGGCGAGTCCCCCGCCGACGCATTATATCGGGCCGAAATCAAGGGAATTTCCAATGGCGACACGGCCCCTCGCACCCGGACGGCGAATCGCCAAGCCGGACTGGCGCGCAGTGCTCAAGCGGTCCTTGCGCCGCGCGGGCGAGCTGGGCGGCGCCCTGCTGCTGTTCGCGGCGATGGCCTTCCTCACCCTCGCGCTGCTGAGCTACCACCAGACCGATCCCTCCGCCTCGACCGCCGCCGGCGGCCCGGCGGAGAACTGGATGGGCCCGGTCGGCGCCTGGGTGGCGGAGCGGGTGCTGCTGCTGTTCGGCCCGGTTTCCGCGCTCTTCGTGCCGCTGCTCTATGTCTTCGCCCGCAAGCTCTGGCTGCTGGTCGAGGAAGAGGACGGCGAGATGGAGCCTTCCAACCAGCGCTGGTGGCGCCCGGTCTTTGTGCTGGCGCTGGCCATGGTGCTGATCGCCACGGTGCTCAGCCTCGCCTTCCCGCAGGCCGGCGCCACCGGCACCCTGCTCGGCCTCACCTATGTCCAGCCCGGCGGCACCCTGCCCGCCTCGATGGGCGGCATTTCCGGCCTGCTCGGCGCCTGGGTGATCGAGACGCTGACCGGCTTCCTGCCCGGCGTCTTTGCCTCCTGGGCGGCCTTTGCCATTTCCGTGCTCTGCCTTGGCGGCGGCCTGCTGCTGGCGGGCAGCGTGTTCGCCTGGGACTGGGGCCGCCTGCTGACCCTGCCCGGCCGCATCGGCCGCGCTTCCGCCCCCGGCGAGGCTTCGCCCCGCAGCGCCGAGAAGGAAAAGACCCGCGAGAAGGCGCCGAAGATCCAGTCCGCGCCGTTCATGGACGACGACTTCGACGACGCGCCGGTGGCCGCCGCTGCCCAGCGCGAACCGGCCAAGCCGCGCAAGGCGCCCGAGATCAGCGATCCCAAGGCCGCCGCCACCCCCGCGCAGCTCAACATCGGCAACCGCCAGAAGGACATGTTCGACAAGTTCGCGCTGCCCGGGCTCGACCTGCTCAACGATCCGCCGCCCAACTCGCAGCCCAAGATCGACAAGCTCAGCCTCGAACGCAACGCGCGCCTGCTCGAAACCGTGCTGGACGATTTCAACGTCAAGGGCGAGATCACCGCCGTGCGCACCGGCCCGGTCGTCACCATGTACGAACTGGAGCCCGCGCCCGGCATCAAGGCCAGCCGCGTGATCGGCCTTGCCGACGACATCGCCCGCAACATGAGCGCGATCTCGGCCCGCGTCTCCTCGATTCCGGGGCGCACCGTCATGGGCATCGAACTGCCCAATGCCGACCGCCAGATGGTCTCGTTCAAGGAGATGGTCGCCTCCGAGGCTTTCGCCAGCCACAAGGGCATGCTGCCGATCATCCTGGGCAAGGACATCGCCGGCGAGCCGGTGGTGGCGGACCTGGCGACGATGCCGCACTTGCTGGTCGCCGGTACCACCGGTTCGGGCAAGTCGGTCGGCCTCAACACCATCCTGCTCTCGCTGCTCTACCGCCTCACCCCGGCGCAGTGCCGCCTGATCCTCGTCGATCCCAAGGTGCTGGAACTCAAGAGCTACGACGATATTCCGCACTTGCTCTCGCCGGTCGTCACCGAGCCGCCCAAGGCGGTGCGCGCGCTGAAGTGGGCGGTCGAGGAAATGGAGCGCCGCTACCGCCAGATGAGCGAGATCAGCGTGCGTAACCTCGCCAGCTTCAACGAGAAAGTCCGCGCCGCCGCCGCCAAGGGCAAGCCGCTGGGCCGCCGCATCCAGATCGGCTTCGACCCGGAGACGGGCGAGGAACTCTACGAAGACCGCCAGCTCGATTACGAGACGCTGCCGCAGATCGTGCTGATCGTCGACGAACTCGCCGACCTCATGGTCACCGTCGGCAAGGAAATCGAAGTGCTGATCCAGCGCCTCAGCCAGAAGAGCCGCGCGGCGGGCATCCACCTGATCATGGCGACGCAGCGCCCCTCGGTCGACGTCATCACCGGCGTCATCAAGGCCAACCTGCCGACCCGCGTGTCGTTTGCCGTCACCAGCCGCATCGACAGCCGCACCATCCTGGGCGAACAGGGCGCCGAGCAGCTGCTGGGCAAGGGCGACATGCTCTACAAGCCCAGCTCCGACCCGGTGAAGCGCGTCCACGGCCCCTTCGTCTCGGACGAGGAAGTCGAACACGTTGCCGACCACTGGCGCGCGCAGGGCAAGCCCGACTACGTCGATGCCGTCACCAACGAGCCGGAAGAAGGCTCGTTCGGCTTCGACGACCTCGACGCCACCGCCTCCGACCAGCCCGAGGAACGCAAGTACCGCCAGGTCTGCCAGCTGGTGTTCGAGAACCAGAAGGTCTCGGTCTCCTGGCTGCAGCGCCAGATGGGCGTGGGCTACAACACCGCCGCCAAGTGGGTGGAGCGCATGGAGCAGGACGGCTACGTCGGCCCCGCCAACCACGTCGGCCGCCGCGACATCTACCGCGACGAGAACGGCGCGCCGCTCTAGGCACGGCAGGGGGGCGCCCGCAGCCCCGCCCCCCACACACAGCCCCCCAATGGCGCGCGGGAAGCGGGATTGGCGGGCAAGGTCAAGCCATCCCAACGCCAACCTACCAATTGCCCGCCAATAGCCCTACCCTGCCGCTTTGACGGCACCCCCGCGTCCCTGCCCCCGAAAGGCCCCGATGCAAGATCATTCCCAGGCATTCCTGCTGCGAGACGGCTTCCTGCTGCTCGGCACCGCGCTTGCCTTTGTCCTCCTGTTCCGCCGCCTCGGGCTGGGTGCCACGCTGGGCTACCTGCTCGCGGGCGCGATCCTCGGGCCGTCCATGTTCGGCCTTGTCGGCGATCCCGAGAACAAGCTGGGCATCGCGGAACTGGGCATCACCTTCCTGCTGTTCATCGTCGGCCTCGAACTCGCGCCCCGGCGCCTGTGGCGGATGCGCAGCGAGATCTTCGGGCTGGGCCTGCTGCAAGTGGCGCTCTGCGGGCTCGCCATCTCGGCCGTCATCTATTTCACGACCGGCTTCAGCATTTCCGCCTCGCTGGCGCTGGGGCTGCCGCTCGGCCTTTCCTCCACCGCGCAGGTGCTGCCGATGCTGCAGGGAGCCGGCCGCCTGCACACCCCGTTCGGCGAGCGCTCCTTCGCGATCCTGCTGTTCCAGGATCTCTCGATCATCCCGCTGATCACGATCATCGCGGCGATGAACCGCAACCCGCACCTGCCCGAAGGCCCTCCCGGCTGGATCCTGGTGCTGGAAACGCTGGCCGCCATCGCCGGGCTGATCCTGGCGGGCCGCTTCGCGATTCGCCCGCTGTTCCGCCTGATCGGCAACCTCGGCGAGCGCGAGATGTTCGTGTTCGCGGCGCTGTTCACGGTGATCGCCTCGGCCGCCCTGATGCAGTCGCTGGGCCTCTCCACCGCGCTCGGCGCCTTCATCGCCGGGGTCATGCTGGCCGATTCCCCCTATCGCCACGAGCTGGAGGCCGACGTCGAGCCGTTCCGCACGCTGCTCCTGGGCCTGTTCTTCATGTCGGTGGGCATGATGCTCGACCTCTCGGCGATCGCCGAGCGGCCGCTGTTCGTGCTGGCCATGGCGTTCGCGCTGATCGCGGTGAAGAGCGGGGTGATCTTCCTCCTGGGCCTGGCCTTCCGGATGAACTGGCGCAGCGCGCTGGCGCTCGGCCTGCTGCTCAGCCAGGGCGGCGAATTCGGCTTCGTGCTGTTCGCCCAGGCCAGGGACGCCTGGCTGGTCGACCCCAGCGCCGCCAGCCTGTTCAGCGCCATCGTCACCCTCTCGATGGTCACCACCCCGTTCCTGATGATGGCCACCGCGCGCATCCGCGAGATGCCGACCTCCAAGGAAACCCGCGAAGGTCCCCGCCGCGACGGCGCCCGCGCGCTGGTGGTGGGGTATGGCCGCTTCGGCCAGACCGTGGCCCAGGTGCTGATCGCTGCCGAGATCGAGGTGACGCTGATCGACACCGACATCGAGATGATCGACGTGGCCGGCGGCTTCGGCGCCAAGGTCTGGTTCGGCGACGGCACCCGCATCGACCTCCTGCGCCAGGCCGGCGCCGGCGAGGCGCAGATGATCGTGTTCTGCATCGACGGCGACCAGCTTTCCGAAAGCTTCCTGCAGAACGTCCACCAGGCTTTCCCCGATGCCCGCATCCTCGCCCGCGTCTACGACCGGCGCACGATGATCCGGCTGATGGATGCCCCCGTCGCCTTCATGGTACGCGAGGTCATGGAATCGGCGGTGGCGATGGCGCGCGAGGCGCTGGACGACCTCGGCCTCTCGCTCCAGCAGATCGACGCGGCAGAAAACACCTACCGCGCCAGCGACCGGGAGCGGCTGTCGATCCAGCACGAGACCGGCGACATCCGCGCCGCCCGCGACCGCATCATCACCCAGAGCCTGCGCGACGCCCACTGAGGAGTGGGCAAATGGTCCGCCGCTTGCGTCAGCGCCGGTTTGAAAATGCCCGCAACGGCCGCTTGAGGGCCGCTTGAGGGCAGCACCGCCACCCGGACACCCGGACACCCGCAGGATGCTGGCGATGCGCGATCGGGTGGGGATGATCGGATGAATCGATAGCGGCTCGCGCCAGTCCGCCCGAAAGGGCGGCGATTTCGTCGGTTTCCGGCAAGATTGCGGAGCGGCAATCTGTCAGTATGTTAACCATATCTTGATCGAGATCGGCGATTGAGCAGCCATGTTCCCGGGGGCCCTTTCCTATCTGTTCGGCGTGTGGGCAGCGGCCCTGGCCTTGCTGGCGCTGCCCGCTGCCGCCCATCCGCAACCCGCCTTTGCCCCGGGCTCGGTCTGCACCGCGCTTGCCGATAGCGGCGAATCGGCGGCCGCCCTCGCCCGCGATCCGGCGCGCTGGGATTGCAGCGGCAGGACCTGGCCGATCGCCGGCGGCATGGCGAGCTTCGTGCGGATCGACATGGCCGGACACCGGCAAGTGCCCGGCGAAACGCTCAATACCCGCCTGACCGGCTTCACCGCGCTGTCGGTCACCGCCCTCGGCGCGGATGGCCAAAGCGCGACCCGGCCGATCACCGAGCCGGATCTGCACCTCGCCTCCACCTCCTGGACGATGGAGATGCCGCTGCCGCGCCTGGCATCGGGAGAAGCCCCCGGCGCCTACGTGCTCAAGGTGGTGAACCCGCGCCACAAGGGGCTGCTGTCCGATGCTGTGATCGCCGCGCCGGCCGACGAGCGCGCGGTCGGCAACGACGCGCTGATCCTCGCCGCGCTCTGCGGGCTGATGATCATGCCGCTGGTGCTCAATTTCGCGATCTTCCGCGTGCTGCGCCAGCCTTTCGCGCTCTGGCATGCGCTGGGCGTCTTTGCGATGCTGATGCAGACGGCGGTGGGCAGCGGCCTCATCAACCGCTTCGTCTCGCTCTCGCTGACGCAGATCTGCGCGCTCTCCTCGCTCAGCTGGAGCCTGATCATCATCGGCGCCTCGCGCTTCTTCGACGACCTGCTCGAACCCGGCATGCTCGACCGGCAGCACAAGCGGCTGCTGCTGGCGGCTATCCCCTGGGTGCTGTTCTGGGCGCTCTACTACAACCTCGCCTCCGGCCCGCTGCTCGCCAGCGCGGCGATGCTCTATTACGCCTCGTTCCTGCCGTTCATCCTGCTGCTGGGCTGGACGATGGCCACCGCGGTCCGGCGCGGCAGCCGCACCGTGTGGTTCCAGATCGTCGGCTGGGCCCCGCTGATCGGCATGGGCCTGTTCCGCATCGTCTCGATGCTGGGGGCCACCGATGCGCCGCTGGGGCTGATGACGCTGCAGCACGTCTCCATCGCCTTCGAGGTGCTGGTGACCACGCTGGGCGCGGCGGACCGCTTCATGGCGCTCAAGGACCAGCGCGACCGCCCGCTGACGCAGGCGCGCATGCTGGAAAGCCTGGCCGAACGCGATCCGCTGACCGGGCTCTACAACCGCCGCGGCTTCGAGGAGCGCTACAGCCGCCTGGTGCTCGAAGGCTTCGACACGATGGCGCTGATCGATCTCGACCATTTCAAGTCGATCAACGACACCCGCGGCCATGCGACCGGCGATGCGGTGCTGCGCGCCGTCGCGGTGGCGCTGATGCCGGACGAGGACACCGTGGTGGTGCGCATCGGCGGCGAGGAATTCCTGATGTTGCTGCGCGGCACCGGCGCCGCCGAGCGTGCCGAACGCCGCCGCCAGGCGATCCCGGCGCGCATCGCCGCCGAAGTGCCGCTACTCGACCGGCCGGTGACCGCCAGTATGGGCCTGGTCACCAGCGCTCCGGCGATGCGCTTCAACGACCTCTACCGCCAGTGCGACCGCCTGCTCTACGAAGCCAAGGCGGCGGGGCGAAACCGCACCGTGAGCAAGAGTTTCGCGGCGATCGCGCAGTCGCCCTCGCTTCTCGAACAGACCGTCGTCAGCCTGCACTGAACCGTTCGGCGACGTCCGGCGGCACGCGCATGATGCGGCCGGTTTCCTTGTCGATCATCGCCCACGTGGTCTTGGCCGCGACGATGACCTTGCCCGCCTCATTGCGGAACTCCACGCGCCGGTCAAAGCGCGCCTGTGGGGCCTTCGGGAATGAAGGTCTGCGCCGCCACGCTCTCGCCCTCGGTAATGTTGCCGCGATAGTCGATCTCGTGGCGGGTCACGACCCAGACGTATTTCTCGACCTGCTCGGGCGTGGCGTCGGCCTCCCAGTGCGAGACGGCAATGGCCTCCATCCACTGCACCCACACGGCATTGTTGACGTGGCCCATGACGTCGATGTCATGGGCCGTCGCCGTGAAGGTCATGGCAAAGCGGTCGCTCATGTCTTTCTCCTGATCGAAAATGCCCATCCGGGCATTTTCGTGCGGCACCGGCCCACGCCCGTCCCGAAGAGCACGAAAAGGTCCGGGGGACCTTTTCGCTGAGGGGGCCGACCACCCACGAGTGTATCCTGATGGGTGGTCGGGTGGGGGCGTGGGCAGGTGCCGCAAAATTCGCGTTCAGCGAATTTTCAAACCTGCAATTGCCAGAGGATGAAGGCGAATTCCTCTGCCGTTTCCTTGAGACTCTCGAACCGGCCCGACTTGCCGCCGTGGCCCGCGCCCATGTTGGTCTTGAGGATCAGCTCGTTGCCGTCCGTCTTCACCTCGCGCAGCTTCGCCACCCACTTGGCGGGCTCCCAATAAGTCACGCGCGGATCGTTGAGACCGGCGGTCACCATCAGCGGCGGATAGGCCTGCGCCTTGACCTGGTCGTAGGGCGAATAGCCGAGGATCTGCTCGAAGGCGGCCTTGTCCTCGATCGGATTGCCCCATTCCGGCCATTCGCCCGGCGTCAGCGGCAGGGAATCGTCGAGCATGGTGTTGAGCACGTCCACGAAGGGCACATGCGCCACCACCGCGCCGAACAGCGCGGGGTCCGAGTTGATCACCGCGCCCATCAGTTCGCCGCCCGCCGAGCCGCCCGAGATCGAGATCCTGCCCGCCTCGGTAAAGCCGCGCGCGACGAGGCCGCGCGCGCAATCGACGAAGTCGTTGAAGGTATTGGTGCGCTGCTCCAGCTTGCCCGCCTTGTACCAGGCCCGGCCAAGGTCGTCGCCGCCGCGGATA